>NZ_CP011340.1:7667500-7967500 GCF_001278075.1 Streptomyces pristinaespiralis | reverse complement strand
TCGTCCATCCTGTCCGTCACCGCGGGTCTCGGCACCGACCACCGCCCTCGGACCGAACCCCGTCCGACCGATCGCGCCGACACGCCCAGCCCGGAGGAAGCGCCGTGACGACACGCGTCGCGTGCCTCGGCGACAGCCTCACCCGCGCGCAGTTCAGCGTCGACTACCTGGAACTTCTCGGACGACGCCACCCTCCCGGCGACGTGCGACTCGCCCGTTTCGGCGTCAACGGCGACTTCGCCTACAACCTCTTGCAGCGCCTCGACGCCGTCGTCGCGAACCCACCCGATGTGATCACCGTGCTGATCGGGACCAACGACGCCCGGGCGAGCCTTGCCGGCTACCCAGTCGAGCAGGCCATGAAGCGCAAACAGCTCCCCGATCGCCCGTCGGCCGGCTGGTTCCAACAGTGCCTGGGAGCCGTCGTCGCACGGCTGCGAGCGGAGACCGACGCGACGATCGGTCTGCTGTCGCTACCGGTACTCGGCCAACAACTCGACGGAGCAGCGACACAGGCATCGCAGGCGTACAGCCGGATGATCGCCGAGGTCGCCGCCACCAACGAGGTGGCCTATCTTCCGCTCCACGAACGCCAGATCGAGGAACTGCGCCAAGCGGACCCGCCGCCGATTTCATACCGGGAGGTGACGCCCGCAGCGGTCGTCGGCGTCCTCGTCCAGCACGCAGTGCTGCGCCGCAGCCTCGACACGATCTCGCGGCGGCGAGGTCTCGTGCTCACGACCGACCACATCCACCAGAACAGCCGCGGCGCCACCCTTGTCGCCGAGGTCATCGACGCCGGTCTGCTGACCCAGAGCGCGTAGCTGGTTCCCGCGCCCGGCACGTCGCCGAACGCGACCCCGTTGCACGCCGCCGCACGTGAATCCGAGCAGATCAGGGCTTCAAGATCATCCCGTTGCCCCCTTGGCGCGTATCCCGGTCACACCCCTGATACGTCCCGGGCACGCGGCCGACGGTCAGCGGGGCCCAGCGGGGCCGGGACGGGACGTGGTGAACCAACTTCGGTGGCCGGGCTCCGGACGTGCGGATGGCTTCGGACATGCGGATGCCGGGCGCCGCGGCCTCCCGTGGCGCCCGGCATCCGCACCGGCCGGTCACTTGCCCAGTGACCGCTTGAGCTCCTCCTTGTTCATGGAAGAGCGACCGTGCACGTTGCGGCGCTGCGCCTCCGTGTACAACTGGTCGTACGTGGGGCCTTCCGAGCCGCTGTGCGAGCGCTTGCCGCCACGGCGGGAGGACGACATGTCCTGGGTGGAGGTCTTGCTCGCGCTCTTGGACTCGCCCGAGCGGGCACGCTCCTTGTTGACCGTGCGCGCGGCCATCTCCTTGGCGCGCTTCTCGCTCGCTCCGCGTTCCTCGGCCCCCTCCTTGATGTGCTCGTACTGCCGTTCCCTCTTGGGACTCGAACCGCGTGGCATGACCACTCCTTAGCGACCGGACCTTGTGACCGGGGACGGGAAACCGACCCCTCCACCGTGCGCCGCGCCCTGTTGGGCCGCAATCGCCGCGACTCGGGGCGCGGCCGATCGGGTAGTGCGTGTACCCGACGCCCGTGGGGACATTCCGGCAGCAGGCCGGAACCGGCCGCGAGGGCGGGCGGACGACTTCTGCCGGGTCCGGGGAGCGCGCGTAAAATCCGGACCGGGCGCGATCACCCGCTGGTCTGGTCGCACTGCCGCTCGAGATGGGAGTGGTCGTGGTCCTGCCTGCCGAAGGACCCGCGGGCGGCGGGCGGCGCGAGGAGGCGGCGTTCGTCCACCGCCTCGGCGAGGAGAACGCCGCGCTCCGCGAGGAACTGTCCCGGCGTCACCTGACCGACCTGGCCACCGGGATCCTCGCCGCCCAGTTGCGGGTGGCCCCGTCGGAGGCCGGCGAACATCTCGCCCGTCTCGCCGAGTCGGCCTCGCTGAGCCGCGAGGACATCGCCGCGGACATCGTGAACGGCGTCGCCGGAACCATCGCCGTCACAGCGCCCGGGTCGACGGCTGCCGGGCCCGACGGCGCCCCGGGCGACGGCGTCCCGCCGCAGGAAGAGGCGCGCCGGCTGCGCCGGGTGGTCACGGCCGCCGAGGCCGCCGCCACCGTGTCCAGGGGCGCGGACACGTTGCTGGAGGGCGGGCTGCGGCCGCTCGGTGCGGAGGCGCTGTGGCTGTGGCGGCTGACCGCGTCCGGATGCCTCCGGCTCGCGGGTCACGCGGGGGTGAGCGCCCTCGAGGCCTCGCAGTGGCAGTGGATCCCCCCGGCCGCTCCCGCACCGGTCCGTGCCGCCTTCACCGACGGAGCGCCCGTGTGGCTGCCGACGGGCCTGCCCCCGGGCGAGATGCTGCCCGGCCCCTCTGAGGAAGCGGCCCGCGCGCTGTTCCCGCTCCGGTTGCGCGGCAGGACCGTCGGCCTGGCGCTCGCCGTCTGGCCCGCCGCCGCCGATCTGACCGGCTCACTGCGCGGCGCGCTCACGGGCCTGGTCGAGGTCGCGGCGCGGGTGCTGGCGGCCGAGGAGGTGACGCCGTCCGAGCAGCCCGTCCTGGACGACCTGCTGGACGCGCTGGCCCATCCGGCGATGATCCTGTGCCGTGAGCCGGGGACCGGTGCCCTGCTCGTCGAGCATGTGAACGGTCCGGCCGGTGACGCGCTGGGCGGCTCCCACCGTGCGGTGGGCCGGCCCGTGGAGGCCGCGTTCCCGCTGCTCCACGTCGATCTCGAGGCCATGTCACGGCGGGCCCGGCACGCGAGCACCCCGCAGCGGGCCGCGCGGCTGCCCGCCGAGCACAGGCTCGACGCGCCCGCGCCGCTGGTGGACGTACGGGTGCTGCCGGCGGGCGACGACCGCACCGTCGTGCTGTGGCACACCCGGAGCGACCACCGCACGGCCGGCGGACGGGCCGTCGGCCGGCTCCAGGGCCTGGCGCTCTTCGAGGACGACTTCGGCTCCGGCCGGTCGACCTGGACGGAGCAGACGTACGCGATCTTCGGTATGCCTTTCGGCTCGGCGCCGGTCCCGCTGACCGAGCTGGAGCCGCGTGTGCACCCGGACGATTCGGCCGGCCTGCGCGAACTGCTCTCCGACCTGGTCGAGCGGCGCAAGGGCGCGGCGGCCGTCGTCCGCGTGGTGCGCCGCGACGGCGGGCTGCGCCATGTGCGGATCGCCGCCGAGCCGTTGCTGGACGGGGCGGACCTGTGCGGGATCACCGGCGTCTACCAGGACATCTCGGCCGAGTACCACACGGAGGTCGCGCTGACGGCGACGTTCGACCAGCTCACGGCCGTGCGGGCGCAGGCGACGCTGCGCCACCGGCTGGTGCTCCAGCTCCAGCAGGCGATCGTCCCCGAGATGCCGTCGCTGACGAAACTGCCGGGGCTGAGCGTGGCGGCCCGCTACCGTCCGGCGGCGCAGGAGTACCGCGTCGGCGGCGACTGGTACGACATCCTGCCGCTGCCCGACGGAAAGGTGCTGATGGCGGTCGGCGACATCGCGGGCCACGGCATCGACGCGGCCACCGGCATGATCGCCCTGCGCAACGCGCTGCGCGGCCTGGCGTTCACCGGCCGCTCCCCCGCCCGGCTGATGGCCTGGCTGAACGACGTCACCCTGCACACCGCCGGGCACCCCACGGCCACGGCGCTGTGCGCGCTGTACGACCCGGGCGACCGGACGCTGCGCTGGGCGAGCGCCGGCCACCTGCCGATCCTGCTGCTGCGTCACGGCACGGCCCGGCTGCTGGAGCCCCCGCGGGACATCCTGCTCGGCGCGACGCACGCCCCCGTCTACCAGGAGGCGACGACGCAGCTGCGCCGGGGGGACACCCTGCTGCTCTTCACCGACGGATTGATCGAGCGCCGCCACGACGGCCTCGACGAGGGCTTGGCCGCGCTGCGTCGCACGGCCGAGAAGCTCACGGCACGTCAGGTCGACGAGCAGGTGGACCAATTGCTGCGGGACGCGACCGGGGACACGGACGACGACACCAGTCTGATCGCGGTGCGCGTCGGCTGAGGTCTCCGCCATGGGATCCGGGGCAGCCGCGGGGCGGCCCGGTCAGCGGCCCTGTTCCAGCCAGAGCCGGATCTTCGCCACGAGCCGGTCGGTGTCGACCGGCTTGGACACGTAGTCGTCCGCTCCCGCGGCCAGCGCCTCCGCCCGGTCGCCCGCCATCGCCTTCGCGGTGACGACGATGATGGGCACGTCGGCGGCGTGCGGCAGTTTCCTGATCGCCTGCATCGCGGAGTAGCCGTCGGTCCCCGCCATCATCACGTCCATCACGACAAGACCGATGTCGTGCCGGGTCCGCACCAGCTCGATGCCGGTCCTGCCGTTGTCCGCCGTGATGACGTGCACGCCTTCGTGCTCGAGGAGTTCGGTGAGCGCGAAGACGTTGCGCGTGTCGTCGTCGACGACCAGGACCGTACGGTCCCTCACCGGCGCGGCCGGCCGGGTGCCGGCGCCGCCCGGTCCGCCGTTCGCCTCGCCCGGCTCCGCCTGGGTGGAACCGCGGCGGTGGACCGGGAGGTACAGAGTGAAGCAGCTGCCGCGTCCGAGGGTGCTCTGCGCCTCGATGGTGCCGCCGAGCAGCCGGGCGACCTCCCGGCTGATCGACAGCCCGAGACCGGTGCCGCCGTAGTGGCGGGAGGTGGTTCCGTCGCCCTGCTGGAAGGCGCCGAACATGCTCTCCAGCCGGTCGGCCGGGATGCCGATGCCGGTGTCGACGACGCGGAAGGCGACGACGGGCCCGGAGTCACGCAGCGAGGAGGGCACCTCTTCCTCGCCCGCGACGGCGACCCGCAGTTCGACCCTCCCCTGGTCGGTGAACTTCAGCGCGTTCGACAGCAGGTTGCGCAGCACCTGGCGGAGCCTCGACTCGTCGGTGGTCAGCCACTGCGGCGCGTCCGGCTCCGTCACGGCCTCGAAGGCGAGTTCACGTTCGGTCGCCACGGGCCGGAACGTGGCCTCGACGTGCTCCATGAGTCCGCTGAGCGGGAAGGCCGCGGGGTGGACGGGCATCTTGCCGGCCTCGACCTTGGACAGGTCGAGGATGTCGTTGATCAGCTGGAGCAGGTCGGAGCCCGCGGAGTGGATGACCTCGGCGTAGTCCACCTGCTTCTCGGTGAGGTTTCCCTCGAGGTTCTGTGCGAGCAACTGCGCGAGGATCAGCAGGCTGTTGAGCGGTGTGCGCAGCTCGTGGCTCATGTTGGCCAGGAACTCGGACTTGTACATCGAGGTCCGGGACAGCTGCTGGGCGCGGGCCTCAAGCTCCTGGCGGGCCTGTTCGATCTCCAGGTTCTTGCGTTCGATGTCGCGGTTGCGGTCGGCGAGCAGGGCCGCCTTCTCCTTGAGTTCGGCGTTGGAGCGCTGCAACTCCTCCTGGCGTGCCTGCAGTTCCCGGGAGCGGTTGCTGAGTTCCGCGGTCAGCCGCTGGGACCTGTCGAGCAGTTCGTCGGTCCGGGTGTTGGCGATCAGCGAGCTGACGTTGACGCCGACCGACTCGATGAACTGGTCGAGGAAGTCCCGGTGGACGACCGTCAGGGGCTGCACGGCGGCGAGTTCGACGACGCCCAGCAGCTGGTCCTCGAGGACGACGGGCAGCACGACGAGGTGGCTCGGGTCGGTCCGGCCGGTGCCGGAGAAGACGGTCGCGTAGCCCGGCGGCAGGTCGTCGACCTCGATCGTGCGCCTGCTGCGGGCGGCCTGTCCCACCAGCGACCGGCCGAGCGGGATACGGCTGCCCCGGTCGGCCCGGCCGTCCGGGGCCCCGTACGCGGCGGTCATGACGAGGTCGGTCCCCTCTTCGCCCTCCTGCGCGAGGAAGAATCCGCCGTACTGGGCGCGGACCAGGGGCGGCACCTCGTCCATGATCAGCTCGGCCAGCGTGGTCAGGCTCCTGGTGCCCTGCATGAGGCCGGAGATCCGGGCGAGGTTGGTCTTGAGCCAGTCCTGTTCCTCGTTGGCCCGGATCGTCGCCCGCAGCGACTCGACCATGGCGTTGATGTTGTCCTTGAGGTCGCCGACCTCGCCGGGCGCGTCGACGGTGATGGAACGGGTGAGGTCCCCCTCGGCGACCGCGCTGGTCACCTCGGCGATGGCGCGCACCTGGCGGGTCAGGTTCCCGGCGAGTTCGTTGACGTTCTCGGTGAGCCGCTTCCAGGTGCCGGAGACGCCCTCGACCTCGGCCTGCCCGCCCAGTCGCCCTTCGCTGCCGACCTCGCGGGCCACCCTGGTGACCTCGGCCGCGAACGAGGAGAGCTGGTCGACCATCGTGTTGATGGTGGTCTTCAGCTCGAGGATCTCGCCCCGCGCGTCGACGTCGATCCTTCTGGTCAGGTCGCCGCGGGCGACCGCGGTGGTGACCTGGGCGATGTTGCGGACCTGGTTGGTGAGGTTGTTCGCCATCGAGTTGACGTTGTCGGTGAGGTCCTTCCAGGTGCCGGAGACTCCGCGAACGGTGGCCTGGCCGCCGAGGTTCCCGTCGGTCCCGACCTCGCGGGCCACCCTGGACACCTCTTCCGCGAACGAGGAGAGCCGGTCGACCATCGTGTTGATGGTCTCCTTGAGCTCCAGGATCTCGCCCCGCGCGTCGACCTTGATCTTCTGAGTGAGGTCGCCGCGGGCCACGGCGGTGGCGACCTGCGCGATGGAGCGGACCTGCGAGGTGAGGTTGTCCGCCATGGTGTTGACGCCGGAGGTGAGCTCCCACCACACGCCCTTGACCTGCGGCTCCCGGGCCTGGCCGCCGAGCAGGCCCTGTCCGCCGACCTCCCGGGCGACCCTCGTGACCTCGGAGGTGACGAGGGAGAGCTGGTCCACCATCCCGTTGTAGATCGCGGCGATCTCGCCGAGCAGGCCGAAGTCGTAGGGCAACCGGACGGAGAGGTCCCCGTCGCGCACGGCGGTGAGCCCGGCCAGCAGCTTGGTGAGACCCTCCTCGCTCAGCTCCGCGGGAGGCCGGCCCCGCCGGGGCTCGGGCGTACTGCTGGACGCGTCCATCGCAGACCTCGCGCTGTCGTGACGTGCGGCGCCGTGGCCCGGGCACCGCCGGAGCGGGGCCGCCCACGGCCTCCTCCACTGTGGCACGCGGGCACTGTCACGACACCCCGGCGCGGGGCCGCACGATCGCCCGACGGGAACTGCGGCCGCTCGGGCGACGGGGCTCAGTCCGGGACCGTGACGACGAACCAGACGGCCTTGCCCCTCCCATGAGGCGCCCATCCCCACTCCTCGGACAGGCGATCCAGCAGATACAGACCGTGTCCGGAGGCCCTGGCGGGGTGATGCGGGCCCCGGGGGCGCGGCGGGGCCGCGCCGGTGTCGCTGACCTGCACCCTGATCCGGCCGGGGCCGCGGTCGATCCTCAGCTCGTACGGGGTGCCACCGTGCGTGCACGCGTTGGTGACCACCTCGGACACGAGGAGCAGTGCGTCCTGGGCCCGGACACGCCCGGCGGCGCCGTAGGGGCCGAACCAGTCGTCCAGGGCCTCGCGTGTCAGGTCGCGGCACCGGGCCACCACGCCCCGGCCACCGTCGAGGGGAAAGCGGCGGCTGACGGAGATCTGCTGTTCAGGAGCCCGTTCCATAGGGGTCGCGTGCCCCCCAGCGATTGCTTCAAAGCACCCCGAAGGGGAATCATCGGTACATAAGAGCTCGCCCGACGGTCCCGCTGCATCCGACAGCGCCGGCCTCCGCCCCGTCGAAGGAGCCGCGATGTCCAGTTCGACCCACACCCGGCAGTCCGTCCACAGTGGAACCCCGGAGTCCGCCGGCCGCCCGGAGCCCCGCCTCACGTCGGAGCGGCGCGCCGTTTTCGACGGCCTCCCCGAGATCCCCGACCCGCGCGCCGTCAGCCCCATGGACGCCCGCGCGCTGTCGACCACGCTGTTCGCCCGGCTCGCCGTTCTGGAAGAGGGCACCCCGGAGTACTCCTACGTCCGCAACACGCTGGTGGAGCTGAACCTGAGCCTCGTGAAGTTCGCGGCGCTCCGGTTCGCCAACCGGGCCGAACCGATGGAGGACATCATCCAGGTCGGGACGATCGGTCTGATCAAGGCGATCAACCGCTTCGACCTGGAGCGCGAGGTCGAGTTCGCCTCGTTCGCGCTCCCCACCGTGATCGGTGAGATCAAACGGTTCTTCCGGGACTCCAGCTGGTCGGTGCGTGTGCCGCGCCGGCTCCAGGAGCTGCGGATCGACCTCGCCAAGGCGCTCGACGTCCTGGAACAGCGGCTGGGACGCAGGCCCACCACCGCCGAGCTGGCCGCGTACCTCGGCGTCAGCGAGGAGGAGGTGGTGGAGGGCGAGCGCGCGTCCAACGGCTACACGGCGCAGTCGCTCGACGCCACGGTGAACGACGAGGACGCGTCCAACGCCGTCAACAGGCGCCTCGGCATCGACGACCCCGCCTTCGACATCATCGACTCCCTCGAAGCGCTCAAGCCCCTCATCGCCACGCTGGACGAGCGCGACAGGCTGATCCTGTCGCTGCGCTTCCGCGAGGAGCTGACGCAGTCGGAGATCGGCGAGCGGCTCGGCATCTCGCAGATGCATGTGTCACGTCTGCTGGCACGCATCCTCGAGAAGCTGCGGGCCGGGATCATGGACGACTCATCCGCTGTCCCCGTGCGGGACTGAGCCGCACCTCCAGCCAGACGACCTTTCCCGTGCCGCGGGGCTCCGAGCCCCAACTGTGCGCCAGCCGCTCCATGATGATCAGCCCGTGGCCGCCCGGCCGGGAGAGATCGCTCTGCACCTTGCGCCGGGGCCGGCGGGGGTCGGCGTCGGCCACCTCGACCCGCAGCCACTCCGCGGACCTGCTGAGCACCAGTTCTTCGGGACCGCCCGCGTGCAGGCAGGCGTTCGTCACCAGCTCGGACACGAGCAGGAGCACGTCCTCCACGACGTCGCTGGGTCCTTCGGGTCCGGCCGCCGTCCATCCCCAGTCGGCCAGCGCCTGCTCGGTGAAGTCACGACACCGGCTGACGACCCCTTTCGTCCCGAACAGCGCCAGCCGGCGGGTCTGCCCGTGCCCTCCGGGGCCCGTGGTCATCAGGCCTCCTCCGTCAGGTCGACGGCTCGTCCGCCAGCGCTTCGTCCACGCCGGCGTGCACCCGGAACACCGTATGTGCCCCCGTTATCTCGAACATGCGCGCCACAGGGGGCCGCAGACCCGCGAGTTCCACCCGAGCGTCCGTCTCCTGGGCGGCCAACCGCCCGTGCAGGAGGACGTTCAGCCCGGTGGAGTCGCAGAAGTCCAGTCCGGCGCAGTCGACGACGAGCCGCTTGGCGCCCGCGTGCAGATGCTCCTCGATGGCTTCCCGCAGGGGCGCGGCGGTGTCGTGGTCGAGTTCGCCGCTCAGGGAGAGGACGACGGTGTCGCCCCGTTGCCGGGCGGCGACGCCGAACCGCTCGCCGCCGGCGGCGGATTCCTCCCCCGGCGGCCTGGTGGCTCGCGAGACCATTGGCTCCGCCTCCTCGACACTCGTACCGGCTTTCCGACTATTGCCGCCTTGCTCGGCAGCGGCCACCCGCGGCCGTTCGGGTACCCGCCGTGGGCAGCGCCACACCGCCGTCCTTCCGCCTCGCGCGGACCGCGCGACGGCAAGGCCGGCCAGGGCGGCCCCGTCGAAACCGGTGAAGCCGGGACACCGGGCGGACCACGGGCGGCCCAGGACGGATCATTTGCCGCCGACGGGGTACCTGTCGTGTCCCCACGACGTCCCCGGACAGTGGGAAGCAGCGGGAACGGCCTATCCAACTCCGAGACGGACCCAGGACGGAGAAGCGGTAATGAACCACCCTCAGGACACGGCCCGGCCGGGAACTCTGCCTCGGGCCTCAGGGCCCGGCGGAGCGCTCGACGCGGTCGCCGCCGTCCAACCGGCGGCGAGCGCCCCGGAAGAACTGCCGCAGGACCACACCCAGGCGATCCTTCAGGCCACGAAACAGGTGGGCGCCCTGCTCAAGGCGTCGGGGTACCCCTTCGCCCTGGTCGGAAGCGTGGCCGCCTACGCGCACGGAGTGCCCATCCGGCTGCAGCACGACTCAGACTTCTGCCTCCGCAGGGAGGACGCCGAGGGCGTGGTGCGGACCCTCGTCGAAGGGGGGATCGAGGTCGTCTCGCCGCCGGAGGACTGGCTGGTGAAGGCCAGGGCGGGCGGCGAGGAGATCGACCTGATCTTCGAACTGGCCCACCGCCCCGTCACCAAGGAGATGCTCGACCGGGCCGAGATCCTGCCGGTCGACTCCGTGCACATGCCGGTGCTCGCCCCGTCCGACCTGCTGGAGAGCCGCCTCACAGCGCTGTCGGAGCATCACTGCGACTTCGGCGCCCTGCTGCCGATCGCCCGGGCGCTGCGCGAGCGGGTCGACTGGGACCGGCTGCGCCGCGAGCACTCCTCCTCGCCGATGCCGGACGCGTTCCTGTATCTGCTTGAGCGGCTGGACGTCATCCCGCCGCGGGAGGTGCCCCATGAGGGAACCTGAGGCTTCCGAGTACCGGATCGCTCGTCTGCGGGAGCGGCTCGCGGACGAGGAGATCTCGGAACTGGGCGTACAGATCGACATGCGCGGCGGATACGTGCACCTGTGGGGCACCGTGTCCACGGCCGCGTGCAGGAGCGAGATCCTGCGCATCGCAGAGACCGAACTCGGCGGGCTGCCGGTGCGGGCCGACCTCACGGTCGCCTGTGCCACGGCCCCCGAACGGCCCGAGGAGCTCGAGTGATCCGTGTTGCTGCCGTGGGAGACATCCACCTGGCGCCCGACAGCCGAGGGCTGCTGCGCCCCGCGTGGGAGACGCTCGGTGACTGTGCCGACATGCTGCTGCTGGCGGGCGACCTGACCCGCCACGGCACGCTCGAGGAGGCACAGGTGGTTGCCGACGAGATCAAGGGGCTGCCGGTGCCGGTCATCGCCGTCCTGGGGAACCACGACTACCACAGTGACCTTCAGGACGAGGTGACGGGCGTACTCGAACGCGCCGGCGCGACCGTCCTCGAGGGCGCGGGCACGGTGCTCGACGTCGGCGGCACCAAGGTCGGCGTCGCCGGCACGAAGGGCTTCGGCGGCGGCTTCGCGGGCCGCAGCGCGGGCGAGTTCGGCGAGCCGGAGATGAGGTCCTTCGTCCGTTACAGCCGCCTGTGCGCGGCCGATCTGGCCCGTTCCCTGCTCGATCTGCGGGACCGGGGCTGCGAGGTCCTCATCGCCCTCACGCACTTCTCGCCGGTCCCCGACACGCTGGCCGGGGAACCGCCGGAGATCTATCCGTTCCTGGGCACGTACCTCCTCGCGGAGGCGATCGACGAGGGCGAGGCGCACCTGGCGGTGCACGGCCACGCCCACATGGGCACCGAGCACGGGATGACCGCCGGCGGTGTCAAGGTGCGTAATGTCGCGCAGCCGGTCATCGGCCACGCGTTCGCCGTGTACCACCTTCCGGTGGATGCGCGGATCGACGTACCGGCCGTCGGCTGAGAGGTTTTGGCCGCACTCGCCCGGGCAGGTGCGTGTTGTGCTTCGGACAGGAGGCACGCCCCGTGGGAGCGGATGCTCCGGGCGTTTCAGGCCCCTGTCCGTGATCCCCGGGTGACTCGATTTTCCGGCATTGCAGCCCCCACATCCCAGGGAGTCGCGACATCATGCCCACGTTCGCTCACACCAAGCACTCTCACTCCGACGCCCCCGACACAGCGGCCGCCTTCCGCAGGCTCGCCGAACTCGACGACGGACCCGAGCGGCAGGAAGTACGCCAGGAGATCGTGTCCGCCTGGCTGCCGATGGCCGAACGGATCGCCGGCCGGTTCCGCAACCGCGGCGAGTCCATCGAGGACCTCCAGCAGGTCGCCGCTCTCGGCCTGGTCAAGGCGGTCGACCGCTACGACCCCTCGCGCGGCGCCTTCGAGAGCTTCGCGGTGCCCACCGTCGTGGGCGAGGTCAAGCGGCACTTCCGCGACCACATGTGGGCCCTGCACGTGCCGCGCCGCGTCCAGGATCTGCGTAACCGCGTCCGGTTCGCCCGCCAGGACCTCGTGCAGACGGTCTCGGGGCGCGCCCCGACCGTCGCCGAGATCGCCGAACGCGCCGGCGTCTCCGAGGAGGACGCCCTGGTCGGTCTTGAGGCGCTGGAGAGTTTCACCGCGCTGTCCCTCGACGCGGAGCTCCCGGGCGCGGACGACGGCTACTCGCTCAGCGACACCCTGGGCTCGGCCGATCCCGCGATCGACGTGCTGGTGGACCGCGAGGCGGTGAAGCCGGGACTGCGCAAGCTGCCCGAGCGTGAGCAGAACATCCTGTACATGCGCTTCTTCCGCGACATGACCCAGAGCAGCATCGCCCAGACGCTGGGGATCTCCCAGATGCACGTGTCCCGGCTGATCAGCCGGTGCTGCGACCAGCTGCGGAACGAGGTCATGCGCGACGAGGCCCTGCGCGAGGACGTCATACGGCGCGCCGCATAGCCAGCGCGACATGCCGCGAGACGACGTCGACGGCACGGGCGTGCGCCATCGAGAACGCGTGCGTGCCCCCACTGCGGAACAGCGACAGCACCCCGAGGACCCGCCCCCCTCCCTCACGGCGTTCCTGGACGGGCACGCAGAGCAGGGACGTCACGTCGGCCTGTACGAGGACGGAGTCACCGTCCGCGTCCCGGCCGAAGCAGTCGAGGTCCTCCGGGCGCACCTGGAGCAGCGAGGAGCCCTCCCGGGCGCAGTCGACGACGATCGGGCAGCCGGCCGGGTCCTGGGCCGCCATCCGTGCCGCCAGCGCGGCCGCCTCCTCGCCGGACGGGCCCTTCACGGCGATGCGGCGCAGACCGGCTCCGGTCACGAGGTCGGCGACGGCCCAGTCCGCGCCGTGGGCGGCGAGCACCGCCGCCGCCGCGTCCAGCACCGCTTCCGGTTCGCCGACGGGGGCGGACAGCAGCGCGGTGGTCATGCCGTCCAGAAGGTCGATCTGGGCCGCGTGCGCGGCGACCTCCGCGAGGTCGGGGGCGGTGGCGCGGCGCAGTCTGGTCCCGGTGCGGCCGGCCGGGGCGCCGGACCGGCCGCCGTCCTGCCGGTCGTGGACCATGTCGGACTGGAGGACCATGAGCACGGCGGGGTGCGGTTCGTTCGGCGGGCGCAGTGCGGTGAGTGTGGCCCGCAGCGTCTCCTCCGGACGCTGCTGCAGATGTACGCGCAGGCTGCGCGGCCCCTCTCCCCTGGCGACGGCGGCCGCCTGCGAGCGCAGGGCGCTGCGGTCGCCGGGGCGCAGCAGCCCGGACAGCGGCCGGCCGGCGGCGTAGCCGGCGCGTACACCGGTGAGGTCCGTGGCGGCGAGGTTCATCCGGCGGACGACCGTGTCACCGCCGATGAGGGCCACGGGCAGCGGAAGCCGCTGGAAGAGGGCCCGCAGGAGCTGGAGCTCGGTGCGGTCCGCCGACGCCCGGGCCGGGCCCTGGGCCGCCAGGCGTTCGTACTTGGGCCACAGGGTCTCCGAAACGTGCTGGAGTTCGAACAGGGCCGCGTCCAGGAGGGTCTGCTGCTCGTCCGGCGGCAGACCCCGCGCGGCTCTCAGCTCGGCCACCCGGCGGACGAAATCCTCGAGGTCGTCGCCGGACTCATCGCTCTGCGCCATGGGAGAAAGTTATCCGACCGCGCGGCGGCGCAACGGGACGACCAGTGAGTTCGCGTGAGGGACCGGGGGTTTGTGGTGCGGGGCGGCGGGCAACCGCACCCGCGGAAGGAGGATTCGCAATGCTGCCCCCGACGGACCCGACCGTGGAACCCGCCGCCGGCGCCCGCGACCTTTCGGACTTCACGGAAGCGGCGATGCGCTGTGTGGAGCCCTGCTGCGGCGCGGCGACGACGGTCACCGACGGCTCGGCCGAGCGCCGCGCCGCCGCCACCCACCCCGATCTGACGACCCTGATCTCCGTCGAGCTCGATGCGGGCGAAGGTCCCACCTCTATCGCCCTGGACACGGGCGAGCCCGTCGCGGCCATCGATCTGCTGGACGAGGAGCGCTGGCCGGAATACCGTGCCGCGGCCCTGGAGTCGGGTATCCGCTCCAGCGTCACGATGCCGTTCCGGCGCAGCGAGGTGGAAGTGACGCTGAGTCTCTACAGCTTCCACCCCGGGGCGTTCGCCCATCTGGCCCATCATCCGGTGGTCGTGCTGGGAGAGCAGTTCGCCCAAGGGCTGGTGCGCGACCACTTCTACCGGGCGGCTCTCGCCCAGGTGAACCAGCTCGAGACGGCCCTGGACTCACGCGCCGTCATCGACCAGGCCAGCGGCATCCTGATGCACGCCCTCGGCTGCGACCCCGCCGCGGCCTTCGACGTCATGCGGCGCTTCTCGCAGCAGACCAACCGCAAGCTGAGCGCCGTGGCGGAGGAGATCGTGCGCAGCAGGGGCCGCAGTCTGCGGGCGCAGCAGCACCCACGGTGACCACATCAGGGCGAATCACAGCATTTCGCCCGATCGTCGGGGAACCTTCCCCGCATGGAACTACGCGAGATCCTTCGCCCCGACGCCACCTTGCCCGCGCTTCTCGAGGGGTACGCCTGGCTGCCCGACCTGGTGCGGCGCAGCGGCGGCGCTCCCGTGAGGACCCGGCTCATGGGCCGGCCGGCGATCGCCCTGCACGGCCTCGACGCGGTGCCCTTCTTCTACGACGAACAGCACATCGCACGCCGCTCCGCGCTGCCGGGGCCCGTCCTGGACACGCTCTTCGGCCGGGGAGCGGTGCATACGCTCGACGGCCCGGCGCACCGAGCCCGTAAAGCGCTGTTCGTCTCCCTCCTGAAGGACCCGGAGGGGGTGGACGGCCTTGCCGGACGGGCCGTGAAGGAGTGGGAGACCGCTGTCGCGGAGTGGGCCCACCGGCCGAGGATCGAACTGTTCACCGAGGCGAGTGTGCTGATCACCCGCGCCGTCTGCGACTGGGCGGGGGTACCCCGCGGAGAGGACGACGGCCGGGCCACGGCACGCGACCTGGTGGCGATGGTCGACGGTTTCGCCACCGCGGGACCGCGGCACCGGCGTGCCCGCAGCGCCCGTACCCGCCAGGAAGCACGGCTCCGCGCCCTGATCGAGGACATCCGCGGGAGCGGGACGGAGCACTCCGGCTCGGCGTTGCACGCCGTGGCACTGCACCGCGACGACGACGGGCTGCTGGACGCGCACACCGCCGCGGTCGAAGTGCTCAACATCATCCGGCCGACCGCGGCGGTGGCCTGGTTCATGGCCTTCGCCGCGCACGCGATGCACCGGTGGCCCCGGCAGCGGGAACTGCTGCGCGAGGGCGGACCGGCTGACGCGGAGGCCTTCGCCCACGAGGTCCGCCGCTTCTACCCGTTCGTGCCCTTCCTGGGCGGTGTCGCGGTGCGGGATCTTGAATGGCGGGGCGAGCGGATCGCCGAGGGCACACTCGTGCTGCTCGACGTCTACGGCCACCATCACGATCCGGCGATCTGGCCCGACCCGTACGTCTTCGAGCCCGCGCGGTTCACCGACGGCGGGCCGGCCGGATCGGACCTGCTCATCCCGCAGGGCGGCGGCGACACGGCGACGGGGCACCGGTGTCCGGGCGAGGACGTCACGGTCGCGCTGCTGAAGGCCCTCGCGCCACGGCTCGCGCGACTGGAGCACGGTGTGCCGCCGCAGGACCTGTCGATCCCCCTGCGCCGGGTCCCGACCCGCCCGGTCGACGGCTTCCTGCTGGCCGCCCTGCCGGCGCGCACCGGCTGAACGGATCCGGGGCGGCGGACCCCGGCGTGCGGTCGGACGCCCGGCGCGCCCGGAGTTCCGTCGCCCTTGGCCGCGGCGCCGGACAACGGCGTCGCGATGTCCTCCAGAGATTTGCGTTCGGCCGCGACGGCGAAGAAGACGGCCACCAGGCCGGCGGCGACCATCAGGCCCGCGCCGATGCAGAACGCGAGGACGGCGTCGGCGACGACGCCGCTCGTCACCTGGGCGTCGGTGACGGGGAGTCCACTGCCCTCCGCGGAGAGCCGGCTGGCGATGTTGCCGACGCCGGTCAGCGGGCGGCACCGCGGCGCGGCGTCCTGCCCCACAGCCAGTCGCGGAGTGCCGACAGCCGCGGGCGCCTCTCCCGCCGTTCCCGGGTGTGACGGTCGAGCTCCTCCATCAGGCGCCGCGACCGGTGGTCCATGTCCAGTTCGTCGAGGATGCGGTCGATCTCGGTCAGCAGCGCGCCGTGCAGCTGCCAGTGGCGCGGCTGTCGCTGGACGCCCTTGAGCAGCAGATCGGCGGCGTTGTCCCGGCTGGCGCGGGCGGCGGCGAGTTCACCGGTCAGCCGCTCCTCGGCCGCGTCGGCGCTCTCGCTGGTCTGGGTGGTGACGAGGACGGCGAAGCTCACCAGCGTGTCGGCGACGTGCGCGAGGAGTTCCTCGAGTGCGACGCCGACCTCGTGGGAGAACAGTTCCTCCTCGCGTCGTTCCTTCGCGAGGTCGGTGATGGTGCGGGCCAGCACCCGCAGGACGACGGCGCAGATCTCCAGGGTGTCGAGGCCTGTGCGGAGCACGATGCGGTGCAACAGCCCTTCCTTGACCCGGGGATTGAAGCGGAGGCTGTCCTCGGCCTGGCGCAGCGCCGCGTCCACCTCGGCGATGTCGTTGTCGAGCCTGCGCGCCTCGTGGAGCCGGGCCGCCGCCTGCTCGACCGGGGTGGGGCTCGTCAGCTCCTCGCCGATGTGCAGGAGGAGCCGTCGCATGCGCCGCCCGAGATCCTCGATCGACTCCCCGGCGGCCTCGACCCACACCGGCGGTACGAACAGCATGTTGAAGAGCAGCCCCACGACGGCGCCGATGAGCGTCTCGAGCACCCGGTCCCAGGCGGTGTCGGTCACCTGGGTCACGCCGAGCACGAGCATCGCGCTGATCGCGACCTCGGGGACGAACTCGTCGACCCGCACGAATCTGCCGACGACCAGCGAGGCCAGGATGATCAGTCCGAGGCTCCACCAGGTCAGGCCGACGAGCGCGCTGAAGCCGATGGCGATGAGGACGCCGACGACGACGGAGTTGACCCGGCGCACGCCGGTGGTGAGGGTGGAGTAGAGGGTGACCTGGACGACGAGCAGCGCGGTCAGGGGCGCGGTGAGCGGGGCGACAGGGCTGTCGAGTACGTGCAGGGCGACCACGTAGGAGATGGTCGCCGCCGCGGTCGATCGCACGGTCTGTACGACGGCCGGTTCCTTGCTCCGGCTGACGATGCCGGCCACCGGCGCCCGCAGCTTCGTGCGGACCTCAACCTCTGACACCTTCGTCCTTCCCCGCTCCCTCGCCCGGACCCGTGCGTGCCGGTCTGTCCGGGATCCCCCTCAGCGCCCGCCGGATGCCGCGCCCTCCCCGACGGCCGGTGCGGCCGACCGGATACGGCGGCCCACGTAGGTCTCGGCGGCCAGCAGCGCGTCTCGGGCCGTGCGCTCGCACATGAGCACACACAGTGTGTAGGCGGTGTCCTCGAACCGTCTCCGCGCGGAGTCGTCGTGGGGAGCGGCGAGGACGTAATGTTCCTGCGCCCGGTAGCGGGCAATCAGCCTGGTGATCACACTCGTGTCGGGCATCAGCATCGTGGTCTCCCGGTTTATGCGGCCCCCTGACACGGCGGAGCGAGGTCCGTCCGGTGCCTCATTGTGAACCGGAGCGGTCCTGTCCGCCACACAGCTGGCTACTGTAGGTAGTCGCTGGTATGGAGGGCCCACGGCACGCCGGAAGGGCCCGTTCACAGCCGCTGCGCCGGTATTCACACTCACCCTTCGTCACAGCGGCGTACGCAGGCTCGTGGAGCCGTTCCGCCAGGCGGCCATGATCCGGTCACCGAGGCGGTCCTCCAGGCAGGTTGTCGCCGCAATCCCGAAGGCGACGTCGGAGGCGAGCGAGGGTTCGTCGGCCAGCAGTCCACCGATGACGTCACGGCGCACGATCTGTTCGTGCACGGCGTCGGCGGTGACGTGCTCCGCGTAGAAGTGCTCGGCCGCCGGCCCCGCTCCGGTGCGGCGCATCGCCTCGGCGAGCCTGCGCGAACCGGGTGACGACGTCACCTCGACGTGCGCGAAGTGCCCCACCAGCGCGCCCCGGTGGGCACGGTGCAGGCCGAACAGCGACATCAGGTTGACGTTCGCGAGCATCTCCGCGGGCGCGGCGTCGAGGTACCGGCCGTAGGCCGGGTCGAGGCCGAGGTCCGCCATCAGGTCGGCGAACAGCCGGGCGTGCACCCGCTCGGCGCGGCCGCCGCCGAACTCGTCGAACTCGACCGCCACGAAGGCGGCTTTGGCCCTCCCGTGCAGCCGTGGGATCACCCAGGCGTGCGGATCGGCCTCCTTGAGGTGGTACAGGGAGCGCATGGCGGCGTACTCGCGCAGGTGCCGGAGCTGTCCCTCGTCCTTGAGGAAGTACGACACCCCTGTGCCGTCCACCGGTTCGACGAGCAGTTCGTCCAGAGCGTCGTACACGTCCAGGTGACCGGCGGTCCGGTCGCGGACCGCTCGGAGGAAGCGCCGCTCCATCGCGGCGCGCAGCGCGAGCAGATCCGGGTCCCACTCCCAGGCCGGGTCGACGCCGGAGAAACCGCGGTAGTGCAGCTCGTAGCAGACGTAGAGGGCCAGTTGCAGGTCGTCACCGAGGGGGTCTGCGCTCTCCGCGGAGCCGGGGTGCGGCAGCCGTGCGCCGGCCGGGTCGCGGAGGGCGTTCAGCACGCCCTGCGACACATCTCCCCTCGCGCCCGGCAGTTCGCCCTCAAGGGCGGCGCCCGTGGCCGTGACGACGTCCGTCATCGTTCACCTCCTGCTCCGTCGCCGATGACTGGTGTCGCACCACGGATACGTCCGGCTGCGCCGGCACGTGCACAGCGCGACGGTGAACCGGTCGGAACGCACCGTGGTCCCGTCGTCGAGTACGACCTCGACGGGGCCCTCCACCAGCATCGGCCCCTCCCGGGTCACCGTCAGCCGGCAGGGCTCCTCGGCCGTCCGCTCCTCAGACTCGCTCGGCACGGATGATCACCAGCTCTTCCTTGTCCTCGTCGGGAGCGATCAGCCCCCGCCGCTCGAGCCACTTCCTGCGCGAACGCAGGACCGGCCCGAAGGGGACGAGACGACGCTCCACGACTGCGGCGTCCAGTCCGGCGCCCTGCAGCCGCTCGAGGGTCGCCCCCACCCCGCTGAGCGCCGACTGCACCATCAGCAGGGCACCCGAAGGGTTCAGCAGCTCCGCGGCACCGTCGCAGATCCGGTCCAGCACGGCCCTGCCGTCGTGACCCGCGTCCCAGGCGACGGCCGCGCCGCGCCGCGGCGGGTGCGCGTGCGGGGCGGGCACGTAGGGCGGATTGCACACGATCAGGTCGAAGCGCCGGCCCATGGCCGGGTCCAGCAGGTCACCGTGCAGGACGCGCACCCGGCGGCGCGCGAGCACGGCATTGAGGCGGGTGGCGACGACGGCACGCCATGATCGGTCGACCGCCGTCACACGGGCGCCGCGCCGGGCGGCCGTCAGGGCCAGCGCTCCGGTGCCGGTGCCCACGTCGAGCACCTCGGCACCAGGCTTCAGCGGTTCACGCTCGAGCGCGTCCGCGAGCAGAAACGTGTCGCTCTGCGGGGCGTACACACCCGGGGCGAGCACGAGCGCCACTGCGCCCCGGTCCACTCCCGGCAGACTTGTCATTCCAGGCTCCTTCGGCAGACTGAGCCGGCGGCGGCCGGTGCCGATCCGGCGATTTCTTGATCCCGTTGCCCGGCTTCTTGATCCCGTGTGCCCACCACCGCGGGTTTCATCCGTTTCGGTACGCGCCCGCCGGGGACCCGGTCGGCAGCCGGTTCTTTTCCGGGAACCCCACGGAGTGGCTGATGAGCGTGAAGACAGGACTGCGGGTGGTGGTCACCGGGGCCACCGGAAATGTGGGCACGAGCGTGATGAGGGCGCTCGCGGGCGACTCGCGGATCGCGTCGGTCCTCGGCCTCGCACGACGCGTACCCGACCTGGACATCTCGCGGACGTCCTGGGCGGCCGTGGATCTGGCCCGCGAGGACGCCGGTGAACGGCTCGTGCGGCATCTGGAGGGAGCCGACGCCGTGATCCACCTCGCGTGGCGCTTCCAGCCGACCCACTCCCCCGCCACGACCTGGCAGACCAACGTCCTCGGGTCGTTGCGGCTCTTCGACGCGGTCGCCGCCGCGCAGGTACCGGCACTCGTCCACGCCTCGTCGGTCGGCGCCTACACGCCGGGCCCGAAGACCGGCCCCGGCGTCGACGAGTCGTGGCCCACCCACGGCTGGCCGGAGGCGGCCTACTGCCGCGAGAAGTCCTATCTGGAGCGGGCGCTCGACGCCTTCGAGCTGCGGCAATCCAGCACCCGCGTGGTACGCATGCGACCGGCGTTCATGTTCAAGGAGACGTCCGCCAGCGAGCAGCGCCGGATCTTCGCCGGGAAGTTCCTGCCGGGCCCGCTGATCAGGCCGGGACTGCTTCCCTTCGTGCCCGACATCGAAGGACTGCGCTTCCAGGCACTGCACACCGACGACGCGGCGCAGGCGTATCTGTCCGCCGTGCTGCTCGACGCGCGCGGGGCGTTCAACCTCGCCGCCGAGCCGGTGGTCGACGCACGGACCCTCGGCGACCTGCTGAAGGCGAAGGTGGTGCGGGTCCCGCGGCAGGCGGCACACGCGGTGGTGTCGGCCGCATGGGGACTGCGCGCCGTACCGGCGTCGCCTCAGCTGTTCGACGCGCTGCTGCGGATGCCGGTGATGAGCACGGCCCGGGCCAGGGAGGAGCTGGACTGGGAGCCGCGGCACTCGGCCAAGGCGGCGCTGGAGGAGTTCCTGCGCGGCGTCCGCAAGGGTTCCGGCGAGCGGACGGCACCGTTGGTGGGCCACCGGGCACACTGAAGCACGGCGCGGCACCCTAACGTCCGGACGGCTCCAGCAGTTCGGCGAACGGCGCGGTGCTGATGCGGGCCAGCAGATCCGCCGGATCGTCGAAGACGGCCGCCGCTCCGGCGGCCTCCAGTGCGGTACGCGGGATCCCTCCGCACAGCAGCGCCACGCACCGCACCCCCGCCCGGGACGCGGCCTGCATGTCCCACACCGTGTCGCCGACGAAGACGGCGCGGTCGGCCGGGACCCCGGCCAGTTCCAGCGCGTGTTCGACGGGTTCGGGAGCGGGCTTGCCCTCCGCCACGTCGTCGGCGCCCGCGACCGCGGAGATGGCGTCGTCGGCGTCGATGGCCCGTCGTAGCGCGGCGAGCTCCGATCCGCCGGCCGAGCTCGCGAGCACCACGGTCCAGCCGTCGCCCGCCAGGGCGCGCAGCAGGTCTCCCGCCTGGTCGAAGGCCGGCAGCCGGTCGGAGTACGTCGCGTAGAGCGCCTTGTGGGCGTCCTTGATCGCCCCGTCCTGCGCCGTGTCCCGGTCGTCGCCGAGCACATGTTCCACCAGGTCCTGGCCGGCCAGCCCGACCGAGCGGTGGATGTGGTGCATGGCCACGCGGTGTCCGGCCTGCCGGAAGGCCTCCCACCAGCACACGACATGGAGATGGTTGGTGTCGGCCAGCGTCCCGTCGACGTCGAACACAGCGGCGCGGTCCATGTCTGAAGGTCCCTTCCCCGTGGGTGGTGCTACTGCGGTACGGCGTTGTCCGTGGCGGTCACGTTGAAGATGGCGCCGTCGGGGTCCCGCAGGGTGACCTCGGCGCCGTGCGGGGTGGTGCGCTCGGCGAGGACGGTGCCCCCGTGCCGGTCGGCCGTGCGCACCGTCTCCTCGAGGTTCTTCACCGCGAAGTGCACATGCCAGCGGGGGTGCAGCAGGGGGTTCGCCGCGGTGCCGTCCGCTCCGGAGGTGAGCCTGGCGAGCACCCGTCCCTCGCGGTGCAGCACGACCGCGCCCTCCAGGTAGCTGACCTCGCAGCAGCCGGCCCGGTCGGACGCCCAGTCGAACACCTCGCCGTAGAAGATCGCCGATTCGAAGGCGTCCTTGGCCAGCAGCCGGATCCACGCGGGTGCCTTGTCACGCCAGGCCGGCCAGTCCCGCATCAGTTCGCCCTCCCAGAGGCCGAAGACGGCGCCGTCGCGGTCCGCCGCGAGCACGCCGCGCCCCATGGACAGGGCGAGCGGCCCCACCGCCACGGTGCCGCTGCGTTCCCGGATGCGACCCGCGGTCCGGTCGGCGTCCTCCACGGCGAAGTACGGGGTCCAGGCGACGGCGACGGTCAGCGCGGGTGCCAGTGCCCCGATCCCGGCGACCGGCGAACCGTCGACCACGGCGACTCTGAACTGGTCGCCCAGTCTTCCCTTGCGGAACTTCCAGCCGAGCACGGCCCCGTAGAACTCCTGGGCGGCCTGGAGATCGCGGGCCATGAGGCTGACCCAGCAGGGAGCGCCGAACACCGCGGCGGACGCGGCAGCGGCGGCGGTCACGGTCGGGGTCGAGTTCTCGTTCATCACCATGTCCGGCGGTCGAGGGCGGTTCACGCGGTGCCGGTTCCATGGTGCTCCCCGAAGGGCCGACCGGCGAACGCGTTCGTCACCGTACGTGCACGAAGAGGAGCCTTCAGTAACCCGGTCCGGCTGTGCTTGCGTGACTCGAGTGCCCTGGTGGCGGCCATCCGTAACGCTGATGCGGTGGGCGGGTTCCGACGCGTGCGAAGCGCTCACCTGCCCGGGCGTGGCGTGCGCCCTCCCGACGGCCGCCGGTTCCTCCGGTCGGCGACACTGCGACATGACGGGACCCGGCCGGGGAATGCCCCGGCCGGGTCCCGTCACAGGAACGGACAGCAGGGTCAGCGGCGTGCCAGTACTTCGACCACCTGCCGCGCCGTGTCGGCGCTGGACTGCGGGTTCTGGCCGGTGACGAGGTTGCCGTCGACGACGACGCGGCTCTCCCACGCGCCGCCCGGCCGGACCACCGCGCCGAGCTCGCGCAGGCGCGACTCGACCAGGTAGGGCGACTTGTCGCCGAGGCCGCCCTGCTGCTCCTCCTCGTCACTGAACGTGGTCATCTCACGCCCGGAGAAGGCGAAGGAGCCGTCCTCGCCGACGGCGCTGAGCAGCGCGGCGGGACCGTGGCAGAGGGCCGCGACGATCTTGCCCTGGGCGTCGGCGTCGGTCAGCAGCCGGCCGAGGTCCGCACTGACGGCGAGGTCGGCCATCGGGCCGTGACCGCCGGGGATGTACACCGCGTCGTAGTCGCCGGCCGACACCGTGGAGAGATCGGTGGGACGGGCGAGTTCCGCGTCGATGGCGTCCAGGTAGGCCCGGAACCTCTTGGCGTCCGCCTCCTCCACGCCGCCGCGCTCGTCGAGGCTGATGGGGTCCACGGTCGGCCGGACGCCGCCGGGGGTCGCGATGACCACGTCGTGGCCCGCCTTCCGGAGCACCTCGTGCGAGGCGGCCAGTTCCTCGGCCCAGTAGCCGGTGGGGTGGCTGGTGCCGTCGGACAGCTTGAGGCTGTCGGCTCCGGAAACGACCATGAGGATCTTCGACATGGAGCAGTCCTTACTTCGCTCGGATGTGTTGCGGTTCGCTACGGACAACCCCAGCTTTGCCCCCGCATCATCCGCGGGCATCATGAGCGTCATAACTTCTCTTATGGAACGAGGGTTGCGTGCCGGGACTGGATCTGCTGTCTACCTTCCTGGAGATCTACCGCTGCGGGTCGCTCTCCGCCGCCGCCGAGCGCCTCGGGCTCACCCAGCCGGCCGTCAGCGGGCAGCTGGCCAGGCTGGAGGACCAGATGGGTGAGCAGTTGTTCGTCCGCTCACGCAAAGGCGTCACCCCCACCGCGCACGCGGCCGATCTCGCCGCCCGCGTCGGCACGCACCTCGACGAGCTGCGCGCGGCGCTGGAACCGTCGCGGGCGGGGGCGGCGCATGTCGGGACCGTACGGATCGCGGGCCCCGGCGAGCTGATGGCCATGCGCGTCCTGCCCACGCTGGCGCCGCTGACCACTCGGGGACTGCGCATCCATGTGACGCTGGGCCTCGCCCGCGATCTGCTCGCCGCCCTCACGGAGGGACACGTGGAGCTGGTTGTGTCCGCCATACGGCCCACGCAGCAGGACATCGTGGCCACGCCGCTCATCGACGAGGAGTTCGTTCTCGTCGGCGCGCCGTCCCTGGCCCGCACTGTCGACAACGCGCGGCTGGCCGGCGATCCGGTGGAGGCGCTCGCCCATCTCCCGCTGGTCGGTTACGCGGACGACCTGCCGATCGTCCGCCGCTACTGGCTGAGCGAGTTCGACCGCCGGCCGCCGAACAGCATCTCCGTGATCGTCCCGGACCTGCGGGCCGTTCTGGCCGCCGTGATCGCGGGCGCGGGGGTGAGCGCCCTGCCCCGCTATCTCGCCGAGCCGGCCCTCGCCGCGGGCTCCGTCGAACTGCTCCACGAGCCCGCCGCCCCGCCGCTCAACACCCTCTACCTGGCGACCAGGGCCGGCGCCCTCGTCCATCCGCCCCTGGCGCTGGTCCACGACCACCTCCGCACCCGGGCCCACTCGTGGGGCGCGCTCTGACCGGCCGTAACGCATGGTAGGAGTGGGACAGTTGGGACGGAGCGCCCTGGCCGAAAGCCGACGTACCGGAGCCGCTGCCCCCACCATCCGTCTGTACCGCCGTGCGGCGTCTCCCTAGCATGTGGATCCCACAGAACCGGATCTCCATCAACGCGGGTGAGGACTGGATGCAGAGTTCGTGGCGCCCCGACGCCATCGACACCAAAGTGCCCAGCGTGGCACGTATGTACGACTACTTCCTGGGGGGCGACGACAACTACCAGTCGGACCGAGAAGCCTGCGAAGAACTTCTGAAGCAGGTCCCCAGCACCAAGACACTCGCCGTCAACAACCGCCGCTTCCTTCGGCGTGTCGTGCGGATGCTGGCGACCGAGTACGGCATCCGCCAGTTCATCGACCACGGATCCGGTCTGCCGACCCAGGACAACGTCCACCAGGTCGCGCAGTCGGTCGATCCCGCCTCCAGGGTCGTCTACGTCGACAACGATCCCATCGTGCTCGCGCACGGCAGGGCCCTGCTCGACGAGAACGACCGCACCACGGTCATCCAGGCCGACATGCGCGACACCGACGGTATCTTCGACCACGAAGAGACCCGGCGGCTGATCGATTTCAGCCAGCCTGTCGCGGCTCTCTTCGTGTCGGTGATGCACTGCATCCCGGACGAGGCCGATCCGGCGGGTCTCGTGCGGCGGGTCGCCGAACGGCTGGCGCCGGGCAGCTTCCTCGTCGTCTGCCAACTGGTGAGCGACCGGCCGGAGATCCGCAAGTTCGTCACCGACTTCATGGCGCAGGCCACCGACAACCACTGGGGCCGGGTCCGCGAGGAGCACGAGGTCGCCGCCTACCTCGACGGCATGGAGATACTGGAGCCCGGGCTGGTGGAGGTCTCCACCTGGCGTCCCGACACCGATCTGGCACCGGTGCAGCAGACCGACGAATGGATCGAGTGGGGCGGGGTCGCGCGCATCCCGTAGCTCCACCGCACTACGCGCGGGCGGTGGTCCGTCGAGCCGGCTCCGAGGAGCACTCACCGGGCCGCCTCCGTCGTCGTACCGCGGCGCGGGTACCGAACGCGTACGGGCCGTCAGATCACGAACGCGGGCCCACGTGTGGGGCGATCAGAGGCTCTTGATGCGCTGCTGGAGCAGTTCCAGCGACTGCTTGGGCGTGAGGGCGCACGCGCCGAGCCGGTCGAGCATGTCACGGTACTGCTCGACGGCCTGCGGCTTCTGGGAGAACGTGCTGTCGGTCAGGTGCTCGATGTAGACCGCGTCCTTCAGGTCGCTCAGCGCGAAACGCAGATAGGTCACGCCCGTGCCGACGCCGACGGAGGCCGTCACCTCCAGCGGCGCCACCTGCAGGGTCACCCGCGGCCGCTCCATCATCCCGACGAGGTGCAGCAGTTGCTCGCGCATCACATGCGGCCCGCCCACCGTGCGCATCAGCACGGACTCGTCGATCACGGCCCACAGGCGCGGCGCCTCAGGCGTGTCCAGCTGCCGCTGGCGTTCCCGCCGCAGCTCGACCCGGCGCCGCACATCGTGCGTCAGGAGGTGCCCCGGTCCCGACCGGATGACGGCCTCGGCGTACGCGGGGGTCTGGAGCAGGCCGGGCACATAGAACGGCTCGTAGGTACGGATCGTCGCCGCGGCACCCTCCAGGGCGACCAGCGGCTCGAAGAAGTCGGAGAGGACATCGCTGAAGGAGCGCCACCAGTCGGTCTGGCGGGACTGCGTCACCAGCCGCATGAACTCGGCGACCTGCTCCTCCGCGCTCACGCCGTACAGATCCAGCAGCGCCAGGGCGTCGGCCGGCTTGCAGCCGTGGCGGCCCAGCTCGATCCGGCTGGTCCTGGAGCGCGAGAAACCGAGCCGGGCGTCGACGTCCGCTGGATCCAGCCCGGCGTTCACCCGCAGTTGGCGCAATTTGCCACCCAGAATCAGCCTGAGGGCGGTCGGGTTGTTCTCGACCGCTCCCAGCGGCCGGACGAACAACGACGGACTCGGTTCGACTGCAGCCATCAGGCGCTCCTGCGGAGAAATAGGGACGACGACAGTATCCAGCACTCGCGCGGCGAGGCCATGGGGAAGTCGCCCACTCACCGACTGTTTTCAGCCGATTACCGCGTCGAAACCACCCTCACGGGCTCCTGCCACGAACCCCGCGAACTCGTCGCGTGAGCAGACGAGCGCCGGCCCGTGCGGATCCCTCGAGTTCCGGATCGCGATCAGGTCGCCGGGCAGCGCCGCCATCTCCACGCAGTTCCCCGTGGCGTTGCTGTGACTGCTCTTGATCCACGTCACCGTCACCAGCGCACTGGCCTGCATTCCGTTGACGAACTCCATGCCCATCAACTCCTCACTGCTCGCACACGTTTGGTCCGGATCCCACCGATGCAATCCCATCTGCAATTGCATCCGCGGGTCGGCTCGACAATACTCGCCCTGCGTCTGCTGTCGAACGGCGAAGCCTGCAGGGAGACATGACCAGTGACGACTCACGTGCCGGCGCTCCCTGAGACCGATGTACGGCATGGTTTCGGGAGCGGTCTCGCGCAATCTGGCGTGAAACGTCCGCCCTGTATGCCCGCCGACGCGCCGGAGTACGCCATGGAGGAACTTGTCCTCCCCGGCGGCTTCTCCGCGTGCGGGCTGGACGGCCGGCCGAGGAACGCGGGGCAGGCACGGAAGTTCGCCGCGAGCACCCTCCGCGAGTGGGCGCTGCGGCCCTTGGTGGCGGATGTCGAGCTGATCGTGAGCGAGCTCGTCGGCAACGCCGTCCGGCACGCCCTTCCGCCCACCGCGCCGTGCGCCGACGAGTACCCGGTCTGGCTGGGCCTCTTCCGCTACAGCCGCCACCTCGTCTGCGCGGTGACCGACCCCAGCCCGGCGCCGCCGCGCCTCGGTGATCCCGGCCCGGCCGCCTCGGGCGGCCGCGGCCTGCTCCTCGTCAACTCGCTGAGCGACAGCTGGTCCTGGCGGCCGACACCTCCTGCGGGCAAGACCGTGTGGGCGTCCCTGCCGTTGCCGGGACAGGAAGACACCCCCTGAGCCACGGACGAACGGCCCCCGGCCGGTCAGGGGGCCGGCGCCGAGGGCGGAGGCCGCTGCCGCCCGGTCAGGGCGAGGCCCGGCCAAGGCGAGGGCCGGCCAAGGCGAGTCCCGGCCAAGGCGAGGCCCGGTCAAGGCGAGGGCCGGTCAGGGCGAGGGCCGGTGCCCGTCGTCGGGCAGCATCAGCAGACGGGAGCCGCCCGGCTCGACCGACACGGTCCGGTCCGGGAGCCGCACGTCGATCGGTCCACCGTCGGAGGCCGGCACGCCGATGTGCAGTTCTCCGGGCCGCATCCGCACCCGCACCCCCCAATGCCCGTGGTAGCGGACGGAGAAGCCGTACTCGGCAAGCTGCGGCGAGTGCACGGGGTCGAACCACAGCGCCCCGCCACGGGTCTCCATCCCGGTCAGACCGCGCTGCACCAGGTCGAGCGTGCCGGCCATCGCCCCGAGATGGATGCCTTCCTCCGTGGTGCCGCCCTGCAGGTCGGCGATGTCGCCCTCCAGCGCCTCCCTGACGTAGGTCCACGCGTCCTCGCGCCGTACACGCGCCAGCACCCATCCGTGGACGAGGCCGCTGAGGGTCGAGCCGTGGCTGGTGCGCTTCAGGTAGTAGTCGACGGTCCGGTGCCAGGTCTCCTCGTCCAGTTCGTGACCCAACCTCCTGAACAGACCGCTCAGTTCGGCCGGCGAGAAGAGGTAGCCGAGCATCAGCACGTCGGCCTGCTTGGAGGCCTGGTAGCGGTTCACGGTGTCGTTCTCCGCCTCCAGCACCCGGTCGAGGCGGCGGATGTCCCCGTGCCGGGCGCGCAGGCCGTCCCAGTCGAGCTCCTCCAGGTCGCCGTAACCGTGGAACTGGCTGATGACACCGTCGTGGAAGGGCACGTACATCCGTCGTGACACCTCCTCCCAGCGGGCCAGCTCCCCTCGGTCGAGGCCGATGCGCTCGTACAGCTCCCGGCGGCGCGGCTCGGGCAGTTCGCGCACCACCTCGAGGGCGCGGGCCAGCACCCACACCGCGGTGACGTTCGTGTACGCGTTGTCGTCCAGCCCCGGCAGACAGGAGCCCGGATACGCCTCGTGGTACTCGTCGGGGCCGACCACGCCGCGGATGCGGTAACGCTCCAACTGCTTGTCGTACTGGGCGAATCCGGCCCAGAACCGCGCGATCTGGGTGAGCATCTCCGCGCCCTTGGTGTGCAGGAACTCCGCGTCGCCGCTCGCCTCGCAGTACTGCCACACGTTGTACGCGATGGCGGACCCGACGTGGTGCTGGAGGCGGGAGTGGTCCGGCAGCCAGCGTCCGGACCGCGGGTTGAGGTGCAGCTCCTGCGTCTCCTCGCGACCGTCGCTGCCGCTCTGCCACGGGTACATGGCGCCGATGTGGCCGGCGTCGCGGGCCAGCACGCGGGCCTGTTCCAGCCTGCGGTACCGGTACATGAGCAGGGCCCGGGAGACCTCGGGGAAGTGCAGGTTCAGATACGGCAGGACGAACAGCTCGTCCCAGAAGATGTGGCCGCGGTACGCCTCGCCGTGCAGACCACGGGCGGGCACCCCGACGTCGAGGTCGGCGGTGTGCGGGGACAGCGTCTGCAGCACATGGAAGAGGTGGAGCCGCAAAATGCTGCCGGCCTCCCCCGGCACGTCCAGCTCGCCCCTCCGCCACAGCTGCCGCCACGCCGCCCGGTGCGACTCCAGCAGCGCCTCGAAGCCCGGCGCCCGGTCGACCCGGCCGACGGCCGCGTGGAGCGGGTCGCTGATCGCGGCGTCCCTCGAGGTGTGCAGCGCGACGGTCTTGTCGACCGTACGGGTGACACCTCCCGGGAGGGTCAGCCTCAGGAACTGCACGGCACGCAGCGGTTCATGGGCGGTGCGGGCCCGTTCCTCGTCGGTCGGTTCGTCGGCGACCGTGCGGGCCGCCATGCCGATCCGGATGTCGGAGGTGGTGGTGCGGCAGCGCAGCCACATGGTGTCGGGCTCGCCGTCACCGGCGTTGACGTGGACGAGATGGCTGCCGTTCAGCTCCCGGTAGCGTGCCACCCCGCTGTTGGTCACCCCGCCGTCGAGCGCGGCCTCGACCTCGATGTCACCTGACCAGCCTTCCGCCGTGAACTGGGTGCGCAGCACGGCGAGATGGGGATCGGCCATGTGGACCAGCCGCAGCTGGCGCACGGTGAGGGCCCGGCCGTCCTCGGCCACGTAGCGCATGGTGCGCTCGAGGGTGCCCGCCCGCAGATCGAGGCTCTGGCGGTGTTCGGCCAGCGCCGAGCTGTCCGGGGTGAACCAGGCCGCGTCACCGGCGAGGCGGTACAGACGGAAGCGCAGGGGCAGCCAGTTGGGCAGGTTGACCATGTCCTCGTTCTCGACCTGCCGGCCGGCGACGATCGAGGTGAGGCGGTTGTAGCAGCCCGCGGCGTACGTACCCGGGTAGTGCGTGTCGTCGGCGGTGCACTCGGGGGCGGCTCCCCGTGTGGCGAAGTAGCCGTTGCCGAGAGTGCACAGCGCCTCCCGCAGCCGCTCGCGCGCGGGGTCGTATCCCTCGTACGTCCAGATCCACTCGTGCATGGTCAGTCCTCCGGGGGCGCTGGGGGCTCGGGGGCGGCCCGGGCAGGGGGTGCCGGGGGCGCGTCCGGTTCGCCGGAACCGTCGGTGCCGGCGGGGAGCAGTTCGGCGAGGTCCCGTACGACGAGGTCGGCACCGTGCTCGAGCAGGGCGTCGCCCGTCCCCGGGCCGCCCGTACGGTCCACGCCGATCACGAGGGCGAAGCCGCCGCGTCTGCCCGCCTCCACGCCGGCCAGGGCGTCCTCCACGACGGCCGTCCGGTCCGGGGGGACGCCGAGCCGCCGGGCCGCCTCGAGGAACAGCGCGGGCTCCGGCTTGCCCGGCAGCCGCAGCCGGGCCGCCTCCGCGCCGTCGACCAGGACGTCGAAACAGGGCAGGACACCCGCCCGGGTGATCAGTTCCCGTGCGTGGCGGGACGCGGAAACGGCCGCCAGGGGGACGGCGCGGGCGCGCAGCATCCTCAGCAGTCGCGCGGTGCCCGGGTAGGCGTCGATGCCCTGCTCGCTCAGCCGCCGGGTGAACAGCTGCTCCTTGTACGCGGCGACGGCGCCCACCGTGTCCGTGCCCGGGGAGTCGTCAGGGCTTCCCCGGGGCAGCCGCAGCCCGCGCGAGGCCAGGAACGCCGCGGCCCCGTCCTGGCGTGACCGCCCGTCGACGTGCCTCAGATAGTCGTCCCGGACGTCGAAGGGCCGGCGGGCAGCGGGGTCGTCGGGCGGATGGGCGAGCAGGCAGGCGTCGAAGGCCGTCTTCCAGGCTGCGGCGTGGATCTTGGCGGAGTCGGTGATCACGCCGTCGGTGTCGAGGACGACGGCGTCGACGCCACGCCAGCGGGACCCGCTCACGGCCGCGTGTCCGGGTCGCCGACCCGGTCGGACGGTGCGCGGCACACGCGTACGTTCATGTCGGTCCTCCCTGCTCAGCGACCCCGTGGGCGCGGGCCGCCCGCGTCGCCCGGTGGAGGCGGCCACGCGATTAAGGATGGCCGCGTACGCCGTGCTCTGCGCGCTGAAGCCTGTGGCCTGCGCGTGCCCACGGGGCGGTCCGGCATGCGCCGTGGCGGCAGGCGGCCGTCTCCTGCCGCGCCTATGGCCGGACGATCTGCCGTGGCACCGGAGCGAGGTCGCCAGGAGGTTCGCGTCTCCCCCGCCGTCGCCGTGAGTCGCTCCCGGGCGGATGGGTACCCGCCGCTGGAAGAGCGGTCCGCCACGAAACCCAGCGAAGGGCCCTTCGATGGCACAACGAGTTCCGGACGGCCCCGAGGACCTGCAGTCCCCTGCTCCCGCCGAGGGTGGCTACCTGGACCAGATCCAGGACGGTCTCCAGCAGGTCGCGCACGCGCACGGACGCGTACGGGAACTGCTCGGCGCCGTCCTCGCGATCAGCAAGGAACTGGAGCTCGACTCCGTGCTGCGCACGATCAACGAGACCGCCCGGCAGCTGGCGCAGGCCCGGTACGCGGCGCTCGGCGTGCTGGACGACGCCGGTGAGTTCACCGAGCTGATCACCTCGGGTTTCGGCCGCGACCAGTTCGCCGCCCTCGGCGACCGGCTGCCGCACGGCACCGGCCTCCTCGGCGAGCTGGTCCGCGACCCCCACCCGCTGCGCGTCGATCATGTGGCGGAACACCCCCACGCGGTCGGCTTCCCGGCGGGCCACCCCGCGATGACCAACCTGCTCGGAGTGCCGATCCGCGTGCGGGACAAGCTCTACGGCACGCTCTACCTGGCCGACCGGAAGAGCGGCGAGCCCTTCACGGACGACGACGAGAACATCGTTGTCGCGCTGGCCGGTGCCGCCGGAGTGGCCATCGAGAACGCCCGCCTGTACGACCAGTTGCGGCATGCCACGGAGGACTTCCAGCGCAGACTGCTCCCCCGGATGCCCCGCCGTGAGGACCTGGAGCTCGAGGCCAGGTACCAGCCCTCCACCGAGGCGCCGCGGATCGGCGGCGACTGGTACGACCTCGTCCGGCTGCCGGGCCGCGTGCCGTGCCTGATGGTCGGCGACGTGATGGGCCACGGCCTCGAAGCGGCCACCGTGATGAGCCAGATCAGCAACATGCTGCGGGTGATCGCGTTCGAGGAGGAGGAGCCTCCGAGCCGGATCCTGCGCCGGCTCGACGAGGTCCTGCACGAACTGCACGGCGGCCCGATGGCCACCGTCATCATCGCCAGGCTCGAGCCCAGCGCCCACGGCAAGCGGCTGCACTGGTCGAGCGCGGGCCACCTGCCGCCGCTGCTGGTCACGCCGGACCACCGGGCCCGCTACCTGGAGACGGACACCGGACTGCCCCTGGGTGTCGATCCGGTGATGGAGCGGGTGGACCACACGGAGCTGCTGCCGCCCGGCAGCACACTGCTGCTGCACACCGACGGGCTGGTCGAGCACCCCCGCCGGTCCATCGACGAGGGGATGGCAGACGCGACCGGCATCGCGGCCGTCCGGGCCTCCGCCCCGCTCCCCGAGCTCTGCGACGCGCTCCTCGCGCACGGCCACTACGCGTTCCACGACGACGTCGCGCTCCTCGCTGCCCGCCTCGCCCCGTGAGCGCGTCCCGGCCGCCGGGCGGCTCCCGGCCGGAACGCGGACCGGAGCGCCCGGCGGGCATCGCCGGTCAGGACGTGTCCCGTACCTCGGTGTCCTCCACGAGGGACCCGGGGGCGGCGCGGTTGGGCGCGGCCGGGCTGTGCGACTGCTGCCGCGGCGGTGGCTTGCCGTCCCGGCCCTCCCCCCACTCCGGGATGCGCAGGGCGAGGAGGGCGACGTCGTCGCCACTGGGCGCCATGCGGGCCAGGAGCTCGTCGCAGAAGTCCTCGACGTCCCGGTGCGCGAGGGCGCCGGCGTGGCGGCGCAGCTCGGCCAGCCCCCCGTCGATGGAACGCGTCCGGCTCTCGACCAGGCCGTCGGTGTACAGCAGCAGCGTGGACCGGGCGGGAAGCCTCTCACGGGCGTCGGGCCATCCCAGGCCCAGATGCAGCGCGGAGTCCATGCCGAGAAGGGGCCCGTGGCCCGCTTCGAGGTAACGGGCCTCTCCGTCGTACGTCACGAGGAGCGGCGGCGGGTGGCCGGCGTTGACCCAGTGCAGCTGCCACGGCCCGCCCTCCTCGCCCTCGATCCGGGCGAAGACGGCGGTGGCCATGGGGGCGTCACTGGTGTTGGTCATCGCCTCGTCGAGGCGTCGCATGATGAGGCTGGGAGGTTCCTGCCGGTCCCAGGCCAGCGCGCGGAGCATGTTGCGCACCTCGGCCATGTGGGCCGCGGCCTTGAGGTCGTGGCCCACGACGTCGCCGATGACCATCGTCGTGGCGCCGTCGGCGAGGAGGAAGGCGTCGTACCAGTCTCCGCCGATCTCGGCGGCGCTCTCCGCGGGCTGGTAGCGGGCGGCCATCTGGAGGTGGTCGACCTGGGGAAGCGGCGTGAGGAGCTGACGTTGCATGGTCTCCGCCAGCTGCCGTTGCTGGTCGAACAGCTGGGCGTTGTCCAGCACCAGGCCGGCCCGGCGCCCGATGTCGGCCAGCACCAACAGGTCGGCCTCCGTGCAGGGCGGACGTTCGCCGCGGCGCGCCACGGTGAGCGCGCCGAACACCTGGCGCGTGGTGCTCAGCGGCACCACGACCGCCGAATGCCCGCCGAGCCGATCGAACAGGTCCCGGTGCGCCCGGGCGAGCGGGGCCTGCGGTGCGAGGTCCTCGGCGTCCAGCCGCACGGGCCGGCCGCCCCGCAGCACACGCGCGAGGGCCGACGCGGAGGGTGTTTCTGTCAACGGCGGCAGCGGGCCCAGCAGCGCGTCCGGCGGCGGGCGGTCGTCCGGTCCGTCGTCCCCACCTCCGTGGTTCTGCCCGCCGTGGTCGTGCTTCTGCCCGAGGTGGTCCTCGCACCGCACGGCGATCCTGCGCAGGTCGTCGGCCTGAGGGTGCGTACGCAGATCGACCGCCGCCCAGTCGCCCAGCTCCGGCACCAGCAGACGCACCAGCCGGTGCAGCATTTTCGGGACGTCGAGCGTGGAACTGAGCACGGCGGAGATCTCCGCGACGATGGTCAGCCGCTCGGTGAGCTCCTCCAGTGCCATGAGGTGCGTCGCCTGCTGGTCGACGGCTCGGCGGTGCAGGCTGAAGTCGTGGAAGACGATCACCGCACCGTCCACCTTCCCCTGCCGGAACAGGGGTGTGGCGGCCCAGATGATCGGTACGGTGGTGCCGTCGGCCCGCAGGTAGAACTCGTCGCTTCCCTCGGCGGGGGTGCCGGTGGTCAGCACGGAGAACACTCGGCACTCGTCCCGGGGGATCGTCCTGCCGTCGGCCTGCCGGTGCAGCAGGTCGTGAAGGTCCTGACCCAGCATCTGCGTGGCGTCGCGGCCGAGGAGGCGGTCGGCCCACGGGTTCGAGGCAGTGAGTCGCCCCGAGGTGTCGGTGACGTACAGCCCGGCACCCATGCTCTCGAACACGGCACGCAGGAAGTCGAGCTCCAGCGGCCGGTCAGCGCCGTTCACGCCCCACCATCCCCGGGTCGCCCGTTCCTCCTGCGCCGCACCGGCGCGGGCACGTCTTCGACGGCCCTCTCGTCATGCTCGCATCCGGGGCGGCGGTGCGCTGCTCCACCGCCTTGGGCGTGCCCCAGGGGGACCGGCCCGGGGCGCCGTCGCGGGACCGCCCGGTGGTGGGGAACGGTCCCGCCGCATCGCAGCCCCAGGCCGTGCCCCCCGGAGAGGGCAGGGCTACGTGAGGGCCGGTTGCACCGAACCGTCCCGCACGGCCGCGCGGGCCGCCGTCGCGTCCGGGGCCGCCAGTGCCAGTGCGGCGAGCCGCCGGCAGTCGTCCAGGGTGTGCGCAGCCACGGTGGCGCGCACGTCCCCCAGGCAGCTCGGCGCGGCAGAGAGGCTGCTCACGCCCAGCCCGACGAGGACCAGGGCGAGCAGCGGATCGGCCGCGGCCTCGCCGCAGACCCCCACGGGGCGGTCGTAGGCCGCGCCCGCCCCGGCCGCCGCCCGCACCAGTTCGAGCAGGGCCGGCTGCCAGGGATCCAGGAATTCGGCCAGCGTGCCGAGGGTGCGGTCGGCCGCGAACGCGTACTGGGCCAGGTCGTTCGTCCCGATGCTGAGGAAGTCGCACTGCCGGGCGAGGTCTCCCGCCCTCAGCGCCGCGGCCGGGACCTCGACCATGGCGCCCGCGGTCCGCAGCCCGTGGGCGCGCACCCGTGCCGCGAAGGCCGCTGCCTCACTCGGCACGGAGACCATGGGCGCCATCACCCATACGTCGGCTCCCGTGCCCTCCGCCGCCGCGGCGATCGCGGCCAGCTGCGTCTCGAGCAGCTCCGGGTCACGGCGTGCGGTGCGCAGGCCGCGCACGCCGAGGGCGGGGTTCTGTTCGTCGGCCGTCGTGACGAACGGCAGCGGTTTGTCGGCCCCCGCGTCGAGGGTGCGTACGACGACGCGGCGCCCGGCGAAGGCGTCGAAGACCGCGCGGTAGGCGTCGGTCTGCTCCTTCGCGGTGGGAGCCTGCTCGCGGTCGAGGTAGAGGAACTCGGTGCGGAACAGCCCCACGCCCTCGCTGTCGGCGGCCGCGGCCGCGTCCAGTTCCTGCAAGGCGCCCAGGTTGACCAGCAGTTTGACCGCGTGGTCGTCGGCCGTCCTGCCGGGGCCGCTGACCTCGGCCGCGGCCCGGCGGCGTCGTGCGTCCCGCGCGGCGGCCTCGGCGACGGTGTCCGGGGCCGGGTGGGTCTCGACCGTGCCGGCCGCGCCGTCGACGAGCACCGGCGTGCCGTCCGTCAGCTCCGCGGCGGCGGCGCATCCGACGACGGCCGGCAGACCGAGGATCTTGGCGAGGATCGCCGTGTGGCTGGTGGGGCCGCCGCGCTCGGTGACCAGGGCGAGGACCTCGGCCGGGTCGAGCAGCGCGGTGTCGGCGGGCGCGAGGTCGTCCGCGACGAGGACGTACGGATGGCCGGGGTCCGGCAGGCCGGGCATCGCGAGGCCCTGGACCGCCGCGACCGACCGCCGGCGGAGGTCGTCGAGGTCGGCGACGCGTTCGGCGAAGTAGCCGCCCGCCGCCTCGAGCGACGCGCGGAAGGCGCGGAACGCCCTGTCGAGGGCGTGGGCGGCGTCGGCCCCGTCGGCCACGAGCTCGCCGACCTGGTCGGCGAGAGTCGGGTCGGCGGCCATCATCGCCTGCGCGGAGAGGACCTGCGCCGCGTCGCCGCCGGCGGCGGCCGCCCGCTGCTCCAGGTCCGCGGCGACCTTGGCCAGCGCGGCCCGGGCCGCTGCCGCCTCTGCCGGTACGTCGGCCGGGTCGACGGTGCGGGGAGGCGGCAGGACGGACGGCTGGGCCATCCGGGCGACGGGCCCGGCGGCGCTGCCGCCGCCGATGCCGATGCCGTTCAGCACCCCGGTGACCGGGACCGCGGGAGAGTCGGAGGTCGTCGTACCGGTCGTCACCGCTGCTCCTGGGCGTCGAGGTCGGCGGCGACGAGCGTCGCCAGTTCCTCGACGGCGGCCTCCGCGCCGTCGCCCTCGGCGGACAGCACCAGGGATTCACCGTGCTTGGCGCCGAGCGCCAGCACCGACAGCAGGCTGCGGGCGTCGACCGGGGAGCCTCCGTCGCGGGCCACGGTCACCCTGACGGGCTGGCGGGCGGCGGCCTGGACGAAGACCGACGCGGGCCGGGCGTGAAGTCCGGAGCGGGAGCCGATGACGACGGTGCGCTGGGGCATGGGGATGACACTCCTACGGGATGGTGGGACGAGAGCTGCCGGTGGGGGTGTGTCCGCCGTGGACAGGCACAACGCTGGGCCGGTGGGCGGGTTCCGGCCCCGGAACCGCCTCCCGGACCGGTCCGGGAGCCGAATGGGGGCCTGTACGGGGTCTGTGCGCGAACAGGTCCTTGGACCTGTCCAGGGACTGTCCGGGAGCCGGTGCGGGGACGTGTCCTTGGACCTGTCCCCGCACCGGGTTCCGACCGGGGCCTGCCGGGAGCCGTCCCGGGCAGACCCGGGACGGCCCGGGCCAGGAGCTTCAGGCGGCCGCCGGGACCTTGGGGTCCGCGGCCTCGGGGGCGGCCGGGGCGGTGGCCGCCGACCCGGCCGGCTTGCGGCGGCTCTTGAGGAGGACCACCAGACCGGCGGTGACCACGGTGCCCGCGGCGATGGCCAGCAGGTAGACCAGCGGTCCGCCGATCAGCGGGACCACGAAGATGCCACCGTGCGGTGCGCGCAGCGTGGCGCCGAAGGCCATCGAGAGGGCGCCGGTGACCGCGCCGCCGGCCATCGCGGAGGGAATGACCCGCAGCGGGTCGGCCGCTGCGAACGGGATCGCGCCTTCGCTGATGAACGAGGCGCCGAGGACCCAGGCCGCCTTGCCGTTGTCCTGCTCCGCCTTGGTGAAGAGTTTCGCGCGCACGGTCGTCGCCAGTGCCATGCCGAGCGGCGGGACCATTCCGGCCGCCATCACCGCGGCCATGACCTTGAGGCTGCCGTCGGTGGGGGTCGCGAGGCCGCCCACCGCGAAGGCGTAGGCCACCTTGTTGACCGGGCCGCCGAGGTCGAAGCACATCATCAGGCCGAGCAGGACGCCGAGCAGCACGGCGTTGCCGCCGGACAGGCCGCTCAGCCAGTCGGTCATGGCCTTCTGGAGGGAGGCGATCGGTTTGCCGACGACGATGAACATCAGGAACCCGACGACCGCGGCGGAGATCAGCGGGATCACGACCACCGGCATGACGCCGCGCAGCACGGCCGGCACACGGACGCGCTGGATCGCCATCACCACGGCGCCCGCGATGAGGCCGGCGGCGAGTCCGCCGAGGAAGCCCGCGTTGATGGTGACGGCGATGGCGCCGCCCACGAACCCTGGTACGAGACCGGGCCGGTCGACCATGCCGTACGCGATGTATCCGGCGAGGACGGGAACCAGGAAGCCGAACGCGGCGCCGCCGGTCTGGAAGAGCAGGGCGGCCCAACTGGCGGCCTCCGTCCACACGAAGTGCTCGGCGACCGAGGGGGCGCTGTTGATCTCGTATCCGCCGATGGCGAAGGCCAGGGCGATGAGGAGACCGCCCGCGGCGACGAACGGCACCATGTAGCTGACTCCGGTCATCAGCCACTTGCGCAGCCGGGTGCCGAAGTGGTCGCCGGGGGCGCCGGTGTCCATGGGCGCCGTGGCGGCGGCCGCGGCGGTGGTCTCACCGCGGGCGGCCTTGCCGCGTACGTCCGCGATGAGTTCGGCGGGCCGGTTGATGGCGGCCTTGACGCCGACGTCGACGGTCGGCTTGCCGGCGAACCGGTCCTTCTCCCTGACCTCCACGTCGTGCGCGAGGATCACGGCGTCGGCTGCGGCGATCACCCCCGGGTCGAGGCGGGTGAATCCGGCGGAACCCTGGGTCTCGACGACGACGTCGACGCCCGCGGCCTCGCCGGCCTTCTGCAGCGACTCGGCGGCCATGTAGGTGTGGGCGATCCCGGTGGGACAGGAGGTGACGGCCACGATCCGGAAGGGGGCGGCCGCGGCCGGAACCTCACCGGCGGCCTCGGGGGCGGCCGCGGCCGGAACCTCACCGGCGGCCTCGGGAGCACCGGTGGCCCCGGCCGGCGCCGGGGCCTCCTCGCCACGGATCAGGGCCGCGACCGCCGCCGGGTCTCGCTCGGCGCGCAGCGCGTCGGTGAACTCCGCGTCCATGAGCCGCCGGGCCAGGGCGGAGAGAATCGTCAGGTGGTCGTCGTCGGCGCCCGCCGGCGCGGCTATCAGGAAGATCAGGTCGGCGGGCCCGTCCGGGGCGCCGAAGTCGATCCCCCTGGCGCTGCGGCCGAAAGCGAGGGTGGGGGCGGTGACGTGCTCGCTCCGGCAGTGCGGAATGCCGATGCCGCCGTCGAGTCCGGTCGGCATCTGCGCCTCGCGGGCCGCCACGTCGGCGAGGAAGCCGTCGAGGTCGGTGACGCGGCCGGCCGCGACCATCCGCTCTGCGAGGGACCGGGCGGCGGTCTGCTTGGTCTCGGCGGCCAGGTCGACGTCGACCAGTTCTGCGGTGATCAACTCACTCATCACGCGGCTCCTTGCTCGCGAACCGCCCGAGGGCGGTGGTGGGACGTGGTGGGCGGGCCCCGGTGCCGACACGGCCGCAGGACCGCGCACCGGTACGAGGGGGACGGTGGGCCCGGCCCGGACGGAAGGTCATGACGCCGGCTCCCCGAGGACGCGGTCGAGGGGGACGGAAGCGGTGACCGTCACCGCTTCCGGGTCCAGGTCGGCCGGTGACGGCATGACACTGCCCGGCAGTTGCACGGCGGCGGTGCCGTGGGCGACCGCGGCCGCAAGGGCGGCGGGGCCGGCGCCGCCCGCGGTGAGGAAGCCGGCGAGGGAGGCGTCCCCGGCGCCGACGTTGCTGCGGACGGCGTCGGCCGGGGCCTGGCCGAACCAGACGCCGGTGTCGTCCACGAGCAGCTGGCCGTCCGCGCCCAGGCTGGCCAGCACCGCACCGGCGCCCCGGTCGCGCAGTTCCTCCGCCGCCTTGACGGCGTCGCCGACGGTGGCCAGCGGCCGGCCGACGGCTTCCGCGAGTTCCTCCGCGTTGGGTTTGACCACGTCGGGCCGCTCCCGCAGCGCGGCGGTCAGGGCGGCTCCGGACGTGTCGAGGGCGACACGGGCACCGGCCCGGTGGGTCCGTGCCACGAGTTCCGCGTACCACTCGGGACGCAGGCCGCGCGGCAGGCTTCCGCAGCAGGCGATCCAGTCCGCCTCCGCCGAGCGGGTGCGGACGGTCTCCAGCAGCGCCTCCGCCTCCGCCGGGGCGAGGTCGGGTCCGGCGGCGTTGACCTTGGTCAGTGTGCCGTCACGCTCGACGAGGGTGATGTTGACCCGGGTCGAACCGGCGACGGGGACGCCGGCGGCCTCGATGCCGTGCTCGCCGAGCAGCCGGTCGAGCAGCGCGCCCTCCGGGCCGCCGAGCGGTACGACGGCGACGGTGCGGTGGCCGGCCGCGGCGACGGCCCGGGAGACGTTGACGCCCTTGCCGCCGGGGTCGACCCGGTCCCCGGCCGCGCGCAGCACGGCTCCGCGGTCCAGGGACGGCAGTTCGTAGGTGCGGTCCAGGCTCGGGTTGGGAGTGACGGTGAGGATCATGCGCGGACGACCTCCGTGCCCTGCCGCTCGATGGAGCGTGCGTCGTCGGTGCTCAGACCCGTGTCGGTGATCAGCAGGTCCACGTTGGCCAGGTCACCGAAGCGCGCGAAGTGCTGCTGCCCGAACTTGGTGGAGTCGGCGAGCAGGACGACCCGGCGTGCGGCGGCGATCGCGGCCCGCTTGACGGCCGCCTCCGCCAGGTCGGGGGTGGTCAGGCCGCCCTCGACCTCGAAACCGTTGGTGGCGAGGAAGACGACGTCCGCCTTGATCTCGCCGTACGCGCGCAGGGCCCAGGCGTCGACGGCGGCGCGGGTGCGGTGCCGGACGCGCCCGCCGACCAGGTGGAGGGCGATGCCGGGGTGGTCGGCGAGGCGGGCGGCGACCGGCAGCGCGTGGGTGACGACGGTCAGCCCGGATTCCACCGGGATACCGGCCGCCAGTCGTGCGGACGTGGTGCCGGCGTCCAGGATCACGCTGCCGTCGCCGGGCAGCTCGCCCAGCGCGGCCCGCGCGATCCGTTCCTTCTCGTCGGCGGCGACCGTGTCCCGCTCCGCGAGGTCGGGCTCGAAGTCGAGGTGCTCGGCCGGGATGGCGCCGCCGTGCACACGCCGCACCAGCCCTGCCCGGTCGAGGGCCTTCAGGTCGCGTCGCACGGTTTCCGCGGTGACCTGGAACTCCTCGGCGAGGGACAGCACATCCACCCGACCGCTTTCGCGGGCCAGGCGCATGATCTCCTGCTGACGCTCCGCAGCGAACATGTGGTTTTACATCCGTTTCCATGACCGAGTCTGTGGTTTTCCCCGATGCTACGCACGAACCACAGAGAAGTAAACAGATCCGGGCATGCAAACGGACAGAAACAGGCCGGAGGGTCAGCGAGGGGGCAGACCGTGATCGCGGAGCCGGCCGACGGACAGCCCGCGTGCCCGGCAGTCCGCCACGACCGGGCCGAGCGCCCCGAGAGCCGCTCGCCACGAGCCGGGAGCGCTCATCGCGTCGGTGTCGTGCAGCAGCACCGTCGCCCCGCCCCGCAGGGTCCTGCCCAGTTCCGCGCGCACGCTCCCGGGCGTCGCCTCGGCCGTCCAGTCACGCCCCCAGGACGTCCACAGCACCGGGCGCAGCGCGTTGGCCCTGGCCGCGTACCACCGCCCGCCGGTGAGGATCCCGTAGGCGGGCCGGTACCAGAGCGGCCGCTCGCCGCAGATCTCCGTGACCAGGTCCGCCGTGCGGGCCAGGTCACGTACGTCCCGCGACGGCCGCGGGTACCAGGGCCGCTCGTGGTGCCAGCCGTGCACGGCCAGTTCGTGGCCCTCCGCCGCCATCCGCCTGCCCAGTCCGGGGTGCTGCGCGAGCCGGCTCCCGAGCACGAAGAAGGTCGCCCGTACGGAGAGTTCGTCCAGGGCCCGCAGGAAGTGCGGTGTGCTGCCGGGGTCGGGTCCGTCGTCGAACGTCAGCGCCACCCGGTCCCCGTCGCCACGCCCGTCGAGCACGGGGGCGAGAGCGCCGCGCACGCCGGGAAGCCAGGTCGCCGCGGGCCCGATGTGCGCGCCGGCCGCGACGAGCGCCGCTCCCGTGACCGCCAGGGCGGCGGTGGATCCGTTCATGGGGCTCACCATTTCCCCGTACCCTCCGCGTCCTCCCCGATGAGCGGGGACCTGGCCAGTTCCACACAGCCGCCGATCAGCAGGCCGAGTGCCAGCACCTCCAGCGGCGTACGCCACTCCAGGTTCAGGTTCTCCTGGAACAGCACCACTCCCAGCACCACGCTCAGCAGGGCGTCACCCAGCGTCAGCGCGGGCTGCGAGGCAGCCAGCGAACCCGCCCGGAGCGCCACCTGGAGCAGCAGGAAACTGCCGAGTCCCACGGCCATGGCCGCGTACAGCTGCCAGGTCGTGAACACCGCGCCGACGCCCTCCGGCAGCCGGCCCAGCGCGTCCTTCAACAGCACGGCGGTGCAGGCGAAGCCGATCGCCGTCGCGGTGCCCAGCACCGCCGCGCGCGGAGAGGACGGAAGCCGGATCGAGACCGCGATCAGCACGGCGACCGCGGCGGCGAGGGAGAGCCCGGCCCATGCCCAGTGCGCGGCCGGCACCGTATCGCGGCCGCCGGACGGGGCGGCCAGCGCGAGGAACCCGCCGAGGCCGACCGCCATCGCCACGAACGCCACCTGGGTGCGCCGGTCGGGCCGGCGCCGGAAGGCGATGCCTCCGACCAGCAGGGTGAACAGCAGTTCCGTGCTCATCACCGGCTGCACCACGGCGAGCGGCCCGGTCGCCAGCGCCAGCGCCTGCAGAGCCCCCGACACGACGAGCATCGCCGCGCCCCACATCCACCCCGGCCGACGCAGCAGCGCCATGGCCGTCGTGGTGGGCATGTCCGCGAGCGCCCGCCTCTGGAGCACGGAGGCCGCGGCGTTGGCGAGCGCGGCGAGCAGCGCCAGGCAGACGGACAGTGCCGTCATCGCGCCATGTCCCGCCCGCGCGCCGGGCGGCTCGCCCGGCGCTCGCGCTCCCCTGGGCCCGGCTCCGGGGTCGAAGCGGCGCGGGACCGACGGAACATGCGGACCTCCCGGATCACGGACCGAGCGGGTCCAGCCTGTCGAGTAACGGGTCCAGCCTGTCGGGGAACGGGCCGGTCGCCGTCCGACAGCAGGGCCCGCGGGCGCCGGTTCACCCGATCGGTCCAGCCTGTCCCCCTTGCGGGCACCGGCGGCGCCGGTCCGGGGCCACCATGGACCGGACGGATCTGTCCGGCGCACAGGTGCCGAGGAGGTGGCCCCATGGGCGGGCGCTTCATGGTGCTCAGTGCGGGCATGGGGGCCGGTCACGACGCGGTCGCCGGTGAGATGGCGCGCAGGCTCGCCGCTTCGGGCCACGAGGTGCTGGTGCGGGACGTGCTGACCCTCCTGCCGCCCGGTGCCGGACGGGCCCTGCGGGCGTCGTACCGCTTCTCCGTACGACATGCTCCCGGTCTCTACGCGGGCGTCCACGCGGTGTTCCTCGCGCCGCGGAACGGCGCGGGCCGGCCGCCGTCACGCCGCGGCCCGCTCACGGAAATGGCCCCGCTGACCGCACTCGCGGAGGGCCGGCTGGGCGCGCTCGTCCGCGACCGGCGCCCCGACGCCGTGGTGTCGACCTTCCATCTGGCCGGTCAGATCACCGGCCGGATGCGCGACCGCGGCACCCTGGCGGTCCCGAGCGCGGTCTTCGTCACCGACTTCGCCGTGCACCGCGGCTGGCTCCACCCGGGCAACGACCTGTATCTGTGCGTCACCGACACGTGCGCGCAGGCGGTACGCGCGGCGACCGGCCGGCCGGCGGCCGCCCCCGGGCCGGTGGTGCCGCCGGAGTTCGGCCGTCCGGCCGCGCAGGACCCGCCCGGCTGGGCCGACGGCCGGCCGCCGGTACTGATCTGCACCGGAGCGTGGGGCGTGGGGTCCGGGCTGACACGCACCGCGGAGGTGCTCGCGCGCCACGGCTGCCTCCCCGTGCTGCTGTGCGGCCGTGACGAACGGCTGCGCCGCCGGGCGGGCGCGGTGCCGGGCGCCGTCGCGCTGGGCTGGGTGGACGATCTGCCGGAACTGATGGCCCACGCACGGCTGTTGATCGACAACGCGGCCGGCCAGACCGCGGTGCAGGCTCTCGCCGCGGGCGTTCCCGTCATCGGCTACCGGCCGATCGCCGGCCACGGGGTCAAGGGCGTGCGCGCGATGGCGGCGGAGGGCGTGACGGCGTGGGCGGGCAGCATCGGCGACCTGGTGGCCCGTGTACGTGAGTTGGTGGCGCCGGGTGCGACGAGGGACCGTCAGGTCGCGCGCGCCGCGGCCTTGTTCCGCGGCGACGCGGCGCGCCTCGTCGCCGCCCTGCCCGGCGGCGGTCCGCCGGGCGCCTGAGACGGGCCCGGAGGCGACGGCCTTCGCCGGCCCGGCCGAACCGCTCGGCCGAAACACCCGAAGAACTCAGCCGAAGCGCTCAGCCGAAGCGCTCGGCCAGCCGCCGGAACACGAGGGGCACCGCTCCGTGGATGCGGGCCGGCAGCCGCAGCCACCTCGGCAGGAAGATCTCGGCACGAGGCCGCATCATCACCGCACGCCAGACCGCGTCGGCCACCTCCTCCGGCGTGAGGGCCTTCAGACCGGAGCGACGGGGCGGGGTACCGCGCCGTTCGAAGAACGGCGTGTCGACGATGCCGGGCAGCACCAGGCAGATCGTCACGCCGGTCCCTCTCAGTTCGTACGCGAGACTGTCGGCGAAGGTGCCCAGCGCCGCCTTGGCGGCCGAGTACACGGCCTCGTCGCCGACGCCCACCGCACCGGCGATGGAACCCAGCAGCACGATGCGTCCCCTGCCCCGCTCGATCATCTGCGGCAGGAGGTGACGCACCAGGTGCACCACGGACGCCAGGTCGACGGCCAGCACCTCGTCGATCGCCGAAGCCGGTATGTCGGTGAACGGCCCCGCCCAGCCGACGCCGGCCGCCGCCACCAGGACGTCCACGCGGCCGGCGGATCCGATGGCCGCTGCGGCGATCCGGCTCGCGCTCGCCGGGTCGGTCAGGTCGGCCCGCAGGGCGGTTCCGCCTGTGCGCGCCGCCACCTGGTCCAGTCGCTCCGCGTCACGTCCGTGCAGGAGCAGCCGCCAGCCCGCGGTGGCGGCGAAACGGGTCGCGACGGCGGCCCCGATGCCGGAGGACGCCCCGGTGATCAGCATCACCGGCCCTTGCGCTCTTCCCTGTCCTTCCGGCATCACAGGCTCGTCAGCAGTTGCGGAGAGATGTTCTTGATCATGGTGTTGGTCCAGCGCATCTGTCGGAGCGTCTGCGGGTGGCACGAAGAGGCGAGGTCGAGCAGCCGGGTGTCCTTCGACGCCTGGGCCACCTGCGCGAGCATCTCCCAGTGGAGGGAGTTCTCCGCGGCGTCCAGGTGCAGATCGCGCAGGTCGCGCAGGAGCAGCAGGCCGGGCTCCGGCCGGTGTCCGACGGCCTGCGCCGCCTTCTCGCGCACCAGCGTCAGCAGTCCGGGCGCGGGCTTCGCCGGGGCGTCGTCCAGCTCGAGCCCGTAGGCGCGGGCGGTTCCGGTCAGCCGTTCGACGTGTTCCCGGGACCAGCCCGCGAGGTCCTTGGCGACGTGGTGGACCTCGTGCTCCGTGCTGTGCCGGTCCGCCACGGTGAGCAGTTCCCCGGCCAGGTGCCGCTCGCCGTGGTGGAGGACGCGCAGGGTGAGGGTGATGCCGTTCACCGCCGGCCCCCTTCCCGCGCCGGCCGGTCGTCCGTCGTCTGCCGCGCGAGGGCGTCGGGGCCGCCTTGCGTCGCGGGGACGCCGGCGTCACGGCCGGGCCGGGAGGCTGTGGTCGTGGGGGCGGGAGAGTGCTGCCCGCCGCCCTTCTCCACGAGGGTGAGCGTCGCGGCGGCGGTCTTGAACAGCGGCTGCTTGGAGGCCGCGTCCCAGTCCGTGATGGTGGTCTCGTTGGCCGCCCGGCCCGGGACGGTGGCGTTGGGGCCGGAGCCGGCGGGCGTGTCCCAGTAGCCGTAGTGGAAGGGCACGAACAGCGTTCCCCGCCGCAGTCCGGTCACGCGCAGCCGCCCCCGCAGGGAGCCTCGCGGGGAGCCGACCTCGACGAGGTCTCCCTCGGCGAGGTCTCGTGCGGCGGCGTCGGCCTCGGAGATCTCCACCCACACGTCGGGCGCGGCCGCGTTCAGCTGCGGTGCGCGTCCGGTCTTCGTGCGGGTGTGGAAGTGGTAGACGGTGCGCCCCGTCGTCAGCTGGAACGGGTAGTCCTGGCTCGGTGCCTCGTGCAGCGGCAGGAACTCGGCGGCCTTGAGCATGGCCTTTCCGTCGGGGTTGAGCGAGCGGTACTCGACGACGCTCGTCGAGGCGCCGGTCACCAGGTCCTTGCCGTAGGCCTCGCAGCGGTCGGGGTGCGCCCAGCTGATCCCGTCGGTGTACAGACGCGGCGTGCCGGAGGGGTCGTCCTTGGTGCAGGGCCACTGGATTCCGCTGCCGCCGCGGAGCAGGCCGTACGAAAGACCGGTGTAGTCGCAGGGCCGGCCGGCGCTGCAGCGCTTCCACGCCTCGAACGCGGACTCGGGATCGTGCCAGGGGATCAGCGGGCCGCCGTCCTTGTCGCGGAAGTCCATGCGGGCGGCGTAGTCGAGGAAGATGTCCAGGTCGGGCCTGGCCTCGCCGGGCGGCTCCACGGCCTTGTCGGACAGGTGGACGGTGCGGTCCGCGTTGGTGAAGGTGCCGGTCTTCTCGCCCCAGGTCGCCGCCGGCAGGACGACGTCGGCCAGTTGGGCGGTCTCGGTGAGGAACAGGTCCTGCACCACCACGAACAGTCTTTCGCCGGAGAGGATCGAGCGGATCCGTGCGAGCTCGGGCAGTGAGACGGCCGGGTTGGTGCCGCTGATCCACAGCATCCGGACGGAGCCCTGCTCGGCGTAGCGGAAGATCTGCATGGCATGGGTGGGCGGAGCGTAGTGCGGGATCGTGGCCGGTTCGACGTTCCACACCTCGGCCAGGTCGGCCACGTGCTCGTCGTTCTCCCAGTTCCGGAATCCCGGCAGGTCGCCGTTGGCGCCGCACTCCCTGGTGTTCTGGGCGGTGGGCTGCCCGTTCATCTGCAGCACCCCGGCGCCCGGCCGTCCGAGCATCCCGCGGATCAGGTGCAGGTTGTTGATCTGGACGGCGGCCGCCGTCGCCTGATGGGACTGGTAGACGCCCTGAAGCACCGTGGAGAGCAGCCGGTCGGCGCCGCCGAGCACTTCCGCCGCCTCCACGATCAGCCTGGCGGGTACGTCGCAGACGGCGGCCGCCCACTCGGCGGTGCAGTCCTTCACCCGCGCGGCGAGCTCCTCGAAGCCGACCGTGTGTGCCTCGATGTACGCGTGGTCCACCCGGTCGTGACGGATCGTCTCGTGCAGCAGCGCGTTGAGGAGCGCCACATTGGTCCCGACGCGCGGCGCGAGGTGCACCGTGGCGTGGCGTGCCACCTGGGTGGGGCGCGGATCGACGCAGACCAGCCGCGGCGGATCGGCCCCCTCCAGCCGGTCGAGCACGCGCATCCACTGCACCGGCTGCGTCTCTGCCAGGTTGTGGCCGAACAGGGCGATCACGTCGGCGTGGTCGATGTCGTCGTAGCTGCCCGGCTGTCCGTCGCAGCCGAAGGACTCCTTGAGAGCCTCCGCGGCGGTGGAGGTGCACAGTCGGGTGTTGCCGTCGAGGTGGTTCGTCCGGATGCCGGCCCGGGCCAGGACCGCGAGGGTGTAGTACTCCTCCAGGAACAACTGGCCCGAGGTGTAGAAGCCGATGGAGCCGGGGCCGCGTTCGTCGAGGAGCTCGCGGGAGCGGGCGACGACCCGGTCCATCGCGGTCGGCCAGTCGGTCTCCACCAGCCGTCCGTCCTGGCGGATCAGCGGCCTCGTCAGCCGGTCGGGCGAGGCGTTCGCCTGCCAGGCGAAGAGGTCCTTGGGCCCCAGCCGGCCCCGGTTGACCCGGTCGACCGCCCTGCCCCGCACACCGACCATGCGGCCGTCCTTGACGGCGATGTCCATCGCGTCCCCGTCCGAGTGCAGGATCGAGGCCGACTGCACCCACCGCTGCACCTCGTGCTCCGCGACGCCCCGGGCGAGGTGGGTGTCGACGCGGGTCGGCCACGCGCCGTGCCGCGGGTACGGGGTTCGACCGCCCCAGGGCTCGGCGATCCGGTCCACCGACTCTTCCATGTCGACCTCCCTCGTCGTTCGAGGCGGTACGGGTCGTACCGACCGCACAGAAGTACCCGGGATCGGCAGGCCGTAACGCCCCGTGCACGCGTGCGGGCGTCGGTGGCTGCCCGGGCGCGGGGACCCGACGGGCCGTCACCCGAACAGCGGATGTCGTAAATAGCCCCTTGGGCCCCACACATATACATTGCACCGGTATATGTCCTTGGGGTCGCCGCCTGTGGGCGCAACCGCGCCCGGAGCCAGGGCAGACGGCACCCGAACGTACGGGAGTTCGTGTGGCATCTGAGTCAGGTTCTCGCCTCGATGTGCAGTCGGAAGACGCCTATGAGGACGAGCTGCCCGTACACCGAAGGCAGCCCGGCAACATCGTCGTGAAGTGGCTGACCACCACCGACCACAAGACGATCGGCACGCTCTACCTCGTCACCTCGTTCATGTTCTTCCTCATCGGCGGGGTGATGGCGCTCTTCATGCGCGCCGAGCTTGCCCGGCCGGGCACGCAGATCATGTCGAACGAGCAGTTCAACCAGGCGTTCACGATGCACGGCACCGTGATGCTGCTGATGTTCGCGACGCCGCTGTTCGCCGGTTTCGCGAACTGGATCATGCCGCTGCAGATCGGCGCGCCGGACGTGGCCTTCCCTCGTCTGAACATGTTCGCGTACTGGCTGTACCTCTTCGGCTCGCTGATCGCGGTGGCCGGCTTCCTCACCCCGCAGGGTGCGGCCGACTTCGGCTGGTTCGCCTACGCCCCGCTCTCGGACGCCATCCACTCCCCCGGCGTGGGCGGCGACATGTGGGTGATGGGGCTGGCGTTCTCCGGCTTCGGCACGATCCTCGGCTCGGTCAACTTCATCACCACGATCATCTGCATGCGCGCTCCCGGCATGACGATGTTCCGGATGCCGATCTTCACCTGGAACGTGCTGCTGACCGGTGTGCTGGTCCTGCTCGCCTTCCCGGTCCTGGCGGCCGCGCTGTTCGCCCTGGAGGCGGACCGCAAGTTCGGCGCCCACATCTTCGACGCGACCAACGGCGGCGCGTTGCTGTGGCAGCACCTCTTCTGGTTCTTCGGCCATCCCGAGGTGTACATCATCGCCCTGCCGTTCTTCGGCATCGTGACCGAGATCCTGCCGGTCTTCTCGCGCAAGCCGCTCTTCGGTTACATCGGTCTCATCGGTGCGACGATCGCGATCGCCGGTCTGTCCGTGACGGTGTGGGCCCACCACATGTACGTCACGGGCGGCGTGCTGTTGCCGTTCTTCTCGTTCATGACGTTCCTCATCGCCGTGCCGACCGGTGTGAAGTTCTTCAACTGGATCGGCACGATGTGGAGAGGGTCGTTGTCGTTCGAGACACCGATGCTGTGGGCGATCGGCTTCCTCGTGACGTTCCTGTTCGGCGGTCTGACGGGTGTCATCCTCGCGTCGCCGCCGCTGGACTTCCACGTCTCCGACTCGTACTTCGTCGTCGCGCACTTCCACTACGTCGTCTTCGGCACCGTGGTGTTCGCGATGTTCGCCGGATTCCACTTCTGGTGGCCGAAGTTCACGGGCAAGATGCTGGACGAGCGGCTCGGCAAGATCACCTTCTGGACGCTGTTCACCGGCTTCCACGGCACGTTCCTGGTGCAGCACTGGCTCGGGGCCGAGGGCATGCCCCGCCGGTACGCGGACTACCTCGCAGCCGACGGCTTCACCGCCCTGAACACGGTGTCGACGATCGCCTCGTTCCTGCTGGGCATGTCGATGCTGCCGTTCATGTACAACGTCTGGAAGACGGCGAAGTACGGTCGGCAGCTCACGGTCGACGACCCGTGGGGCTACGGCCGTTCGCTCGAGTGGGCGACCTCCTGCCCGCCGCCGCGGCACAACTTCACCACGCTCCCCCGGATCCGCTCGGAATCGCCGGCGTTCGACCTGCACCACCCGGCGATCGCCACTCTGGACGAGGCGTCGGACACCGGTCGCCGGGACGTCGTCGAACCGGGGAAGGGGATCGCGCCGCCCCTCGGCGAGGGGAAGGACAACCGGTGAGGGGCCCGGTGCGGCAGACCGAACCGGAGGTCGCCGCGGGGATCGCCAGGCTCGAGGGCTATCTGCTCGCGCAGAGCCGGCTGAAGGAGGCCCGGCAGGAGGCGGAGGCCTTCGCCGGCCGGATGCCGTGGCTGACCGGCGCGCAGCGCGAGGAGGTCGTCCGCGTCTACACCCAGGACCGCATCGCCCTGTCACGGCGCGTGCTGGAGGGGCTGGTGTCCCGGGCCGACGAGCTGCGGCTCGAATACACCGCGCGGTACGAGGAGCTACGGCGCCGGCTGCTGTGCGGGGGCGTCGTGGCGGTCCTCGTCTCGGCGGTCCTGTGCGCCTTCGCCGGCCTGCTGGCCCTCCACCGCTGACGAAGGCGCCGCACGCCGGGATCCCGCCCCACCACCCGGCGGGATACTGGTGGCGTGAGCAGTGCACCGCCCCGGATCCGCGGTCTGCGGCGGCAACTCGGCAGCAGCATCTTCGCCCGGGTCGCAGGCCCCGCGGCGGCGCAGACGCGTGCCCGTATCCATGACACCCCCGGGCCCCGCTGGTTCGGGCCCGACCGGCCCATCCGTACCGTCCACGGCGACGCCTCGATGTTCATCGGCGGGCTCAGCGCCCTGCTGCTCCAGTCGCTCCATCCGCTGGCGATGGCGGCCGTCGCGGCCCACTCCGGATTCCGGGGCGATCCGTGGGGGCGCCTGCAGCGCACCAGCACGTTCCTGGCCGTGACGACGTACGGCACCGCCGACGACGCCCAGGAAGCGGTGGACACCGTACGGGCCATCCACGAGAGCGTCACGGGCCGGACCCCCGCCGGCGAGCCGTACCGTGCCGCGGACCCGCATCTGCTCGGCTGGGTGCATGTCGCCGAGGTCGACAGCTTCCTGCGCGCCCATCAGCGTTTCGGCGCCCGTCCGCTCGACGGCGCGGGCTGCGACGGGTACCTCGCCGACGCGGCACGGGTCGCCGCCGCCCTGGGAGTGCTCGACCCCCCGCGCGACCGGACCGCACTGGCCGAGCGGATCGCCGCCTACCGCCCCGAGCTGCGCCCCTCGCGGGAGGCCCTGGAGGCGGCCCGCTTCATACTTCTCCGTCCTCCGCTGCCCCTGCCCGCCCGGGTCCCGTACGCGGTCCTGGCCGCGAACGCCGTCGCGCTGCTGCCGCCGTGGGCGCGGAAGCCGCTCGGGCTGCCGTACGCGCCGACGCTCGAACGCTGCTGTGTGAGCCCGAGCGGCACCCTCCTCACGGGCGCGATCCGGTGGGCCATGGCATCGCCTCCCCCGCCGCCCGAGCCGTCCTGACCCGCCCCGGGCCGCACCCCGAGCGGGTCCTGGTCCGCGGAAATACAATGAACGCGGGCTGTACGGCCCAGCCGGCCGAAGCCCTGTGCGCCGCACGAGACCGGGCCGGTCGACCTTCCAAGGCAGTTCGGAGCGGTCCATGACCCGGCGTCGTCCCGTGCGATCGGCGACCGCGGACGAGATGCTGACCATGCTCGGCCGCCTCACCGACCGCGCGCGGGAAGGCGCGGAACGGCAGAAGGCCCGGGTCGAACTCGCCGAGGCGCTCCAGCGGTCGATGCTGCCGGCAGAACTTCCCACGGCGCCGGGGCTGCGGGTCGCGGCCCGGTACACGCCCGCCAGGAACGGTCTCGACATCGGCGGCGACTGGTTCGACGGCTTCTTCCTGCCGGACGGCTCCCTCGGTTTCTCCATAGGCGACGTGCAGGGCCACGATGTGGAGGCCGCCGCCTTCATGGGGCAGGTCCGCATGGGGCTGCGTGCCGTCGCCACGGCCACCACCGACCCCGGCGAAGTGCTGCGGCGCGCCAACGAACTGCTGCTCTCCGTCGACCACGGCCTCTTCGCGACATGCAGCTTCCTGCGCTACGAGCCGGCCACCGGCGTCCTGCAGAGCGCCCGCGCGGGTCATGTGCCGGCCGTGTGGGCGACGGCCGGCGGCGAGGGCGGGATCGTGGCGGACGAGGCGGGAGTGCCGCTGGGCATCCTGCCCGGCGAGGTGTATCCGGTGGCGGACCGGCTGCTGTCGGAGGGCAGCGCGTTCGTGCTGCTCACCGACGGCGTCGTCGAAGGCCCCACGTATCCGATCGAGGCCGGACTGGACGCGGTGGCAGAGCTGGTCCGCTCCGCCGTGCGGGAGAAAACGGACGTGGAAGAGCTGGCGACACAGGTGATGGGTACGGCGGCGCTCACCGATCACACGGACGACGCCGCCGTGCTGGTCCTCCTCCACGAGCCCGCGTAGAGCGCCGGCGGCCCCGCGCCCGCAGCGGCTCCTGGCAAGTTCGACGGCCCCGGCAGCGCGTGTCACGAGGACGCGGCGGCGACGCTCCTGTGTGATGAGTTGCGTGGTCCGCAGCGTGAAGATCCGGGGTCCGGCCGCAGCAGTGCTGCGTGTGCTCGCCGTCGCCGCCGCCTACTGGGCAGGCGGCCGGATCGGCCTGCTCCAGCAGGTGGTCGTGGAGGGGGCGGTGGTCACGCCCCTGTGGCCGCCCACGGGGATCGCGCTGGCCTGCCTGCTGTGGATGGGCGCCCGGGTCTGGCCCGGCATCGCGCTCGGCGCGCTGCTGACCATCGCCACGATCGACACCGTGGGCCCGGCCACGCTGGGCATCCTCGCCGGAAACACGCTCGCCCCGCTGGCCGCGTACCTGATGCTGCGGCGGGTCGGTTTCCACCCCGGCCTCGACCGGCTGCGGGACGGGCTGGCGCTGGTGTTCCTGGGCGCGCTGGGCGGCATGCTCGTCAGCGCGACGTTCGGCGCGTGCACCTTGGTGCTGAGCGGTTCGCTGCCGCTCGGCGAGTTCTGGCCGGTCTGGTCCGCGTGGTGGGCGGGGGACGCGATGGGCGTCCTGGTGATCACACCGCTGCTGCTGGTACTGCGCCGGGCGCACCTGCCGCGCGACATCCGGGCGTGGTGGTGGACGGAGGCGGCGGCCCTGGCCCTGGTCTCGGTCGCCGTGACGCTGCTGGCCACCCGGGTGAGCGTCTCCCTGCTGTTCTTGGTCTTCCCGATGCTGATCTGGGCGGCGCTGCGGTTCCAGCTGGCCGGTTCGGTGCCGTGCGCGGTGCTGATCTCGGTGCTGGCGATCTCGGCGGCGACCGAGGGAACGGGTCCGTTCACCGACCGCAGCATGCTGGAGGTCATGGTGGTGCTCCAGGCGCTGAACGGGTGCGCGGCGCTGACCGGCCTGCTGCTGGCGTCGATCGTCACCGAACAGATCGCCGTACGCCGCAGGATCGAGGACGCCTGCGCGGCACTCGCGGAGGTGGTGGAGCAGCTCGCTCCGGGAGACGCGGCCCATCTGTGGACGCCGCTCGACGACGGCCAGCGCGCCGGGGACCGGGGCCGGCCCGGCCGGCAGGGACCGGGCCGCCCGGACAGGGCTCCGGGGTAACGTCACCGCACGGGCCCGCGGGTGCGGGCGGAAGAGGAGCGCACCATGGGGGTTGCGATGACCGAGGAGTCCGAGCTGCGGCACCTGAGGCGCTGCGTGGAACTGGCGGCCGAAGCGGTGGAGGCCGGTGACGAGCCGTTCGGTTCGGTGCTGGTCGACGGTGACGGCAGGGTCCGCGCGGAGGACCGCAACCGGGAGACGTCGCTGGCCGACCAGACGCAGCATCCCGAGTTCGCACTCGCCCGATGGGCGGCCGAGCACATGACGGCACAGGAGCGGCGGGCGGCGACGGTCTTCACCTCGGGCGAGCACTGCCCGATGTGCGCGGCCGCCCACGGCTGGGTGGGACTCGGCCGCATCGTGTACATCGTCTCGTCGCGGCAGCTCGGCGAGTGGCTCGCCGAGCTGGGGGTGCCCGCCCCGCCCGTGCGGACCCTGCCCGTCCGGGAGATCGTGCCCGGCCTCGAGGTGCGGGGTCCGGTGCCGGAGCTCGCCGAGCAGGTGCACGATCTGCACCGGCGGTTCCGCGCGGGACGCTGAAAAACGCCGAGGCGCACCACCCGTGGCGGCTGCCGGGGTGGTGCGCCTTGCGCGGCGCCGGTCGGGGCCGACGGGCGCGGGTGCCGCGTTCGTGCGGGAAGACGCGGCCAGGGACGAGCGACGCCGCGGCCGGCGCTTTCGCGCCGGCCGCGGCGTCGGACCCGGTGACGGTGCGCCGGCACCGGGTCGGTGCGGGTGTCCGCGTCGTGGCGCGGATCAGTAGGCGGAGTCGACGTTGTCGATGGAGCCGTACTTGTCGGCGGCGTAGTTCGCGGCCGCGGTGATGTTGGCGACCGGGTCGGTCAGGTCGTGCGGGGTGCCGTCGACGTGGTAGGCCTCGAAGGTCGGCTGGATGACCTGCAGCAGCCCCTTGGACGGCGTGCCGTTCTGGGCGTTGACGTCCCAGTTGTTCTGGGCGTTCGGGTTACCGCTGGACTCACGCATGATGTTGCGGTGCAGACCCTCGTAGCTGCCCGGGATGCCCTCGGACTTCATGATGTCCAGAGCCTCCTTGATCCAGCCGTCGAGGTTGTCGGCGTAGACCTTCTTCTTGGCCTTCTTGGCCTTCTTGGCCTTGGCCGAGTCCTTCGCGTCCTTCGCGTCCTTCACCGTCTTCACCGTCGGCGCGTCGGCCGCCACAGAGACCGCGACCTTCGACGCGTCCGCGGCGGCCGGGGCCGCGCTGGCGGGCGAGGGGGCCATGGTGAGCGCCACGGCGGCGGCGCCGGCGGTGGCCATGCCGGTGATCGAGAGCTTGCGGAGACGGACGGTACGGCTGGTGCGGGTGAAGGCGGTGATACGGATGGGACTCTCCAAACGCTGGACATCAGGGCGGCCGGCCGACGTGCGGTCCGACGGGGCGGAGAGACTCTCCGCATGTGGCCCCGGCACGGTCGGACGGGCGGGAACGCCCTGTCCGGCTCACGTGGTTCCCGGGACGTCAGCCATGGTTAGGGGCGGTTGTGGCAGGGCGCAAGAATGTGACCTACTACCCCACTTAAGAGAAATGACCGGAAGGTCGCTTTCGGGTCCGTGTTCCGGCGCATCGGGTACGCCGTGTCCACTACCGCCCTTAGGAAGTGATCTGGCCCCTATGCGCGGCATCACAGCGGAGGGGGTCTCCCGGGGTGCCGGAATCACCCTGAGCGGGCAGACTTCACGCTCCGTGCGCGGCGTCAGCGGAGCGAGCGGGCCCGTGTTCTCCTGCCGTGACCGACCGGCCGGACCGGTGGCCCTCAGGCCGCGCCGGGACGAACCGGCGGGACCGGGCGCGCCCAGGCGGCGTCAGGACGAACCGGCGGGACCGACGGCCCGGACCGCGTCCTGACGAACCGGCGGGACCTACCGCGTCGGCGAGCACGTAACGGCGTCCTGCGGCGCTAGCGTGACCCCTGTACGCGCGCGTCCGTCATGGCGCCTGCCGCCGCCGGGCAGGGGCGGGCCGGTCGCCACGGTCACCCTTCGAACAGGAGCCGCTTCATCGTGAGTGCAGCCGTCACCGTCCTGGGCACCGGAATCATGGGCAGCGGCATGGCGCGCAGCCTGCTGCGTGCGGGACTCGACGTGACCGTGTGGAACCGCAGCGCGGGCAAGGCCCTGGCCCTGGCCGAGGAGGGCGCGCGGGCGGCGGCCGCACCGGCCGAGGCGGTGGCCGGCGCCGACGTGGTGATCACGATGCTCTTCGACGCGGAGTCCGTCGCCTCTGTCGTCTCCGACGCCCTCGACGGCTTCCCCGCCGACGCGGTGTGGCTGCAGACGAGCACGGTCGGGGTCACGGGCGCGCAGGAACTCGCCGCGCTGGCCTCGCGCGGCGGGATCCGTATGCTCGACGCGCCGGTGCTCGGCACCAAGGCCCCCGCCGAGAACGGGCAGTTGACCGTGCTGGCCTCGGGTGCGCGGGAACTGCGCCCCCACGTCGAGCCGGTGCTGCGGGCGATCGGCGGCCGCACCCAGTGGGTGAGCGACACCCTCGGCGACGCCAGCAGGCTCAAACTGGCCGTCAACGCCTGGGTGGCCACCGTGGTCGCCGGTGTGGCGCAGTCACTGTCCCTGACACGGCAACTGGGCCTGGACCCTCAGCAGTTCCTCGACGCGGTCGCCGGATCCGCACTCGACGCCCCCTATGTCCGGCTCAAGGGCTCAGCCATGATCGCCGAGGACTACACGCCGTCCTTCGAGATCGGCAACCTCCTCAAGGACCTCGATCTCGTCCGGGCCGCCATGGCCGGCTCGGGCACCGACAGCACCCTGACGGACGCCGTGCGTGCCCGCTTCGCAGCGGCTTCCACGCGGGGGCACACGGCTTCCGACATGGCCGCGGTCATCACCGCGTACTAGAAGCAGGGCTTGTTCGGTCGACCAAGCCCATGGCCGGGTGGCGAGGTCCGAAGACTACAAGGTGAGGCCGCGGTCGAGAGCGGTATCCGTACACGCCCCAGCTCCGGCTCGGACACTGACCGTGCGGAGTCAGCGGCGCCGTCCCTGCCGCTTGGGCGGGGGCGGCGGAATGTCCACCGGCTGTGGGGTCAGGTACCAGGAGCCGCTGCCGGAGCCTTCATGCACGGTCACGAAGCCGGGACGGGGCAGACGCAGTGTGGAGCGCCCGTCTCCTGCGCCGGTCACGAGGTCGCTGAGCCAGCCGTGCGGGATGCCGGGGGCACCCTTGGGCCATGCGGGGGGACGGCAGTCGCAGGCTTCCCAGGTACGCAGGCACTCGCACAGGTAACGGACGCTCCAGTCGGTGTCGGTGTCGGTCCGGAACTGGACGGTGAGCAGCGCCGGGCCGCCGTTGTGGCGGAGTACTTCGTCACCGTGGCCGCGGTGTTCGGAGGTGAGCGTGGTCGCGGCCGACAGCGGGAGGAGGCGAGTTGACCAGTGGATGTCGTCGCCCCAGCCGGTGGTGGTGATGCGCAGATGGGTGGCGTCCGCGGGCAGGTACCGACGGCCGTGATATTCACCGATGCTCGACATCAGAGTGCGGCCGGTGTGGGTCACATCCTCGGTGCGCGTCATGGTCTGAAGCCGGAAGCTGCCCTCGCCGGTGACATCGGCCTCCAGCAGGGCGGGGCGGCCGGGCTCGGGGCGATCGATGAGCACCTCGATCGCCCCGTCGCCGGAACCGGTCGACACATGGCGTTCACCGGTGCCGGTGAGCGCTCGCGATCGGCTGGGGCCGGCGGCAGCCGGCGGGAGGGCGTCGATCGGGACCGGGCGACCATGACGCCGGGCGTCGAGACGGATCATGGCGGCGCGGCCGTCGCGCAGGGCCGCCAGTGCGTCGGTTTCCGTACGCGCCGCACTGGCCCGGCCGTACGCCTCCAGCATCGCCCGGTACTCCTTCAGGACGGCCGGGGTGGCGTCGGAGCTGCTGGCATCGAACTCCGAGGCGGCCACTTCCTCCCCGAAGGCGGTCACCGACTCCTGTACCGCCGCGGGTATTTCCCCGGCAGAATGCGTTCCTGTGGATGGCCTGCGTCGACGCAACATCGGGTAGAGCCCGCCCACCCCCAGACCCAACAGAAAGCTCACCACGTAACCGAGCATGCCCGGCATCCTCGCACAGGCGGTGATCCCGGAGCGGGCCGACCAGCAGGCCGACCGGGAGCGGCGCGGACAGGCCGGCGGCAGACCGCTCGTCGAACGCGTCCGTGCGGGCCGCCCGGTCGCGCATGTCACCCAAGTCGCCGCCGAAACGGGCGTTTCCCGCGTCACGGCCCGCACGTCGGTGGGGGCAGGTCCGCCACCGCGGCGGCGAAGCGCGCCACGAGCGCCGCGACCGCGGCACGCAGTTCCGCCCCGCCCTCGACGCGGAAGGGCAACGGGATCCTCGCCAGCCATTCCTGCGCGTACATGTCCGGGTTGCGGGTGCTGCCGACCAGCACGCACCCGTCGCCCAAGGGCTCGAGGCGTCCCATGGGCGGCCGGATCCAGGGGACCACCTCGGCCGGCGGGGCGTCGAACACCACGCGGGTGGCGAACTCCCATCCGAGGCCGAGGTTCTCCTCCAGCACCGCCACCGGATCGAGGCCCTTGGGCGGCTCGAACCCGTGCCCGGTCTGCCGGACCGTGCGGACCCGGTCGACCCGGTAGGTGCGGACCGCGTCCGAACGATGCGAGTGGCACAGCAGGTACCAGCGCCCGTAGCGGACGACGATGGACCAGGGATCCACTTCCGTCTCCCACTCGTCGCCTGCCGCGCTGCGGTACGTGACCAGCACGCGGCGCCGGGCCGCGACGGCGTCGACGAGATCGCTGGTGACGGCCGGGTCCGGGCGGGCCGAGTACGGGTCCGGTGCGGCCGCCGCGTACCTCCGCAGCGTCGCCGCCTGTTGGCCGACGCTCTCCGGCAGCGCCTTGACGACCTTGCCCAGCGCGGTGCCGACCAGGTCGTCGGTGTCGGCCGCGGCCGGCTGGCCGCTGAGCACCGCCATCACCAGACCGAGCGCCTCGGACTGCGTGAAATGCACAGGTGGCAGCCTCGTCCCTCGGCCCAGCCGGTACCCGCCGTGCGGCCCACGGGCCGACTCCACCGGGATGCCGGCCTCGCGGAGGATCCCGACGTACCGCCGCGCGGCGCGCTCCGTGACGCCGAGCCGCTCGGCGAGTTCGTCGGCCGTCGTACCGGGGCGCGTCCGGAGGATCTCCAGGGCGCGCAGCGCTCGCGCGGTGGGGCTGAGATCGTTCGGCACGCAAGCAGGCTAATCCGGTGGGCCGAGCACCACGGCCGAGGGGTCCGGGCGCCTCGCCCCATGGCCTGCCCGGGTCCGGTGCGGATCGGGGGGCGTCACCGGATCGCACGACCGCGCTCAGCCCTCCCGGGATACCGGCAGTGGATCGTCCGGATCTCCGCCTACGGTGACATCCGCGAAGCAGAGAGAGGGGAAGCAAGCATGGACATCCTGCTCATCGGCGGCCTGTGGCTGCAGGGATCGGTGTGGGGTCGCGTGGCGTCCGAGCTGGAGGCGGCAGGCCATCGCCCCGTGCCGCTCACGCTTCCGGGTCAGGGGGACGGCGCCGTGTCCGCCACGCTCGACGACCAGCTCGCGGCGGTGCTCGCCGCGGTGGACGCGGCGCCCGGCAGGCCCATGGTGGTGGGGCATTCCGCCGCCGCCACGCTGGCCTGGCTGGCCGCCGACCGGCGGCCGGAGCGGCCGGCCAAGGTCGCCCTCGTCGGCGGCTTCCCGTCCGCCGACGGTCAGCCGTACGCCGACTTCTTCGAAGTGCGGGACGGCGTCATGCCCTTCCCGGGCTGGGGCTCCTTCGAAGGGCCGGACGCCGCCGACCTCGACGACGAGGCCAGGCGGCAACTGGCGGCCGGCGCGATCCCCGCGCCCGCGGACGTCGTCAAGGGCGTGGTGCGGCTGACGGACGAACGGCGGTTCGACGTCCCGGTCCTGGTCGTATGTCCGGAGTTCACGCCCGCGCAGGCGCAGGAGTGGATCGAGGCCGGCGACGTCCCGGAACTCGCCCGGGCCGAGCACGTCGACTTCGCCGACATCGACTCGGGCCACTGGCCCATGATCACCAGGCCGACGGAGCTTGCCCGGATCCTGGCTGCGGCTGCGGCGGCTTCCGACACGACCTGACGGGCGAGTGCCGGCCACAGGCAAAGCTCCGGGGGTGCCGGCTCGGTCCACGTCCGTCCGGAACCCCGGGGCGTGCCCGGCCGCCCGGGGCCCGCTACTCGAAGCGGGAGGGGTCGCCGGCGCCCCGGCGTACGATCTCCGGCTCGGCTCCGGAGAAGTCGATGACCGTGGTGGGTTCGGTCCCGCAGTCGCCGGAGTCGACCACCGCGTCCACGACATGGTCGAGCCGTTCCTTGATCTCCCAGCCCTGGGTCATCGGCTCGTCCTCGTCGGGCATCAGCAGGGTGCTGGAGAGCAGCGGCTCCCCGAGCTCGGCGACCAGGGCCTGGGCGACGACATGGTCGGGGATGCGTACGCCCACCGTCTTCTTCTTGGGATGCAGCAGTTGGCGGGGCACCTCCTTCGTCGCCGGGAGGATGAAGGTGTAACTGCCGGGCGTCGCCGCCTTGATCGCGCGGAACACGTCGTTGTCGACCTGCACGAACTGCCCCAGCTGCGCGAAGTTCTGGCACACGAGGGTGAAGTGGTGGCGGTCGTCCAGATTCCGGATCGACCGGATCCGGCCGATGCCGTCACGACTGCCCAGCCTGCACCCGAGTGCGAAGCAGGAGTCCGTCGGGTACGCGACCAGCGCCCCCGACCGGATGCTGTCGGCCACAGTGCTGATGGTGCGCCGCTGAGGATTCTCGGGGTGCACGTCGAAATACTTCGCCATTTCGCCGAGTCTAGGCCGTCGAGCACGGCCGCTCCGCCTTCTGCCCCCGTCGGCGGCACCGACCGGAAGCCGGGGCTCCGCGACGCGCCCCTCTCCGGGCGCGGCTCCCCGCGCCCCGGCGGGGACGTCACCCGCGGCGGACCGGGCCGCGTGTCCCCTGTTCGGAGCAGCGCCGTCCCGTTCTGGCCGGGCGCGACCGTGCCGCCGGTGATTGCCTGGCGGGAGGAACCGCAGAGCAAGGAGCGATCGTGACATCCGAAACCCCCGACTACACCGTGCCGGGCATGTCGACGAAGGACGGCGCAGCGATCATCAAGATGCTGCAGACGCGTCTGCACGCACTCAACGACCTGGCCCTCACCCTCAAGCACATCCACTGGAACGTGGTGGGACCCCATTTCATCGCCGTGCACGAGATGATCGACCCCCAGGTCGACCAGGTCCGGGAGATGATCGACGACCTCGCGGAGCGCATCTCCACGCTCGGCGGCGAGCCGAAGGGCACGCCCGGCGCGCTCGTTGCGGAACGTTCGTGGGACGACTACTCGATCGGCCGGGCGGAGTCCATCGCACACCTCGGTGCCCTCGACATGGTGTACACGTCGATCATCGAGGAGCACCGCGCCGCGATGAAGGCGACCGACGAATCCGACCCGGTCACACAGGACATGCTCATCGAGCAGCTGCGCGGGCTGGAGCTGTTCCAGTGGTTCGTCCGCGCCCACCTCGAGAGCGGCGGCGGGCGGTTGAGCACCGCCGACGCCCACACCGAACGGAAGGCCGCCCAGCAAGCCGCCGAGGAGGCGCGGGGACGCCCCTGACGGCCGGCCGCGTCCCGGCGTGGCGCGGCCGCAAGGACCGGTCCGCCTTCGCGGTCGGCGCGCTCCGCTCAGGAGCCGGCGCGGATCCCGGAGGCGGACCTGCTGTGCGGCTGCGTGCCGCATCCGGCCGTGGCACCGGACGCCGGGCACCCGGCTGTCGCGCCCGTCATGGCATCGGCTGTCGTGCGGCCTCCGCCGGGGCGGTGCACGAGTCCGCCGCGGGCGGCTTCCGGGCAAGGGGACCACCGCTCGCGTACAGGGCGCTCGCGGGCACGGTCTCCACGATGCGGGCGTTGTCCATGACCGCCACGCGATGGGCGAAGTGACGTACGAGGGGCAGGTCGTGGCAGATGAAGAGATACGCGAGCCCCAGCCGTTCCTGAAGACCGGTGAGCAGGTTCAGGACGCCGGCCCGGACGGAGGGATCGAGGGCCGACACCGGCTCGTCCAGGACAAGCAGGCGCGGCTCGCTCGCCAGGGCCCGCGCGATGCCGACACGCTGGCACTGGCCTCCGGACAGCTCGTGGGGCAGCCGTTCCCCGAGCCGCGGGTCCAGTTGAACCGTCTCCAGCAGTTCGGCCACCCGCCGGGGACCTGACGCGGGATCCCACCGTCCCTGCACCCGCAGAGGTTCGGCCACGGCCTCCCGTACGGGAAGGCGCGGGCTCAGCGAGCCGTACGGGTCCTGGAAGACCGGCTGGACCGACGGGCGCAGCGGTCGGAGCGCCTTTTCGTCCAGGGCGGTCAACTCGCGGCCGTAGAACCGGACTCGGCCACCGTCCGGACGGCGCAGCATGAGCACCGCGGCCGCCGTGCTGGACTTGCCGGAGCCCGACGCGCCGATCAGGGCCAGGGTCTCCCCCGCGGCCACGTCGAAGGAGACACGGTCGACCGCGAGGACGGGCGCGGAGCGCCTCCCGTGTCCCGGGTAGCGCACGGTGAGGTCCCGTACGCTCAACAAGGCGTTCATGCGGCACCGTTCAGGGGGAAGAGGTCGCGGGCGGAGGCCGGTACGTCGGGCCAGCGGTGGCAGGACACCAGGTGTCCCGCGTCGTCCGTCGCCATGGGTTCCGGTTCGTGCGTGCGGCACGGTTCGCCGGCCAGTGGGCAGCGCGGCGCGAAGACGCATCCGGCGAGCCGGGACAGCTCGGACGACGAGGGCGGGGCGCCGCCGATGGACGGGAGCCGCCGGTCGGTGACCGGCCGGTCGGGCGGCAGGGAGGCGAGCAGCCCGGCGGTGTACGGGTTCCGCGGGCGCGTGAGCACCTGTTCCGCCGTGCCCGACTCCATGGGGCTCCCCGCGTACATGACCAGGATCCGGTCGGCGTGCCGGGCGACCGCTCCCAGGTCGTGGGTGACGAGTACGAGTGCCGCGCCGGTCGTCTCACGCAGCGACGCCAGGACACCGAGGACCTGTTCCTGTACGGCCGGGTCGAGCGCGGTTGTCGGCTCGTCGGCGACGACGAGCTCCGGCTCGTTGACCGTCGCCATCGCGATGACGACACGCTGGCGCATGCCGCCGGAGAACTCGTGGGGGTACGCCGAAGCCCGCCCGGCCGCGTCGGCGATGCCCACCCGGTCCAGCGCGGCCACCGCGGCGGCCCGCGCCTGCCGGCGGCCGAGGCCGCTCACCGAGCGTACGGCGGCGGCCAGTTGGTCGCCGACGGTGTGTACGGGGCTGAGCACAGAGAGCGCGTCCTGCGGCACGAGGGCGATGCGCCGGCCCCAGAGCCCGGCGTACGACGACCGTGGCGCGCCGAGGAGTTCCTGGTCCCACAGGCGGACACTGCCGCTGGTCGCCGCACCGTGGGGTGCCATGCCGAGGAGGACGCGCGCGGTCAGGGACTTCCCTGCCCCCGACTCGCCGACGAGGGCCAGCGACTCTCCCTCACGGACGTCGAACGACAGACCGCGTACCGCGGCCACTTCCGCCTCCCGGCCGCCGGCGGGGAAGCCCACGCGCAGATCACGCACGGACAGCAGCGTGGCACGGCCGCTCATGCCGCCACCCCCGCCCGTACGGTCCCGGCGCGGCGTCCGGGCGCCGTCACGGAGGAGAGCGAGACGGCGAAGCCGGCCAGCAGGGCCAGGGCGGCCGCCGGGGCGAGGGCCGCCCAGGGCGCCCGCTCGACGTAGGCCCTCGACTCGTCGAGGAGCAGGCCCCACTCGGGGGCGGGCGGCTGGGCGCCGAGGCCCAGGAAGCCGAGCGAGGCGAGCGCCAGGGCGATGCCGGGCAGACGCAGCAGTGCGTGCCGGCCCACGGGTCCGGCGACGGCAGGCAGGATGTGCCGGGTCAGGATCCACCACGGGGTCGATCCGATCGCCTTCTGGGCGGTGAGGAATCCGGCTGCCCGGGTCTCCTGCACGAGGGCGGAGGCGTGCGCGGCCAGCGGGGGCCAGGAGATCAGCGCGACGGCGACCGAGGCCCCGGCGGTGCCCGGGCCGAGGGCCGCGGCGACGAGGATGCCGACGATGACGGGCGGCAGGGCGTTGGCGATGTCGGCCGCACCGGCGGAATGGGACGGCAGGAAGCCGACGGCGAGGGCGAAGAGACAGCTGATCAGGCATACCGCCAGCGCCACGCCCACGGTCGCGGCGGCTCCGTGTCCGAGTCGCGCGAGCACGTCCCGGCCGAGGCCGTCCGTGCCGAGCGGGTGCGCCCAGGACGGGGCGGACAGGCGGGCGGTGACGTCGACGGTGAACGGATCGCGCAGCAGACCCCATCCCGTACCCGCCGTCAGCAGCCCGGCGAGGACGACGGGCACGGTCCGCGCCGCCCTGCCCGCCGGCGCACGCGGCGGGGCGGGAAGGGCGAGGGCGGCGTCCCTCAGTCCGGGCCCGAGCAGCCGTGCGCGTACGAGGTGGGAGAGCACACCGGCCGTGAGGCCGAGGACGAGCAGCGCCAGGACCGCGCCCTGGAGCAGCGGCAGGTCCTGCGCCTTGGCGGCGCCCAGGGCCGTACGGCCGATGCCGGGCACCGCGAAGACGGTTTCCACGGCGACCGCGCCCCCGGTCAGCCCCACGCCGACCAGGCCGAACTGCGGCACGATCGCCGGCATGGACCGGCGCAGCGCCGCGCACGCGATGCGCCACGGGGAGACACCCGAGGCACGCCACAGGGCGACCCAGCGCTCCTCGAAGACGGCGGGCAGGGCGTCGTCGACGAGCCGGCCGAGCAGTCCGCCGGCGGGAACGCCCATGGCCAGCGCGGGCAGCACCATGGAGGACGGCCCCTGCCAGCCGGACGTCGGCAGCAGGCCCAGCCACACGCCCAGCGCGATCAACAGGACCGTCGCCAGCAGGAATTCGGGCACGGAGGCGAGCATCGCGGCGGGTGCGCCGCCGGTGCCGCCGCGGCGCAGCGTGCCGCGCGCGCCGCGGACCACCGTCCCGGTGCACAGGGCGAGGGCCACCAGCAGCGCCACGGCCAGGGAGGCGCCCATCAGCGCCAGTGACACGCCGAGTCCCAAGAGCACGGACGGCAGCACCTCGGTGCCGGACACCCATGAGACGCCGAGGTCGCCCTGGAGGACGCCGGCCGTCCAGCGCCCGAGCAGGGTCAGCGGTCCCGCGCCGAGGCCGAGGTCGTCGCGGATCGCGGTCAACGCCTCCTCGGTCGCCACCTGTTCGGCGGACCGGGCGCGCAGCACACTGAGCGCCGCGTCCTTGCCCGACAGCCACGGCAGCAGGCCGATGGTGACGACGACGGCGGCCAGCGCGGCCGTTCGGGCTGCGGCGGTACGAACCGCGGTCGTGCGAGCGGCTGTCGTACGGCCTGCGGCGGTACGGAGCGGTGTAGTGCGTGGTGCCGTGTCGCCAGGTGCGGTGGTCTTCATTTGATGTAGGTGTCGACGGTGACCAGCAGGCGTTCGCGAGGGTCCTTGGCGGAGTCCACGACATCGGTGGCGTCGCCCTGGACGACCCTTTCGTGGAGCATCGGGATCGCGGCGTCGGTGTTGAGGACGGCGGTCTCCGCGTCGAGAACCGCCTTGCGGCGTGCCTCGCCGGAGGTCGTGCTGCCGGCCTTTTGGAGGGCCTTGTCGACGCTTGTGTCGGCGAGTTGGGAGATGTTGAAGGAGCCGTCGCTCGCAAAGTCGCTGTACATGTACGCCGCCGGGTCTCCGGAGTCCAGGACGGTGGCGCGGGACAGGATGAAGGCGTCGAACTTCCCCGCGAGGGCGTCGGACTCGATGTTCGCGTACTCGCGGATCTCCAGCTTCACCGTGAAGCCGGCCTTCCGGAGCTGCTGTTGGAGTGCGGCGGCGACCTCGGGGAGCTCCGCACGGTCGGTGAAGGTGCCGATGGTGACGGTCTTGCCCCTTGGGTCTTCGGCCTTCACGTCGCGGGTCCGGCCGGCGCGCTCCTTCGCCCAGGGGATGGCGGGCCCGAGCAGGCCCTCCGCCACGTCGGCCCGGCCCTCGTAGATGCCGTCGACCAGCGGCTTCGGGTCGATCGCGGCGCGGGCGGCGGCCCGTAGGGAGGGGTCCTTGAAGGTGCCGCGTGCCGTGTTGAGGTAGAGCGTGTTGGTGCGCGGCATGGGGACCTCCGTGATCTGGTCCTCGTCCAGCAGGGAGGCCTGCGAGACCGGCACGGACTCGACGATGTCGGCCTCGCCGCTGCGCAGCGCGGCGGCACGTGCGGTGCCGTCGGGCACGAACCTCACGTCGATTCCGGCGGCCTTCGCGGTGCCGCCCCAGTAGTTCTCGTTCCGGTCCAGCGTGGCGGCGCTGGTCCCGTTCACCTTCTTCAGGACGAACGCGCCCGTGCCCGCGCCGATCGGGTTCACCGTCCTGCCCCGGTAGGCCTTGGCGGCGAGGACGGCCAGCTGGGGGGAGGAGAGCCGCTGCGGAAGGAGCGGGTCCTCGCCGGCCGTGGTGACGGTGACGGTGTCGCCGTCGGCGGTGACGGTCAGGTCGACGCCGTCGAGGATGCGCGGTTTGGGCGCCGCCCGGGTCGCCGCGGTGAGGGAGCGGACCACGTCCTTCGCGGTGAGCTCGGTGCCGTCGTGGAAGGTCACGCCGTCTCGGACGGTGAAGGTCCACGATCTGTCGCCCGCCCGTTCCCATTTCTCCGCGAGGGCCGGGCGCGGATCGCCGTTCGCGTCGAGAACGACCAGGGTCTCCGCGGTGCTCCAGCGGGAGAGCTTGAAGGCGTCGTCGCTGAGCGGGGAGAGCCCGGAGCGCGGCGGCTGCATCATCACCACGCGGATGCGCTTGTCGCCCGAGGCGGGACCACCGGATGCGCCGGGAGCACCGGAGGCGAAGCACCCCGTCATGAGCAACGTGGAGGCGAGCGCCACGGAGACGACGGGCAGGGACTTGGGGCAGCGCATGGGGTTCATCTCCGTCGGACGGGTGACGTGTGCGACGAGGACGCTAGCAGATGATAATCATATTCAACTATTCGAGGCTCGTCCGACCTGCGACGCAGCGGGGCCGACATGCGGGCCACCCGGGGCGGCTCCACACTGGGGAATGGTCCGCCGGCATCCGAGCCGGCCCCAGGCAGAGAGTCCTTTCGCGCTTCCCTTGGGAGGCTCCATGGTCTTGCTCGCCCTGTGTGTACCGATCCTGATGATGCTGCTCCTCCTCGGAATGGAAGCGTTCGAGGACCTTGTGTCCCGGCCGTCCCCGAATCCGCGCACGAGTCCCGACGACGGCGACGAAGAGATGGAGGGCGAACAGGCGTGATGTTCCCGCTGCCCGAGCCGATCGGCGCCCTCGCCGGCCCCATGGGGCTCGGGCACCTCGCCGGACCGCGCCCGTCGCCGTGCTGCCGCACACATTGAGCCGAACCCACCCCGAGACGCTGTCGTTCCTGTCCGCCGACCGCTGCCCCACCGCCTCCGCCCACGCCTTCGCGGCGTGCGGGGGCCTCGATATGACGCCTGCCGCCGACGCCCCGCGCACCTGGGAACCGACGACCTGGTGGCCACCCGCTTCGGGACCGCGTCACCCTGGCCGGAGCCGTGCGGCTTCCGCGACGCGGCGAGCAGCCGCACGTGGGTGAACGGGGAGGGGCACCGCCGCGGTCATGTCCCCTTGCACGGAACTGAGTTGAGCGCCGACTCCTGGGCTCCCCCGGCCGCCTCTCCCGGGTCCGGTCCTCGTTCCCGACCTGGCATCTCCCCGTCGTTCCTTCCGGCCCCCTGCCCACGGCTCGCCCGCTCGGGACCGGCCGTGCCGGTGCTGCGCCGAATGTCCGCCGCTCGGCCCGCCGGGCAACTCGGTGTCCAGGAGGGCGCGGAGGTGGAGAGCGCCGCGGCGCACCGGCTCGGAGTGGCCCCTCGTGTCGTCACGGCTCCGCGCGCGGACGTCGTCGGGCGTGAGCGCCGCCCGCGCGCTGCTGAACCGGGCCCCTCCGCATCGTCGTCGGCTCCGCCGACGCGCCGGTCGGCGAAGTCGATCACGCGGTGGCCGTGACCGCCAGGGCCGGGCGCTCCCCCGACTCACCCGCTCCGCGCAGCTCGCCGGCCTCCTCGGTGCTGCCTCCGCTTCGGTGCTGCCTCCGCTCGGGCCGGCGGAGGACGAGGGGGCGGTGGTGACCGGACGGCAGGCGGGCGGTGCGCCCACGGCCGGGTCCCGTCAGGGGCGGGTGTCCACGACGACCACGAGCGGAACGGGGCCATTCGTACCGCCGGTTCATCCCTGATCCGCGGAGTCGGCGGCGCGCGGCCGGTGACCGGCGTCGGGCCCGGAGCGGTCGGGACGGCGGTGGGTACGGCCGGTGACCGCGAGCAGCACGGCCGTTGCCAGGCCCAGGACGACGGCGGTGAGGAGCTGGACCCGGTAGTCGAGGGTGGCCACCATGGCCGTTCCCGCGAGGAGGGCCAGGCCGGTGGGCGCGAAGACCAGAGTGTTCGCGGTGGCCGCGACCCGGCCCAGCAGTTCGCCGGGCGTTTCCTTCTGAACGGCCGTCAGCGCGCTGATGAGCGGCCACGGCAGGCCCAGGCCGATGAGCAGACTGCCGGCCGACACGACGGGCACGGAACCACTGGTCCGGGCCAGCACGCCGGCGGCGAAGACCACGAGCCCGATCACCGAGAGAGCGCGTGCCGGCAGGCGGCGCAGGAGTGCGCCGGCGGCCAGACCGCCGACGACGGAGCCGAGCCCTTGGACCGAGCTGAGGATGCCGGCGAACGCAGCGGCCTGATCCAGTCCGGTGTCGAGGAGCGCGAACGTGGCCGTGCTGCTGAGGCTCGATGCCGTCATGGCACAGCCGCCCGCGACCACCAGGGGGCGCAGCGTGGGATGCCGCCAGAGGTAGCGGATCCCTTCCGCGGACGCGGTGGTCCAGCTCTGCCGCGGCCGGTCCGCGGGCGCGGGTTCGCGCGCGCGGATGAGGCTGAACGCGGCTGCGCCCAGGAGGAAGGACAGCGCGTTCAGCAGGGCGACGGTGGGCCCGCCGAGAACGGTGAACAGGCCCGCGCCGATCAGGGGGCCGAGCAGACTGGTGCTCTCGATCGCCGTCCGGGCAAGGCCGTTGAAGTCCCCGCGCAGTTCGCTCGGCACGGCGGAGGCGATGAGCGCGGTCTCCGCGGCGTCCATCAGCACGGTTCCGGTGCCCACCAGGGTCAGTACGGTGAAGAGCAGCCACACGTCCCCCGGCGAACGCACGGCCACGGGGGCCGTCATGACGAGCGCCAGGACCAGACTCGTGGCGATGAGGAGGGCGCGGCGGCGCATCCGGTCGGCCAGTGTGCCGATGAACGGTCCGGCCAGGGTCGGCGCCCAGGCGCAGAACGTCACCAGGGCGGCGAGGCTGTCGGAGCCGGTGAGCTCCTTCACCCAGACCGCGGAGGCCAGAAGCATGGCCGAGTCCCCGAAGCCGGAGATGATCACTCCGGCCAGGTAGACCCGCGCGTTGCGATTCCGCAGCACGGTGAACAGGCCCACGGCCATGCCCTCTTGCCCCCTTGATGCGTGCCGCGACGTCCCGCGCGGAGCAGTCCTCCGCCGCCCTTGCCCGGATTGCGCACCCTACCCTCAACCAAATGGTTGGGGGTAGCCCTCGGCGCATTCCCTTCGGCCCCCGGAGTCCTGGCCCGACCACCGGTCACGATCGGTTGCCCGGCCGCCCGGCCCCGCCGGCTCGGCCCCGCCACCCCGGCCCCGCCTCACCGGCAGGCACTCGCCGCGTCGTCGCCGGCACTCCTTGAAATGGCCCGGCTCGCCGCCCGACCATGTGACAGGCCGAAAGCACCGCTTTGCCTACCTGGTAAGGAACCACGCCATGACCACCCCGCGCGCCTTCCCCCTGGAGCCCACCCCTGTCCATGTGACCGACGAGGTCCTCGACGACCTGCGCGCCCGCCTCACATCGACCCGTGCGCCACTGGACGAGGGGAACGGGGACTGGTCCTACGGCGTCCCGGCCGGCTATATGCGTGAGCTGGTCGCCTACTGGCGGGACGATTACGACTGGCGCAAGGCCGAGGCCGCCATCAACGCCTACGAGCACTACGAGGTGAGCGTCGCCGGTGTCCCGGTGCACTTCATGCGCAAGCCCGGCCGCGGCCCCCGCCCGATCCCGTTGATCCTCACCCACGGATGGCCGTGGACGTTCTGGCACTGGTCGAAGGTGATCGACCCGCTCGCCGACCCGGCCGCGTTCGGCGGTGACCCCGCCGACGCGTTCGACGTCATCGTGCCGTCCCTGCCCGGCTTCGGCCTTCCCGGCCCGCTCACCGGCTTTCCGGACGTCAACTTCTGGAAGGTCTCCGACCTCTGGCACACCCTGATGACCGAGACCCTGGGATACGAGAAGTACGCCGCCGGGGGCTGCGACATCGGCGGGATCGTCTCCAGCCAGCTCGGTCACAAGTACGCCGACGAGCTGTACGGCATCCACATCGGCTCCGGGCTGCCGCTCGACTTCTTCACCGGTCCCCGCGCCTGGGACTTCGCCCGGAACCGGCCCCTCACCGACGATCAGCCCGCCGACGTCCGCGCCCGCATCATCGAGCTGGACCACCGTTGGGCGCCCCACCTCGCCGTGCACATGCTCGACGGCGCCACCCTGGCCCACGCCCTGAGCGACTCACCGGCCGGACTGCTCGCCTGGCTGCTGGAGCGCTGGAACGCCTGGAGCGACAACGGCGGCGACCTCGAGTCCGTCTTCACCAAGGACGACCTGCTCACCCACGCCACGATCTACTGGGTGAACAACTCCATCGCCACGTCGATGCGTTACTACGCCAACGCCAACCGCTACCCCTGGGAGCCCGCCCACGACCGCACCCCGGTCGTGCAGGCCCCGGTCGGCCTCACCTTCGTCACGTACGAGAACCCGCCCGGCATCCACACCGCCGACGAGCGCGTCCGGGCATTCAAGAACGGCCCGCAGGCCGACTGGTTCAACCACGTCAACGTCAACGCCCACGACCACGGCGGCCACTTCATCCCCTGGGAGAACCCCGACGCCTGGGTGAGCGACCTGCGCCGCACCTTCCGCGGTCGCAGGCCCTGAGCGGCCCCGCCGGCCCGTCCGGCGACGGGCCGGGCGAACGTTGCCCGGCGGGGGGATGCGCGTCGGCCAACGACGCGCACCGCCCGCCACGGCGGCCGGGACCTTCACGCGGTCGACGGCATCCACCGGTCCCGGGACGGCTCAGTCGCCGCCGCCCCCGCCACCGCCGCACGAGGAGCCGCCGCCGCAGGAGAAGCCGCCCCCGCAGCCGTGGCCACCGCCGTCACCGCCGCCGCGACGGCCGCCGCGGCGCCGGGTCTTCTTCTTGCCACCCGCCCCGACGAGCAGGATCACGATCACCGCGAAGCCCGCGATGAGCAGGAAGTCGGTCATGTCGTCCCCCGTGTTTCTGTGTCACGCGTGTCTGTGCCACGTGTGTCTGTGTCACGCGTGCGTGTCGCGTCGCGTGTGCGAGGACGATGCCCCTGGTGATCGGCGCCCCAACCGGAGTTGAGCAAATCCAGAGCTTCGACCGCGCGGACGTCCACTGCTGCGCCAAGGTCGCCAACGACCGGGACGGGAACGGCTTCATCACCTTCCACTGATCTCCACGCCCGGTGGTCCGGCCCGACACGGCGGGCCGGACCACCGGGCACCACTCCGCTCTCGTCACCTCATGACCAGGCGGCAGACGCGGCGCGGAGCTCCCGCCGGCTTACGGAGGAGGAGGCCTTGGTGACCGCTACCGTGCCGCTTGCGCGTCTGCGAACGCTCCGTCGACGAGGACCGGAACCACCTCGCAGGCGTCCGGTTCCGTCGCGACGGCGACGTCGTCCGCATAACCCGCGTTGACGAGTTCCCGCCCGGACGCGCAGTTCGTGACGGTCGCGGCCACGTCCCCGACCCCCTCGTACGCTGCCGCGGCGGCCGTCGCTTCGGGCGCGAGCCGGTCCCTCCCGTACCGGCGCAGAGCGGCGATGACCGCTCCGGCGCCGAGGAGGTCCTCGAGCGCCGGCCTGAGGCTCCCGTCGGGCCAGTGCTCGCCCGAGGCGATCACCACCACGGGCCGCTCAACCGTTCCATAGCCTTGACCCGCGACCCATCGCCCGACCGCAGTTGCGTTCCGCAGACATCCGGCGACCACGGTGCAGCCATCGGCCGTCGCGGCGATGGTCGATCCGTTGGGTGAGGGAAGCACCAGGCGAGGAGTGGCGGGGGCACGCCGCAACGCAGCGGGCGAAAGCGACCACGGCGACGCCTCGGTGGCCGCGCTCCGGCCCACGGCCAGGGCGGCACCCACGTGATCGGCGAACACGGCAGCGGTCTCGTCACGCCAGCGGTGGGGAAAGACCCTCGTCCCGGACTCCACCGCGACCGTCACCGACGTGGTGAACGACAACACGTCGACAACGACGAGACAGGCGACCTCCTCTGCCAGGAGGGACGCGCCGACAGGGCCCCATTCGAACCGCACGCCATGGCCCGCCTGCGTGAACCAGTCATTCATGACCGACGATCATGCCAGCCCCGACATCGCGGTCCGGCACGACCGGCACGACCGGCACGACCGGCACGCCCGACGCCACCGACGCCACCGACGCCACCGACGCCACCGGCCGGAACTCCCGTACCGCAGCGAGTCGTTCCGCCGGTCCAGACATCCGCATCCGAGGTCAGTACATCGGACCCTGCCCTCAACGCCATGGTCCGGCGCGGCGCAGGCGTGATCACGGCGTGCGCTTTACTTGCCGGTGTGACCGATGCAGACCCCGTTCTGAGGGCCCTCGCCCATCCCCTGCGGCTGCGGATGCTCACGCTCATGTGGCCCGGCCCGATGTCCGCCGCGGAGCTCTCTCGTGAGCTGGACATCTCGCACGCCCTGGCCAGCGGACACCTGCGGCGTCTGGACGCCGCCGGCCTGGTCGAACTGGCCGAGGAGCGCACGCGCCGAGGCGGTCGCGAGCGCCGCTACCGCACCGTTCACGGATCACCGCTGTCCGACCAGCGCGACGGGACCCAGTTGCTGGCCGCCACCCTGGCCCACACCCTCCAGGAGCGCGCTGTGCGCCGGGCGCCGGAGAGCGAGGGGGTGACCGTCGACGCCGAACTGTGGGTGGAACGGGAGGTGTGGGAAGCGGCCAGGCGGCAGCTCGCCGGCATCGCGGCCGACCTCCACGACGCCGCACGCGCGCCGCGCACGCCGGGAACGATCCCCGTGGGCATGAGCCTGATGGCCTTTCCCTTGCAGGAGGCCCCAACTGCCGCCGCCGAGGGGGAGCCTTCATGAGCGCCGTGCGGGCCGACGCCGGACAGCAGCGCTGTTCCACGGCGGGGCGTTGGCCGGAGACGTCCGGAACCCGCAACGGATGCCGCCCGCCCGGGAGTTGAACCCACAGGCGGAAACCATCCGGGTCTGCCGGCAACGCCGTGCCGCTCGGCGAGCACCCCGCCACAGGCAGGCGGAGGTGGTGCGTCCGCTCGCGGCGGGTCGCTATTGTCATGCTCCGCCTGTCAGCCGGTTCGGAGGGTGAGCTCAGCCCGCCCGTCCGCACGGCGCACACCGCGTCCGCCCGCCCCACCACCTCACCGCGGTCCCGACAGGCCCCGACCCCGGCCCACGCACCCGGCGTGCGCCCACCTACGGACGTGAGCACCCTGACCACTGTGACCGTTCAGCTGCCGGAACCGGCCGGCCGGCGCCCGGACGACCCGCCGCCGAAGCCGCGTCTGCTCCACATGAGCCCCGGCCAGAGCGCGGAGTTCGGACGCGGCGCGCCCGGAGCGCCGCTGCCGATCCCCCTGCACGATCCCGGTGTCTCGCGCTGCGCGGGGCAGATCACCGCCGTCGAGGACTACTGGCGGCTGTCCAACTACAGCTCCGTCGCCACCTATGTCGTGGAGAACCTCGAGGGCGCCGGAGAGCACATCAAGGTCGCCCCCGGGCGGATCGGCGCGCCCGTGCCGTTCGAGCTGTCACGGGTGGTCCTGCCCTCGGTCGGGGACCCGGTGGAGTTCAAGGTGTTCGCGCCCCAGCACGCCTACGCGGACCCGGGCTGCGATCCCGCCTCCGGGGAACCGACCGCCACTCCGTTCTCGCTCAACCCCACGGCGAAGTACTTCCTGGTCCTGCTGGCCCTGTGCGAACCGCGCCTGCGATCGGCGTCGAGCGCGGCCGTTCCCGGCGTCGGCGGGGTCGTCGAGCGGCTGCGGCCGCTGCCCTCCTGCCACGACCTGACCCGGTCGGCCGTCAACTACCACATCGACTACCTCGTCACGACCAAGCTCCGGATGCGCGAGGAGCGGGACGGCCCCTCGGGGGACGGCGGCAAGCGGGAGCGGCTCGTCTCGCTCGCACTCCGCTTCGACCTGGTCCGCGAGGAACACCTGAGCATGCTCCCCCCACTCGTCAGACACTGACCGAAAGGCCCCGCCGAGGATGGAACGACCGCACACCCCTCCCCCGCTCGACATCCCCGCCGGATACCGGATCGCCGACTGGACGGTGCAGGGTTTGATCGGGTCCGGGAGTTGGGGAAGCGTTCACGCCGCCGAGCGGATCGCGGACGGGGCGCCGGCCGCCGTGAAGCTCCTGCGCACCGACCTGCTCACCCCCGGGCAGCGGGCCTCCCTGGAGGAACTGACGCGCCAGGAGGTGCGGTTCAGCGAGGAGGCCGACCACCCCAACCTGGTGCGCACCCATGCCGTGATCACGCTGCGCGACCCGGACAGGCCCGATCTGGACGGCGTGACCGCGTTGGTGATGGACCGGGCCGAACGCAGCCTCCAGGACCTCATCGCGGCCGGCCCGCCCGGGACGCCCCTGCCCGACGCCGGGCGTCTCCTCGCCGGCGTCGCCGCCGGGCTGGCCCACATGCACGCCCACGGCTGGGTGCACGCCGACCTCAAGCCGGCCAACATCCTCCTCGGGGGCGGCGACGCCGTCTGGCTCGCCGACTTCGGCCTCACCGTGGAACTCGAGGGGACGCACGCCTACATCCCTCCGATCGGCTCGCTGGACCACGTGCCGCCCGAGTGGTGGTCCGAGCGGACGGGCGTACGCGGCACGACGGTCCGTCAGACGGCCGACATCTGGGCCTTCGGCGTGGTGGCGCACCAGGTGCTGACCGGCGGTCTCCATCCCTTCCCCGGCGGTACGGCGAGGGCCCGGGCCCTCGCCGCCCAGGCGTACGCGAACGGTTCGGCGCCGTTGCGCCTGGACGATTCCCTGGAGGTGGAGTGGCGCAAGCTGATCGGCGAGTGCCTGGCCCCTGACCACGCCTCCCGCGCGGCGCTGGACGCGGCGGAGCTGTCCCGGCGCGTCCGCGCTCTGCACGCCGGCCCGCCTCGCCGCCGGCCGGTGCGCCGCCCGGCGGTGCTGCTTGCGGGCTGTGCCGTCCTGGCCGGTGCGGTCACCGCCCTGGCGCTGGTCCTGCCGCCGTCCGGCCGGGACGGCGCGGCCGGGGAACCGAAGGCGCCCGCGTCGTCCGCCGCCGTGGCCGGGGCCGTTCCCGCCGACTCGGACGTGCCCGTCGCCCTGCGGCAGACCATCACCGACGCCGCCAAGCGCTGTACGGAGGAGGAGGTCACGCCGGCGCTGCTGGCCGCCATGCTGAAGGCCGAGAGCGGCTTCGACGCCAAGGCGTCCCGGCCCGCCACCGACGAGCACGGCATAGCGATGTGGACTCCGGCGGTGTTCCGGGCCTGGGCTGTGGACGGGGACGGCGACGGTCTAAAGGACCACATGTCACCTCCGGACGCCATCGCCACCATGGCCGTGTTCACGTGCTGGCTGGACCAGCGCTTCAAGCAGAGCGGACTGCGCGAGAACCTGCCCGCCCTCATCGCCGCCGGCTATCGCACCAGCGACAAGGCCGTCATCGAGACGGGTGGTGTGCCGCAGCAGGTGCAGCCCCATGTGGACGAGGTCCTCGCGAACCTGAGGGCGTACACACGCTGACACACCGCGCCGCCGGCCGGTCCCTGACATCCGTCAGGACAGCAGCCGGTCCCGCCGACCTAACGTTCCGGTCGTCGCACACGACGGAACGGGGGGACCATGACGGGACGCAGCAGCCGCGCGGTGACGGCGGCCCTTCTCTTGTGCCTGGCCGCGCCGGTGGTGGTGTCGTGCACCGCCCCGGCCGGCCCCGCGCCGGCGGCGTCCGCGCTCCGCGAAACCACCGCCGCTGAGCGGGCAACGCTGGCGCGGGCGGAGAAGCTGCTGACGCGGGACTGCATGCGCAAGAAGGGCTTCTCCTTCTGGGTCACAGAGGAGCTGCCCAGGTCGGCGGACGAGTTGTTCCCCTACGTCGTCGACGACGAGGCCTGGGCAACCGAGAACGGCTACGGCAGAGGCATCCGGGACCGCCGGGAGGCCCTCGCCGCCCGCGACCCCAACCAGGTCTACTTCCGCGGCCTTTCGCCGGAGCGCAGGTCCGCGGCCGTGGACGCGTTGAACGGACCGGAACCGGTGGGGCTGGAGGCCCACGTCCCCGGCATGGGGAGGGTCCGGCACAGCGACCGGGGGTGCGAGGCGGAGGCGCAGCGTTCGCTCTACACCGACCTGCCCAAGTGGTACCGGGCGCGGAAGGTGACGGAGGCCCTGGACATCCAGGTGCAATCCGCGGTGGTCGCAGACCCGGGGTTCGCCGAGGCCGTCACCCGCTGGTCCGCGTGCATGCGGGCCGAGGGACACGCGTACGCCTCGCCGCCCGAGTCGCGCCGCACCTTCCTGCGCTCCGGGGCCGAAGGGGCCACGGCCACGGCCACGGAGGAGATCCGGACCGCCGTGGCAGAGGCCCGGTGCGCCGCCTCCTCCGGGCTGTCGGCCCGGACGCTCACGCTCGAACGCGTCCATCGCAAGCGGGTGAACGCACAGTACGCCACCGAGGTCGGCGACCGCAGGGTGCTCGAGAACCGGGCCCTGGGTCGTGCCCGCGACATCGTTCAAAAAGGCTGAACCACATCACGAGAGGCAAGAAGATGAAGAAAATGCGTCTGTTCGCCGCCGCTGCGGCGACCGCTCTGGCCGTGTCCCTCCCTGTCACGTCGGCCCAGGCCGCCGAAGGACCGGCCGCCGCGCCCCGGCTCGCCGCGGCGGCCGCGGACGGACAACTGCACGCTTGGGAGCACGCGTACCGCGGCGGCGACCACTGTTACTGGACGGGCTCCAGCCGCCACTGGGACGGACTGAAGGAGACTTCCCAGCCGGGCTGCGGAGGGATGCGCAACAGAGCCACCTCCCTGGAGAACCGCGGCTACGAAGGTGTCGACGCCGTGAACCTCTACTGGGACATCGACCAGGAGGGCGCGTGGGCCTGCCTGAGCCGGGGCGACATGTGGATGGACCTCGCGCTCGGGTGGGAGACGTTCAGCCACAAGAGCTGGCTCAACAGCGGCGGTTACGGCGAGAGCCTGCACGACAACATCTCCTCCCACCAGTGGGTCGAGAGCTGCTGACGGGCGGCGACGACCGCGGCCGTCCCGGTTCCTGCCGGGACGGCCGCGGTCGTTACGGCGCGACAGGCGGTGGCGTTTCCTCGCGGCGGACGCCGCGGTACCGCGCGGCAGGCGCCGTCGAACCGCACGGCGGGCGCCGTCGTACCGCAGGGCAGGCGGTGACGTACCGCACGGCGGGTGCCGTCGTGCCGCTGGGGAGGCGCCGTCGTACCGCACGGCGGGCGGTGGCATACCGCACGACGGGTGCCGTCGTACCGCACCGTGGGCGGCGTCGTTCCCAGCACGTCGGTGGCCCGGGTCCAGGACCGTGGGCCGGCAGCCTCAGCTGTTCGCGGTCGGGGGCCGCAGGAGGAGTTCTCCGGCCAGCTGGACGGCTTCCCGCCTGGTGCGTCCGGGGTGGTCGGCAGCGATGAAGTGCCGGCCGATGGCGAGCGTGAAGACCAGTGTGCTCCGCGCCTCGACCTCGTCGGGGTCCGCGATGAAGCTGCCGAACACCTCCCGGAGGAAATCCATCCGGACGTTGTCGATCCGCCGCAGCCGTGTCGCGACCGTCGGGTCCTGCCGGGCCCACTCACGGATCGCGAGATCGATCCGGTGGAGGTCGTCGGAGAAGGTGAGCCGGCCGGCACGCCGGAGCCTGTCCGCCGGGTCGCCGCCTTCGGACTCGACACGGTCGAGGATGTCGACGGTGCAACGGCGTTCCCACTCGTCGAGCATCTCGGCGAGCAGCGCGGGACGACCGTCGAAGTACCCGTAGAAGCCGCCCTTCGTCACCCCCATCTCGGCCGCCAGGGCCTCCACGCGGACGGCGTCCGGGCCGCCTCGGGCGAGGGCGTCGAGTCCCGCCTCGATCCAGCGGGTCCGTGGGGTCCGGGCGTTCGCGGGCACCTGCTCACCTGTCCTCGGGCGGGTGTTGTGTCGTGAGATCTGTACGGTACCGTACAGATCAAATATACGGCTGCGTACAGAACGAGAGGCCGAAGCGTGGCTCGACTCGCGAAGTCCACCTGCACCGAGCATCCGAGGCGGATCCACGAATTAACTTCCGACTTCGACGTCGAGGACGTGTGGGCGTTCCGCACCCCCGGCGCCGGGCCCGACGACTTCCCCACCATGCTCGCCGCGATGCGCACGGCCGGCGGGATCGCGAGGCAGCCCTTGCCAGTGCGGCTCCTGTTCGCCGTCCGGTGGCGGCTCGGCGCGCTGCTCGGCTGGGACGATCCGACGGCGGGTGCCGGCTCACGGGTCGCCTCGCTCCGCGACCGCCTGCCCGCCGATCTCCGCGACGCCCCCCGGGGCGAGGACAACGACAGCATGCCCCTCAAAGGGCTGTACGAGCTTGCGACGGAGTCCGCTCGCGAGCTGGACAACAAGACCGTGCACACCGTCATGCACCTCGGTTGGGTGCGGGGGGCGAACGGCGACCACGAACTGCGGATGACCGTGCTCGTCAAGCCGAACGGACGCTTCGGGCGGCTGTACATGACCGCCATCGCGCCGTTCCGGTACCTCATCGTCTATCCGGCGCTGACCCGGAAGTGGGAGCAGGCCTGGCGGGACCGCGACGAGCTTGCGGCGCCGCACGGTGAAGGGGGCTCCCGCTGAACGCGACCAGGAACCTGCTGCGCTGGGCGAGCGGCATCATGCTCGTGCTCGGGACCGGGCACCTGTCGCTGCTCGCTCTCTTCACCTGGCGGGACGTCACCGGCTGGACGGACAGCGGGCCTTGGGCGGCCGTGCCGCTGTCACTGACCGACGGGGGCGCCGATCGGACCGTGGAGACGCTGCGGAACCAGGTCACTTTCTGGGCCGGACCGGGCAGCTTCGCCGTGCCCCTGATCCTCCTGGGCTGCTTGGTGTGGCACCTTGCCGGCCGCGGGGTCGCCGTGCCGGCCGGGATCGGCTGGGGTCTCGCGGCGTGGTGTCTCGTCGGCGGCGTACTGCTTGTGCCGTCCCCCTACTTCGCGGGTGTCGTCTCCGGCGCGCTCGTCGTCCTGGCGGCGCGGAGGCAGGACCGGACACGGAGGGCCCGTCCGCCCGTTCGGCACCAGGTGCGGTGAGCGGCCGCTCGTCGGCCGCCCGCGACCGCCGCCGTCCGCGACCGCGACTCCCCCGGGGCGCCACCCGCCCTGCCGCCCTTTTTAGCAACTCCGGTTGACTATCGCCATTAGTCAACTACAGTTGCTTACATGCCCGCCGCCGAGAACCCCCTCCCCCAAGAGCCCGCTGACGCCCTGGCGGCCGTCCTGGCGTTGCGGCGCCTGGCCGATCAGCTGGAGGACGCCGCCGTCGAGCAGGCCATGCGGGCGGGCTGGAGCTGGCCGCAGGTATCCGAGGCGCTCGGAGTCACCCGCCAGGCCGTCCACAAGAAGCACGCCAAGCGGCTCATCGCCGCCGGAGTCGAACTGAGGAGGCGCGGCGATGAGCGCGTTTGACAAGTACCTGCACGCGGTCATCGTGCGGGCGATGAACGAAGCCCGCGAGGACGGATCGGCGACGATCGACGCGCACCATCTCCTGTTGTCGCTCGCCGCCGATCAGGGCTCCACCGCTCAGCAGGTCCTGGCCTCGGCCGGGCTCGATCGCGCAGCCGTCCGCGAGGCACTGGACCGGGAGTTCGAGCACAGCCTGAGCATGATCGGGGTGTCCGCGGCCACCTATGGCCTTCCCAGGCCGAGCCATGCTTCCCAGGAGCCCAAGATGGGCGCGTCCGCCAAACTCGCACTGGACCGGAGCTTCGCCTCCGCCCGCAAGAAGGACCTGCGGTCGGCGCATCTGCTGCTCGGGGTCCTCCAGGCCCGGATCGGCACCGTGCCACGCGCTCTCGCCCTGGCCGGTATCGACCAGGCCGAACTCGCGGACCGTACACGGCGGATGCTCACCGGCCCGGATCGCTGACCACTGGAAACGGCTGACGCGGCCGTCTCACACCGCGGCCGCCTGCCCGAGCCGGGATGCGCAGCGTCCTGGATCCGCGCGACGGAACAGACGCCGCGCCGGCCCCCGAGCCCCCTGGCAGGAGCCGGCGGGCCGATGATTCACGCCGCAAAGAGGGCCCGGGCGGTCATCCACACAGCACACACGACAAGGAGGACCACTCCGTGCACCAGCACACCACTCGTACGGACAGCGGCGGACCGGGCACCGGGCCGGCCGAGGCCACAGGCGCGACATCCGAGTCCACGCCGGCCCCAAGCACCGCGATGACCGGGACCGACGAGAGCTACGAGAGCTACGAGAAGATCCAGCACTTACTGGAGCAGGCCGTGACGCGAGGCGGTCTTCCCGGCATTCTCGCCGAGGTCCGCGACGGCGACCGGCACTGGTTCGGGACCGCGGGAGTGGCCGACACCCGGACCGGCCGCAAGCGCTCGCAGCAGGACCGGTTCCGCATCGGCAGCATCAGCAAGACGTTCGTGGCCACCGTCGTGCTGCAACTGGCGGCCGAAGGCAGGCTGAGCCTGGACGACCCCGCGGAACAATGGCTGCCCTGTACGGTCCACGGCCCGCATCACGACGGTGCCCGGGTGAGCATCCGGATGCTGCTCAACCACACCAGCGGGATCTTCAACTACACGGATGACCAGGAAGCGCTGAACCGCCTCGGGACACACACCCCCGAGTCACTGGCGCAGATCGCCGTATCCCGTCAGCCGGCCTTCACGCCCGGTTCGGGCTGGGCGTACTCCAACACCAACTACGTCCTCGCCGGACTGATCATCGAGCGGGTCACCGGCCGCACGCTCGCCGAGGAGATCACGGAGCGGATCTCCCGCCCACTCGGCCTGACGGGCACGTACCTGCCGCAGGGCGGCGACCCGACGATCCACGGGCCGCACTCCCGGCACTACACGAAGTTGTTCCGCACCGGCCCCCGGGCCCCGGTCCACGACGCGACCGAGCTCGACTCATCGATGTTCTGGGCAGCCGGCGGCATGATCTCCACCGCCGGAGACCTCAACCGGTTCTTCGGCGCCCTGCTCGGGGGCCGGATACTGCCACCGGAGCGGCAACGCGACATGTTCACCACGGTGCCCACCCATGGCTGGATCCCCAACTCCGCCTACGGCCTCGGCGTTTCCTCGGTGGGACTGCCCTGCGGGGAAACGGTCTGGGGCATGGGGGGCGCGCTCTTCGGATCGTGGTCCTACACCTACGGCTCCCGAGACGGCGAACAGGTGGTCACCACCAACGTCAACGGCGACTGGACCGACGGCGGTTGGGAGGACCCCATCGGCATCTTCACCGATGTGCTCCGGGCGAAGTTCCGCCGGCCGAGCGGTATCTGAACACCGACTCGGCGTCAAAAGTCCGACCGGGCCGGCCCAGGATCCATCGGCCGTGATCCACCGGCCTCGATCACAGCGACCGGACCTAGCGTGTGGCGATGCCCCTGGCCTCGAGGACTTCCACCGCGTCCGGGATCGTCAGCGTCAGCTCGCGTGCCCCGGTGAAGAGCTTGAGGTTCGGCAGGAGGTCCAGGTCGTCGAGGGAGCGCACGTCGAAGAGATCGTCCTCGCCGTCCCAGACCGGGGCGCACTCCATGAAGGCCTGGTGTCCGCCGTCGAAGGTCAGCTCCTCGACGGTGGCGAGCAGCTCCGCCGGTATCTCCAGGGCCTCGAAGTACGCGCGGGCCTCGTCGAGGACGGTGTACTCCAGCTCCTTCTCCTCCACGTAGGCGTCGAGGTCCTCCACCCCGCGCGCCCGCATGTGCTCCCTCAGGCTGAACTCCGGGGTCAGGGTCTTGTCCCAGTACATGAGCTGCTCGACGACGAGCAGCTTGAAGTTGAAGTCACGGAATGCGGTCATGGCTCACGTATATCAGCGGCGACCGACAGTCCCTCCGGGCGCGCACCGCGGCAGCACATCCCTGGTGCGGGCCGATGAGCGCGGCGCCCGGACTCCGGCACGACTGCCGTGCCTGCCCCTGTCCGGCTCAGGCCAACGCGCAGGCCGCTCGCGAGGAACCGGGTACCGGGCGGTCCCGTCCCCTGCTCGGCAGCCGGGTTCAGGGCCGTGACGATCCTCGGCTTCACGTGCCCCGCCTCGCGCGTGCCGGGCCGGCTCACCCCGGAGTGGCGCCGGGTGGCGCGAGCAGCATCTCCTGGTGTTGCAGGGCCAGTCGCAGGAGTCCCGCCGCAGGTGACGACATGCGGTCCGCGGGGAGGTCGGCAACGCTGGCCTCGGTGAAGGGCAGTCCCACCACGGCGCCGTCGGCCCGGCGCCCGCTGATCACACTGCCTTCGTCGTTCTCCTCCACGGCCTCTGCGAAGACCGTGTCGAAGGTACGCGCCTCGAAGACCGCCACGGTCAACACGCACACGGCGAGGTGCAGTGGTTCCAGTGCCATGCCGAAGCACCACATCCGCAGCGAACCGTCGTCCAGCGCCGCGTCGAGCAGGCTGTACGGGGGCCGGCCGTAGTCGACCTCGGTGCCGGTGTCGCCGGTCGCCTCCGGAGCCCCGAGCAGTTCCTCGTTGTACTCGCGCATGATGACGCGCCACAGCGACAGGTCCCGTCGGTGTGCGAGGGGCGACAGGGAGGCGGGCTGGATCATGCCGCCGGGGAGCGGCCCGTACGTCTCCTCCCCCGTGGCGACCTTGCCCTTGCCTCTTTTGAGCAGGAAGAACGACGCCTGCCCGTCGGGCGTGCGCCGCAGGGTCAGGGTGCCGACGGACGGAAGTACCTTCCGCCGGGCCAGCAGCAGGGGATCGTCAGCGAGGAGGCCGCGCATGGGCAACCGTCCCCGGGACGGCAGGCGCCCCGGCTCCCGTCGCGTGGCCTCGGCGAGTTCATGGGCGACGGCCTCGTTCTGATCGATGAGGTCGAAGTACTGGCCGGCGCCGAAGTACAGACGGGGCCCGTCCGGGTGCGACCAGTCGGCCCGCACCAGACGGAAGGACGGGCGGTCTTCGAAGAGGGCGGGCCGGGCGAGATCGCCCAGGGCAGAGGAGTACCGCTCATACCGCTGTGACCTGGTCTCCTTCGGCAGGGACCGCTGGGCCGCCCGGAGCAGAGCAGGGTCGGCCGGCGGCGGATTCTCCTGCCAGACGAGCGTCACCTGCCGCAGCGGGACCGGCCGCGGCGGGCGCATGGCCGGTTCCCACAGCAGGGCGGAGGTCCCGATCCGCTCCAGCGCGGGGCGTGCGCGCACGTGGATGTCAGCGGCCGTCTCGGACAGTTCCCCGAAGCGTGCGCTCATGTCCTTCCGTCCGCTGACGAAGGAGCGCCTTGACTCCCCGACGTCTTCGGGAGCGAGCGCCCCCCGTGCGTAGTAGACGCCGACACCGGCGGCCACCAGGCCCGCCAGACCGAGCCACTGCTCCAGATCCATGTGCATCCCCCACCTCAGCGCCCGTCGACGGGTGTGCCCTACCCCTGCGGGCGGCCCGCCACGCTGCCGGACGGTCGCCCGCGGCAGGCCGTCCCAGGCCCTGCGCTCGACCGTTGAAGAACGCCGCCCTTCGGCATGATCTTCACCTGGGGTGGGGAGATCTGAGGGATCTCGCGAGTCGCGACGAGTCCCGCGGCGTCCGGCGGTCGTACTGTCGAAGCCGTCAACGAGGAGGACTTCTGATGCGCAGGGTGACCTGTTCGACGAGCGTCTCGCTCGACGGCTGCATCGTCGGGCCGGACGGCGACTTCGGCTGAACGGCACCCGACGAGGAGGTCTTTCGCTTCCGGATCGACGACATTCGAAAGGTCGGCGTCCACCTGTCGGGACGACGGCTGAATACTGGACGCCTTCTCGGCCACGCCGGCAACTTTCCCAGGAGGAACCGTTGAGGATGCTCATCAATGTCCCCGAGACCGTGGTCGCGGACGCGCTCCGCGGGATGGCGGCGGCCCACCCCGAGCTGGCCGTGGACGTGGAGAACCGGGTGATCGTGCGGCGTGACGCCCCCGTCGCGGGGAAAGTGGGGCTCGTCTCCGGCGGCGGCTCGGGGCACGAGCCGCTGCACGGCGGGTTCGTCGGGTTCGGGATGCTCGACGGCGCCTGTCCCGGGGAGGTGTTCACCAGCCCGGTGCCCGACCAGATGGTGCGGGCGGCCGCCGCCGTCGACAGCGGCGAGGGCGTGCTGTTCATCGTGAAGAACTACACCGGAGACGTACTGAACTTCGACATGGCGGCGGAACTCGCCGAGGACGAGGGCGTGCGGCTGGGGAAGGTCCTCGTCAACGACGACGTCGCGGTGACGGACAGCCTGTACACGGCAGGGCGGCGCGGCACCGGGGCGACCCTGTTCGTGGAGAAGATCGCGGGTGCCGCCGCGGAGGAGCGGGCCCCGCTGGAGCGGGTGGAGGCGATCGGCCGTCAGGTGAACGAGTCGTCCCGCAGCTTCGGGGTGGCGCTGAGCGCGTGCAGCACACCGTCGAAGGGCGGCCCCACCTTCGATCTGCCGTCCGGCGAGCTGGAGCTGGGCATCGGCATCCACGGTGAACCGGGCCGGGAGCGCCGCCCCATGATGACCTCGCGGGAGATCGCCGACTTCGCCGTCGACGCCGTGCTGGAGGACCTGCGGCCCTCCGGCCCGGTGATCGCGCTGGTCAACGGGATGGGCGCGACGCCGCTGCTGGAGCTGTACGGGTTCAACGCCGAGGTGCAGCGGGTGCTGGCGGAACGGGACGTGGCGGTGGCCCGTACGCTCGTCGGCAACTACGTGACCTCCCTCGACATGGCCGGTACTTCCGTGACCCTCTGTCAGGTGGACGAGGAGCTGCTGAGGCTGTGGGACGCGCCGGTGCAGACCCCGGCGCTACGGTGGGGGCGCTGAGGGCCGGAGCCTCGAGATCACGCCGTTCGAACCGACCGATCCCAGGGAGTGCTTGTGCTCGACGCCGAATTCTTCCGACGCTGGCTGGCCGCGGTCGCCGTCTCGGTGGACCGGGAGGCCGACCGACTGACCGAGCTGGACTCGGCGATCGGCGACGCGGACCACGGCAGCAACCTCAAGCGGGGGTTCACCGCCGTCGCAGCGGTGCTGGAGAAGGAGCCCCCGGCGACGCCGGGCGCCGTGCTGATGCTGGCCGGACGGCAGCTGGTGTCGACGGTCGGCGGGGCGTCGGGCCCTCTGTACGGGACGCTGCTGCGGCGCACCGGCAAAGCGCTGGGCGACGATGCCGAGGTGACGCCGGGGCAGCTGGCAGAGGCCCTGCGGACCGGTGTGGCGGCGGTGGCACAGCTCGGTGGGGCGAAAGCCGGTGACAAGACGATGCTGGACGCCCTCGAGCCCGCGGTGGCGGCGCTCGGCGACAGCACGGAGTCGTTCGCGGCGGCCCGCGAGGCGGCTGAGCAGGGGGCGTCGGACACCGTGCCGTTGCAGGCCCGCAAGGGCAGGGCGAGCTACCTCGGTGAACGGAGCATCGGCCATCAGGACCCGGGTGCCACCTCGTCGGCGCTGCTGCTGGCGGCGCTCGCCGACACGGCGGAGGGGGCGGCCTGATGGGTGACGGCAAGACGGTGGGCATCGTGCTGGTCTCGCACAGCAGGGAGGTGGCCACCGCGGTCGCCGAAATGGCCAAGGCGCTCGCCGGGGGTGGCGCCACGGCCCAGGTCGCCCCGGCGGGCGGCACTCCCGACGGCGGCCTCGGCACCAGCTCCGAGCTGATCACCGCCGCGGCGGAGGAGGTCGATGCCGGTGCGGGCGTCGCGGTCCTCGTCGATCTGGGCAGCGCCGTGCTGACGGTCAAGGCGCTGCTGGCCGAGGGTGACGAACTTCCCACCGGGACGCGTCTGGTGGACGCGCCGTTCGTGGAGGGCGCGGTCGCGGCCGTGGTGACGGCCTCGGCCGGCGGCGATCTGGACGCGGTGGAGGCCGCTGCGGCGGAGGCGTACGGCTACCGCAAGCAGTGACGGACGGGGCGGCGCGGCGGCGGGTGTGGCGAACGGCTCACCCTGCCGCCCGCCGGTGCGCCCGTGCGCGGCTTGTGATGTCGCTGGTCGGCGCATTACTGTCACGGGGCCTTGGTGTTCGGGAAACCGGTGCGGTACCGGTGCGGCCCTCGCCACTGTGATCGGGAAGTCCGGCTCCACCCCCTCACGGGGAGCCACTGGGACACCGCGCGACGCGCGGTGCCCGGGAAGGCGGAGTCCGGGCGGCATGACCCGTCAGCCAGGAGACCGGCCAGGGTGCGTTGTCCATCCACGAGGTGCTGGAGAGGGTCTCCCACATCATGCATATAGCCGAGGGGTATCTGCCCCCGCTGCACGCGGTCGCCTGGGGCGCCGCATCCGCCCCGTTCGTCGTCCACGGCGTACGAGCCCTGAACCGCGAGGTCAGGTCCAATCCGGAGTCGACCCTGCTGCTCGGCGCGTCCGGGGCGTTCACGTTCGTCCTGTCGGCGCTGAAGATCCCGTCGGTGACGGGCAGCTGCTCGCACCCGACAGGGACGGGCCTCGGGGCCATTCTGTTCAGACCGCCGATCATGGCGGTGCTGGGCACCATCACGCTGCTCTTCCAGGCCCTGTTGCTGGCCCACGGCGGCCTCACCACGCTGGGCGCGAACGTCTTCTCCATGGCGGTGGTCGGGCCGTGGGCGGGATACGGGGTGTACCGGCTGCTGCGCCGGTTCGACGTGCCGCTGATGGTGAGTGTGTTCTTCGGCGCGTTCGTCGCCGACCTGTCCACGTACTGCGTCACCAGCGTGCAGTTGGCGCTGGCCTTCCCCGATCCGGGCAGCGGCATCCCCGGCGCCCTGGCGAAGTTCGGCGGCATCTTCGCCGTCACGCAGCTTCCGCTGGCGGTCAGTGAAGGGCTGCTCACCGTTCTGGTGATGCGGCTGCTGAGCCGTTCCAGCAAGGGTGAACTGACCAGGCTCGGTGTGCTGGTCACGGGTGCGAAGAAGGAGGCGTCGGCCCGATGAGCCGTAACGCGAGGATCAACACCCTGCTGCTGCTCGCCGTCGCGGCGCTGGCCGTACTGCCGCTCGTCCTGGGGCTCGGGGACCACAAGGAGGAGCCGTTCACCGGCGCCGACGGCGAGGCGGAGGCGGCGATCACGGAACTCGAGCCGGACTACGAGCCGTGGTTCACCCCGCTGTACGAACCGCCGTCCGGCGAGGTCGAGTCGGCCCTGTTCTCCCTCCAGGCGGCGCTCGGCGCGGGCGTCCTGGCCTACTACTTCGGCCTGCGCAGGGGCCGTCGGCAGGGCGAGGAGCGGGCCGCGGCCCGACGGGACGGGGACATCACGCCGGACGACCCGGCACCGGACCCCTCGGGCGCAAGGTCGCGCGGCGAGGGCACGGACACCGCGGCGACGGCGCCGTAGCCGCCGATGCTGCCGATCGACGCGGCGGCGCACAGCAGTCGCTGGCGCCGCCGCCACCCCTGCGAGAAAGCCGTCCTGGGCCTCGGTCTGACCGTCACGGCCGTCTGTCTGCCGCCCTGGCCGGGCGCCGTCCTCGTCGCCGCCGCGACGGTCGCGATCCTGCTCGGCCCGGCCGGCGTGCCACGGAGCCAACTGTGGCGGGCGTTCCGCATCCCGCTCGGGTTCTGTGTCACCGGAGCCGTACCGCTGCTGTTCGCGGTGGGCGGTCCGGAGGGCATGGTGGCCTTTGCGCCCGACGGGCCGGGCGACGCCGCTCGGCTGCTGCTGCGCACCTCCGCCGCGTCGCTGGGCGTGCTGCTGTTCGCGTTCACGACACCGGTGTCCGACGTGCTGCCCCGGCTGGTCCGCGCGGGCGTGCCGCCGGCCGTGGTGGACGTGGCCCTGGTGATGTACCGGATCAGCTTTCTGCTGCTGGACGCCGTCGCCAACATCCGCCAGGCGCAGGCCGCCCGGCTCGGCCATGCGAGCAGGGCGGCCGCATGGCGGTCGCTGGCCGGCCTCGGCGCGACCGCCTTCGTGCGCGCCTTCGACCGGGCGGAGCGACTGCAGGCCGGACTAGCGGGCCGCGGTTACGACGGCACGCTGCGGGTGCTGGTACCGCGGGCGACGGTGTCGCGGCCGTTCCTCGCCATGGTCGCCGCGCTGCTGGCCGGGATCGTCGCCCTCACCCTCGTGCTCGAAAGGTATCTGCCATGAACCACTCCCCCGCGGGCGCCGTCGTGGAGCTCGTCGACGCGGGTTACTCGTACGAGGACGGGCCCGCCGTGCTCGACGGCGTCGGTCTCGGCCTCGCGGAGGGCCGCTCCACCGCGCTGCTGGGACGCAACGGCAGCGGCAAGACGACCCTGCTGCGGCTGCTGAGCGGCGGGCTGCGGCCCGCGACGGGCCTGCTGCGTCTGCGGGGTGAGCCGGTGACGTACGACCGGGCCGGGCTGACCCGGCTCCGCACGACGGTGCAGTTGGTCGTGCAGGACCCCGACGACCAGCTCTTCGCCGCGTCGGTCGAGCAGGACGTGTCGTTCGGTCCGATGAACCTCGGCCTCGCGGAGGACGAGGTACGGGCCCGGGTGGACGAGGCGCTGGCCGCGATGGACATCACGGCGCTGCGGGACCGGCCGACGCACCTCCTCTCGTACGGCCAGCGCAAACGGGCCGCGATCGCGGGCGCCGTGGCGATGCGGCCGAGGGTGCTCGTCCTGGACGAACCGACCGCCGGACTCGACCCGCACGGCCAGGAGAGGCTGCTCGAGGTCCTCGGCCGGCTGCGCGCGTCCGGGACGACGGTCGTGATGGCGACGCACGACGTCGACCTGGCGCTGCGCTGGGCCGACGACGCCGCCGTGCTCGCACCGGGCGGCCTGCGCACCGGTCCGGTCGCGGAACTCCTCGCCGACCAGGACCTGTTGGACTCGGCGCGGCTGCGCAGGCCGTGGGGCACGGCGGTCACGGAGGTGCTGCGCGCCCATGGGCTGCTGGGCGCCTTCGACGAGGGGCCGCGCACGCCGGAGGCCCTGGCGGCGTGGACACGGCGGGCCACGACGCCCGGGCACGACGGGGTGCAGTTCTGACGCGGGCGGGGGGTGGAGCCCCGCCCGGCCGCGCTGCTTCCCTCTCGCGACCCGGTTCGCCGTGTCGTCGACCACGCGCGTCATGGGGCCGGTCCGGGGCTTCTCCGTGCGTCACTGGAGCACCTCGCTGCTCCGGCCGGCCGTGATCACGCCGCGCAGCGGGACGGCGACGAGGAGGGCGACCAGGACGAGGAGTCCGCTCGCCCACAGCGGCCCGAGGTCCCCGGCCGCGGTGCCGAGTGTGGTCGCGGCGACGAGGGGACCGGCTGCAGCCCCGACGTTGAGTGCGGCGGTCGCGTAGGAGCCGGCCATGGTGGGGGCTCCCGCGGCCTCGTACAGGACCCGGGCGATCAGCGTGCTGCCCAGCGCGAACGAGAGCGCGCCCAGGACGAACACCAGGGTGAGCAGGGCGACCGGCCTGTGGGCCAGCACGGCCAGGGCGGGCCAGCCGATGAGCAGCAGCGGACCGCCGACCGCGACGACCGGGCCGGGATGCCGGTCGGACAGCCGTCCGGCGACGGTGACCCCGGCGTACGCACCGACGCCGAAGAGCACCAGGGTGACCGGCACCCACAGTTCGCCCAGCTCGGCGGTGCCGGTCACCACGGGCGCGAGGAAGGTGAAGCTCGCGAAGGTCGCCGCGTTCACCAGCGCGCCGAGCAGCATGACCAGGAGCAACCGGGGGCTTGTGAGCCGGGCGAGCTCCGCTCGCAGGGCCGGCCCGCCGGCCGCGCCCTGGTGCACGGGGAGCGCCGGGATCCTCGTGAGGACGCCGATGGCCGCGGGCAGACAGAGAGCGGCGACGGCCCAGAAGGTGGCGCGCCAGCCGAGCAGTGCGCCGAGTAGCGATCCGCCCGGGACACCGGCGATCACGGCCAGGGTGGTGCCGGACAGCAGCACCGCGAGTGCGCGTCCCTTCTTGTCGGGAGCGACCAATGTGGCGGCGGTCGTCAGCGCCACGGCAAGGAAGCCGGCGTTCGCGAGCGCCGCGACCACCCGGGTCGCGAGCAGGACGGGGAAGCTCGGGGTGACAGCGCCCACGACGTGGGCCGCTGCGAACACGAGGACGAAACCGAGCAGGCTCGAGCGTCCTGGCCGGTTGCGGGCGAGCCCGGCCATGAGCGGGGCTCCGACGATCATTCCCGTCGCGAAGGCGGTGGTGAGGGTGCCGGCTGTCCCGATGGTGACACCGAGGTCGGAGGCGATGTCCGGCAGGAGGCCGGCGAGCATGAACTCCGAGGTGCCCATGGCGAAGGCGGCCAGGGCAAGGAGGTACAGCGGAAGAGGCATCGAGTGGCTCCGAGGTGAGGAGAGGCACGAGAAGGTCGTCTCGTCACCGCGGTCAGCCCGAGGGCGCACTCGTCCGGCCGCGGAACACGGCGGGACGGCAGAATCACGAACTCAGGGGTGCAGGGGGCTGACGGCGTGACCGAAAGCCCCCACCTCGTCCGACTCAGGGCTCGACATGGCCCGCACGGTACCCGACCGACGCCTCAGCGGGCATCTCGGTTTCACGGCTGCGGGCGTGCCTCCGGACGTCAAGTCCGGCGGGCATTCAGGCGCCAGGGCCCGGGCCCTGGCGCCCCGGCTCTCGCCGCGGGGTGGCGGTTTCCCGGCGGCGGGCCGCGGGACAGCCGGTTGTGCACGCCCCGCCGCCCGCTCGCCGACCGCGTGGAAGGATGAACCCATGTCGTCACGACTGCCGTTCGGGGACGGGTTACGGGCCGAGCTGGGAGCGCCCGGGCGCTCCCGCACACTGGACAGCAGCCCTCGTTCGCGCGTGTGGCGCGTGGAGCTGCCGGGGACGACGGCGGTGGTGAAGCAGATCGTCGGCGGTCCTGACGCCGACGAGCGCTACGCCCGCGAGGTGGCGGCCCTGCGGCTCGCCACCCGGGCCGAACCCCCCGTGGTGCCCACGCTGCTGGGAACCGATCCCGGCGAGCGGGTCCTGGTGCTGGAGCACCTGGATCACCGACGCCCGGCCTGGGACTGGATCGTCGACCACGCCGCCGCGTTGGCACGGCTGCATGCCACCGCCCGCCCCGAGGACGCCGAGGTGCTGCCCCGGTGGCAGGGTCCGACCCAGGCGGATGTCACGTCCTTCCTCAGGCTGGCCGACGCGCTGGAGGTCCCTGTCGCTCCTGGCGTGTCCGGCGAACTCGACGACCTGGTGAACCGGCTCGGCCGGGCACCCGGGCAGGCAGCCCTTCTCCACGGGGACCCCTGTCCCGGTAATGACCTCCACACCGCCTCGGGGGTCAGGTTCATCGACTTCGAGCAGGCGTCACTGGGCAGCGGCCTGATGGAACTCGCCTACCTGCGCATCGGCTTCCCGACCTGCTGGTGTGTCACTTCGGCATCGGAGCCGCTGCTGGAACGGGCGGAGAGCGCGTACCGCGAGGAGTGGCGGAGTGCGACCGGCTCGGAAATCCGGGACGGACTCACCGACGCGTGCGCCGGCTGGCTGCTCCGCGGCGACGCGCTGGTGGAAAGGGCACGCCGCGACGGCACCGACCACCTGGCCCGGATGCCGGGCCGGGACTGGACGTGGGGCACGGCGACAGCCCGGCAGCGGCTCGTCCACCGGCTCGGGGTCGTCGGCCGGATGACGGCCGACGACCCCTCTCTGCGCGGCGTGAGCGGCCTCAGTACCGCCATGCGCGGGCGAATGCTCGCTCGGTGGCCCGCACTTCGGCCCGTGCCGGCGGAGCGGCCGTAGAGGCCGCTCTATGCTCCCGCCGTCGTCGTGCCCGGCTGCTACCGGAGGCGCAGCCCGCCGGGAAGCTCTTCCTCGATGGTCTCGACCAGCTGGTCGAAGAGGGTGGGGCCTCGTCCGGCGCGGGCCTCCGAGAGCCTGGCCGCCATGCGGTCCCTGTTCGTCGGATGACAGCGGGCGAGCCACATCTCGAGCTGCCGAGCGGTCTCGTGGTGCCCGAGGTTCCGGCGGGAGGCTTCGTGATCGCGCCACTCGATCTCGAAGTCGCCGTCGTCCGGTGTCCCGAAGCCGCCGCGGAGGCAGTCGGCGAAGGCATCGAGGTTACGGCCGAAGTAGCCGCCGCAGCCGATGCTCTCGCCGGCGACCTGCCAGAAGTCCTCCAGCGTCCTGACCCGGCTGCCGTCCACCACGTATCTCACCGTCACAGCCCGCAGACTACGTCCGGTCCGGCGGGCCACGCTCTCTCCCGGCTGTCGGTCAGGAGCAGCGCGGCGCCCGTGAAAGGCCGGTGACACCCCGTCTGCTTGTGCCACTCGGGGTGCGGCACTTCATCCTCGCGCTGCCGGGCCGACTTTCGCGGCGCTGACCTCGGCCGTTGCCACGCAGTTACCGGATGTTTCCGACATAATGCTCCATGCTGGTTCCTGCCGCGTCTGGCCCCGCCCGGGGCGCCGTCCCCCTCGGCCGGGACGGGACCCCGCGGATCCGACCGACGGAGGACCATGTACAGCCAGGATCAGACCCGTCCGGCCTCTCCGACCCGGCGCGCCGTGCTCGGCGCCGGGATCGCCGCGGCGGGATCCGCGCTGTCCACTGCCTGTTCGGGCAGCGGCGCGGACCGGGCGGGCGGCGCCGGACGTGAGGCGACGGACCCCGGTACCAGAGGCTCCGGCATCGCGGACGGCAAGAAGCTCCGGCCCACATGGACCCCCAGCCCCGAAGGCAAGCTCCGTGGTCTCAGCTTCACGGCCACCCCGGCCACCGTGGGGATCGGCGGCGGACGCACCGTCAGGACCTCGACGTACAACGGCGAACTGCCGGGCGAGGAGGTGCGGATCACCGCCGGCGACACGCTCGAGCTGACGCTCGCCAACCATCTGTCGGAACCCACCACGGTGCACTGGCACGGCATCGCCCTGCGCAACGAGATGGACGGCGTGCCCGAGGTGACGCAGCCGCCCATCAGGCCGGGCGGCTCGTTCACCTACCGCTTCCGGGCCCCGCACCCAGGCACGTACTGGTTCCATCCGCACCTCGGCCTGCAGATCGACCGGGGGATGTACGCGCCGCTGATCGTGGACGACCCCAACGAGCCCCTCGCCTACGACGCGGAGTGGATCGTCCTGCTGGACGACTGGATCGACGGGGTCGACGGCTCCACCCCCGAGGACGTCTTCGACCAGCTCCGCAAGGGCAAGCCCGCCATGGGCCACGGCTCCGCGCACAAGCACCGGTCCGGCCGGTCAGGGCCCGCCCCCTCGAAGCCCTCGGGAGGAGTCGCGGCCGGGTACGGTCCGCCGGCGGCCCGGGCGCCGGAGCGGGACGACGCCTCACCCGCTCCCGAGTGGGGGAAGGGGCCCGGCCGGCTGATGACGGGCGCCACGAGCCCGTTGCTCGGCGGCCACGCCGGAGACGTCGCCTACCCGCACTACCTGGTCAACGGACGTACGGCCGACGACCCGGCCCAGTTCAGGGCCCGACCCGGCGACCGGATCCGGCTGCGCATCATCAACGCGGGTGCCGAGACGCCGTTCCGTGTGGCGCTCGGTGGCCACCGGATGACGATCACCCACAGCGACGGCTTCCCGGTGCGCCACCACCGGACCGACTCGCTGCTCCTCGGCATGGGCGAGCGTTACGACGTACTGATCACGGCGAAGGACGGCGTCTTCCCGCTCACCGCACTCGCCGAAGGCAAGAACGGCGCCGCGATGGCCGTCCTGCGCACGGCGAAGGGCGCACTGCCCGGGCCCACCGTCAGGCCCGCCGAACTGTGGCGCGACGTACTGCCCTCGGCGCGCCGGCTCCGGCCCCACGAATCCGTCGAACTCGACCGGCGCAGGCCCGACCGGATCCTCAAACTCACCCTTACCGGCGGCATGAAGGACTACGACTGGGGCATCGACCACCGCCCCTACTCGGCCGACCGCGTCCACCACATCGAACGCGGCGAACGCGTACGCCTCGTCGTCGTCAACGCGACCGACATGTGGCACCCCGTCCATCTCCACGGCCACACCTACGCCCTCGCCGGCATCGACTCCCGCGGCGCCCGCAAGGACACCGCCACCGTCCTGCCCCACAACAAACTCGTCCTCGACTTCGACGCCGACAATCCCGGCCTGTGGATGCTCCACTGCCACAACATCTACCACTCGGAGTCCGGCATGATGACGACCCTGTCCTACCGCCCGTGAACCCGCCCACCGGCCGGTTGCCGTCCTGCGCAGCGGGTCCGGTGCGGACCACGACGCGGGTCCCGGCCGGGCCCGCGGGTCGGTGACGCGGAAACGGAGCATTCCGTTCCCCGTGGGTGGGCTGGCCTTTTCGGGCTCGGTGAAACGCCCTGTCCGGCCGTGCCCGCCTCGGAGAAGCTCAAGGGGCGAACAGGCGCGGGGATTCACAGCGACGGCCTTCGCCGTCGCGCAGCCGTGCGCTCGGCCGTGAACGGGGGACGGACACGGGGGGAGCGAGATCCTCACCGCCTGTCCCGTTTCCTTCTCCGGTCGGGAGACGGACAAGGAGGGCAGGACATGGGACTTCGCAAGAGAGCGATCACGAGCACGGTCGTGCTCGGTGTGGCGGGGGCGCTGATGGCACCGGCCGCTCCGGCGGGAGCCGCCGGTGACGACACGGCCTCGCTGCAGGTCGAGTCGGGCCTCGGCCTGCACGGCCGGAAGGCGCGTGTGATGAGCGTCGTGTACGACTACTTCGAGGCACGCGACAGGGGCTGGCTGGACCCCGCGGAGTCGAGCACCGCGCTGTCCGCGCTCAGGGCGAACGGCGGCGCGCTCGCCGCACAGCCCGCGAGGTTCGCCGCGGTCCCCGCCACCGTGGCGAACGAGGCCGAGGACGAGAACGGGCTGCGGGCCACGAAGGTGCTGACCGGTTTCGGCCAGGACAGCCGGGTCAGGTTCCGCGGGCGCACCGCGACCGTGACCCTCACCGCGGGCACCGTCCTCAACTGGAACAACGACGATATCGGTGAATCCAGCCTCCACGACACGTACACGGTGACGTTGGAGCGCGAGAAGAAGACCTGGCGCATCACGGACGTCTTTTATGCGCCGGTCCCGAGCACCGAGTCCGAAGAGTCCGGGCCGCCCATCGACCTCGGGGACCTGCCTCTGCCGTCGGACGCGAACAAGGCCCGGGCCACGGACGCGGGCGAGGGCAAGGGCGATGTGAGCGTGCTCGACACGGGCACGTACGACCGTGACGCCGCCGCGGCGTACGCCCAGAAATGGTCGAAGCAGACTCCGTACACGTTCACCGACGCGACGGGCAGACAGAGAACGGCCTGGGTGGAAAACCACAACCCGGACTACGAGACGTTCGACAACAACTGCGCCAACTTCGTCTCCCAGTCGCTCCACGCCGGCGGCTGGGAGAAGGCGGGCGGGTGGAACAAGGACGACGACAACACCTGGACGAATGACCTGTTCGGCCCCAGGGGACCTTCGACCACCTGGTCCGTCGCCTACCGGCTGTGGACCTACGCGATCAACGACAAGCGTGGGGAGCGGCTGCGCACCTGGCCGCCGGACGACCCCACCGGGGACAACCAGGACGTGTGGTCACTGGAGAAGGGTGATCTGCTGTTCGCGGACTGGGACCCTTACGGCGCGGCGGACGGCAAGATCGACCACGCGATGATCATCACGCGTGTCCTCGCCATCAAGAACAACGGCCACACGTTCTACGAGCCGGCGTACTCCCAGAACAGCGGCTCTAGGACCAATCTGCCCCTGAGCATCGGAATGAAGATCGCCACGGGCGACAAGCCCGACGTGGATCCCGTCGGCGGCATAGGGGGCCAGGGGCGCGCGCCGATCTACTATCCGGTCCACCTCAAGGACACGTTCGAGAAGTAGCAGCCCCGATCGCGGAGTCCGGGTCCGGTCAGGTCGGACCCGGACTCCGTCCCGTGCGGATCGCTCCGAGCGGTGGCGGGGATCCCCCATCGGAGTGAGCATGGAAGGGAGGTGAGAGCACCGCCTGCAAACCTTCACGATCCGGTGAGGCGTTCCTCATGTCTACCGACACCCCCCTTCCTGTTGGCCGAAAGCTCTGGCAGGAGGTGCGGAACCTCGGTGGCGAAGGCCGCGGCGGGGGGCAGGACAGGGGACAAGGCGGGGGGCGGCGCTTCGGTTCGCGGGAGGGCTCGCGTGAGGGTCGTGACGGCCGAGGGGACCGCCGGCGTCCCGACCACCGGCCCGACCACGGCCCCGACCGGCACCCGGATCACGGCCCCGGGAGCCCGGATCGACCCGACCGGCCGCAGGGCCCGCCGCCGGACGACGCGGCGTCCGCGGAAGGGCCGTTCCGAGTGGTGCGCCCGGCGGACATGCTCGTCGTCGACATCACCCTGGTGAACCTGAAGTTCGACGGTCACCGCCTCGTACGCAAGGATCCGGCCGAGCCGACGCTCGTCCTCTTCGGGCTGCCGCCGCAGCACGTGCTGGAGGAGATCCCTCCGTCGCTGGACACCGTCACCACCGCCCTCGCGCCCATGAAGGCCTTCACAGCGGGTCCGACCCACCTCGCCTTCTCCGTGCCCGCCGACATCGACGGTCTGGAACTGTCACTCTCCTCATTGCTCGACTGGGCGCGGCTGGTGCCGATGACCGTGCCGGCCGGCCTGCAGGTTCCGGACACCCCGGGTACGACAATCTTCCAGGGCATCCCCCGTTCGGTCATCGAGTTCCCCACGCGGTTGCTGCTCACCTACGACGAGCCCGTGGACTGGGTGGGGAACCCGGAGCCGCAACTGGCGGCGGGCAGGGCCGCGCTGTGGCACGCGCGGCTGCACAACGACCGGGACGACGAGGTGATGCTGCGGGCCTTCGCAACACCCTCGGACCGGGGCGGGCCTCCCCCCGCCGGGCTGCTCACCGCCGAGAATCTGGAGGACCTCGTCACGCTCACCGGCCGGGTCGAGCTGACAGGCCCCGGCGGCGGTCCGCCTCTCGTGGTTCCCAGCGCGCCGCTGCACGCCGAGCAGTTCATCGTCACGCCCATGGGCGCCTCGGCGCACCTTCGGGGTGCCTGGGAGGCCCCGTTGGGGTCCGAAGCGGTCCGGTTCCAGCAGGCGGGGCGGCACTTCCCAAATCTGGTGACGTACGACCACATCACCGGCCTGGGGCGTGACCAGTTCGTCCGTGTGGTCACTCGCGGGCGCCTGAGCACGGGCCACGAGGCTCAGCACGTGAAGGAGTGCAAGCGGGTGTTCGTCGCCCGCCCGGACGACGGAATCGTGGCCTACCTGCAGCAGGAGCACCGCATCATCGTCAAGCAGCCGGAGGTCCAGTACGGAGCCGACACCGGTTTCAAGCACGGCGGCCGCGAGATGCCCTTCCGCGCACTGCGCATCACCGACCGCGTCACACCGCTGATCCAGCAGCCCCCTGCCGACAGCCCGTTCTGGGTATGTCTGCAGAACTCCGGCAGCGACCACGAGTTCACCTTGATCGGCACGGACTGCGAGGGACGGAAGGTCAGCTTCAAGCTGCCTCTGGTGTTCGTGCCCGACGGAACGCCGGAGGTCGGGGCGAAGTTGGCCGCACTGTACGCACCCGGCCCGCAGCTGGAGGGCCGCCTCAGCCGGCCACTCGGCGGCCAGGTCATGGCGATGGCGCAGCCACCCGCCGGCGCGCCCGGCAGCACCAGCCACGCGGTCGGCGCCCTGTCCTTCGGACTCGGTGTCCCGGATCCGGCCGGCCACCGCTTCGTGGTCGGCATGCCCTATGTGTCCGCCGCGAAGGTACGCGTCCCCGCCGTCGAGCAGTTCACCCCGAACGCGGGTGACCTCCCTGTCCACTTCAACGACACCTATCTCCGTCAGACCATGGAGAAGCACCCGGCGGGCGCGTACCTGGATCTGGTCGAGGCGGTCGGTCTCACCTTCGGGGCGGAGAAGGCCGGAGGCGTGGCGAGTCCCAACGCGGCGGTCAAGGTGATCACCAGTCAGGCGGGGGTCGTCCCCGATGTGTTCAAGGCGGACCCGGCCACCGGGGAAGTCGTCGACGCTCTCCCCGTCGAGACGATCCAGGCGGCGTTCGCGGGCGCCAAGCTGCTCGGCTTCATCGACCTCGACCGCATCCTGGGCGGCATCGACAAGAACAGCCTCGGGACACTGCGGCAGTTGGGCGACGAGCAGATCGAGGCCCTTCTGCGCGCGCCCGACGGCCTGCTGCCGGCGCCCGTGCTGCGCGTCCGCGACCTCGCGGACGGACAGGGCAAGGAGCTGCGCTACGTGTGGAAGCCCTTGCTGAAACAGCCGCAGGGTGGCCAGGACATCCTCGACGTGTCGCACGCCGCGCTGACCCTGGACGCACGGACCATCCGTTCGAAGGACGCCGTCGACAAGGCCACCGTGCAGGGCAGACTGACCAACTTCGCGCTGAAGTTCGCCGGTGTCGCCGAGGTGGAGATCGCCGATCTGACGTTCAGCACCGGCCCGGGGAAGAAGCCCGACGTGTCGGCGAGCGGGCTGGAACTGCGGTTCAAGAAAGAGCTGGAATTCATCAACACCCTTCGCAGCGCCCTTCCGGCCGACGCCTTCGGCAGCGGCGCCTACGTGGACGTCCAGCCGTCCGGCATCCGTGCCGGCTACGAACTGGCGCTCCCGGCCATCGGTCTCGGTGTCTTCACCCTGTCGAACGTCTCGCTCTCGGCCGAGCTCTCGGTTCCCTTCGACGCCCGGCCCGTCTCGTTCCGCTTCTCCGTCTCCGAGCGCCAGCACCCCTTCAACGTCACCGTCTCCCTGTTCGGCGGCGGCGGCTACTTCTCGATGCTGGTGGACGCGGAGGGCGTGAAGCAGATCGAGGGCGCTCTGGAATTCGGCGGCAACGCGGCACTGAACCTCGGCGTCGCGAGCGGCGGTGTGTCGATCATGGCGGGCATCCGCTTCGCCCTCGAGGGGGACGGCGTGTTCCTCGGCGGATATCTGCGGTGCAACGGCTTTCTGTCCGTGCTGGGAATCGTCACGGTGTCCGTAGAGTTCTACCTCGAGCTCTCGTGGGAGAAGGTGGGCGGCCAGTCGGTGGTCCGCGGCAGGGGCACCCTGACGGTCAGCGTACGGATCGCCTTCTTCAGCAAGTCCGTTCAGCTCCGCCTGGAGCGGAGCTTCTCCGGCGCGCCGGGCGACCCCACTTTCACCGATTGCGTCCGGCCCGGCCACTGGCGGGACTACTGCCTGGCGTTCGCCCCGTGACACCCGTGGGAGACGAGCATGCCGTTCGAACAGCACATCAACCTGACCGTTCTCCCTGCCGGGTTCTCCGACGACGGCAGCCAGGTCCGGGTGTCGGTGTTCGTCGCCCCCCGGCTGGTGACGGCGGGCGAAGAGGACGCCGGGGCTGGGAACCGCAGCACCACCCTGGACCACTTCCCCGACCTCGTCACCTGGCCGGAACGGGCCAAGGCCGCCAAGTTCGAGTTCGCCACCGCAGACGACGCCTCCGCGCCCCCCGTGCCCGTCGCACCCCCGATGGAGCCCCAAGGCCCGCCGCCCGAAACCGAGTTGTGGACGTCTCTCTTCCGGGGGGACACCCCGGTGGAGCCCTATGTTTTCGAGGACGCGCGGCAGCGGGACTTCCGCACCTACTCCGCCCGGGGCGTCGGCCGAGCCACCAGGACCGTCTACGCCGAGGCGGCCAAGGCCTCGCCCGAGGCGCTGCCCGCGGCGGAGGAGGCGATGCGCCCGCTGCGTGCCGCAGCGGCGACGGGCGTCGAGGGCGTCGAGAGTATCGCCGCGGCAACCGGTGACACCGCCCCGCAGGACGGTTCCATGGCCGCGGCGATGAACGAAATGATGGAATTCCACCAGGTCAGGAAGACGGTAGGGGTCGCCGGCACGGACACCTCCCCGCCACCTCCCGCGTTGCCCGAAGTCGACTTCCACCAGATGCTCACTTCACTGGGCGACCACCCGGCGCTGCTCCGGCGCCTCGGCCTGGTCCTGGACTTCGTCCTGCCCGCCGACCGGCTGCCCGCCTCCTCGGGCGAGCGGTTCCTGAGCGTCACTCCGCACTGGACCCCCGCCCGGCGGAAGGACTCGTACGACGTGTCCCCGCGCACCCGGTACGTGCTCCTTCCCGACCGCCGTGCCTTCGTCCCCGGGGCGCGCTCCCTCACCGCCGCCGACCCGCTGGCGTCACCGGCCCGGGGCGTGGTGGCGCTGCCCGAGTCGAAGTTCTCCGTCGAGCAGGCCGACATCGACGGCGCTGCGCTCAAGATGATGCAGACGTCCTCGGCAGGCACCGGACTGTTCCCCGTGCGCACCCAAGGGCTCTCACTGGTCCGGGACGGCCGCCTGGGAAGCCTCGACGAGGAGTTCGTGAAGGCCGCGGAGCACGACGGGGCCTTCACGGCGGTCGTCGCCCGGGAACACCCGGTGGACCCCGCGGCGCCGGGCCCCGCCGCTCCGGAGGCACCACCGCGCCCCGCCGCTCCGGAACTGGTCGCCCAGGACCTGGTCCGCGGCCACCGGATGGACATCTGGGACGAGGAGCGGCAGCGGTGGTTCTCGCTGCACGAGCGCGAGGTGGAGTACCGGCGGCCGGACGGCGGACCGCTCCTGCTCACGGCCTCCGACGAGGGCTTCTTCCAGGCCAACCTGGCCGCCCCGCCGTCCGATGCCCCCGACTCCCGCCTCTATGTGCCCGAGCAGATCGTCACCTGGGAGGGATGGTCGCTGTCCGCTCCCCGCCGGCCTGGTCCTGGACATCGACAACGGTTCGGTCGAGGACCACATACCTCCCAACAGGCCGGTGGAGGTCGCCAACAAGGCGGCGACCGCGCTGCCGCTGGAGATCACCGCCAAGGTGCGGCCCGGCACGCTGCCGAGGCTGCGCTTCGGCCGCCGGTACCGGGTGCGGCTGCGCACCGTCGATCTGGCGGGCAACGGCCCGGACGTGACCGAGGCCGACGCGCTCATGGACGGGAAGGACCTGGCACTCCCCGGTGAAGGACTGCTGGTCTTCCACCGCTACGAGGCCGTTCCGGCGCCCGCCGTGGCGCTCCGGGTGCCTCCAGGGGAAGGCACCTCCGCATTCCGGATGGTGATCCGGAGCAGCCCCGGAGCCGGGCCGCCCCCTGCCGCTCCCCCGGACGGCGCGGGCGCCGAGGTGCCGGTCTCCCTGGCCCGTGTCCGGTTCGGCAACACCAACGACGACGTACGCACCGTCCAAGAGGCCCTGATGGCCCTGGGACACAGCCTGGTCGGCGGCGCGGACGGCGTCTTCGGGGAGCACACCAGGGCCGCGTACGCCGCCGAGCAGCGCGCCCAGGGCTTCACCGGGCGGGACGCCGACGGCAACCCCGGCTGCCGGTCCCTCACGGAGCTCGGGCGCAAGGGCGGCTTCACCGTCGACTGCGAGGCCGGCCCGGCGGACGGCGCCGGTCCCCCGCCCACGGCCGACCACACGGGCAGGACCGCCGAGGAGTACGCCGCGGAGTTCAACCGGTCGCCGCTGGTCACCGCGGAGGGCCACGTCCCGTATCACGGGACCGACGAACGCCATGTGGTGGCACCGAAGGCGTCGTTGCAGTGCGTCGAGTGGCACGGGTTGCTGGACGCGGCCGTCGGCTCCACCGATCAGGCCGTCCAGGACACGGTCTACGAACTGGCCGCGCGGGAGAGCGGGTCGCTCGACGACCCGTCCCAGCCGAACGTACAGCTGGAAACCGTCCGGTCGCCGGCGGCGGACCCCGAGCACCCGGCGAGGACCGCCCTGCACACGGGCGAGCGTGTCCAACTGCCCTACCTTCCCGATCCGCTGTCCATCGGAGCCGTCTTCCTGGACCTGCCGGGGACGCCTCCGGGCGAGCCGTTCACGGTCCGCTGGGGCGGCGAGGTCTGGCACCGGCCCGAGTCGTTCAGGCTGCGGCTGGCAGAAGGGAACGCTCCGCCCCACTTCGACGAGGCGTCACGGGTGCTGACGGTGTCACTGCCGAAAGGCGTCGTGGCTCCCGTCCGGATGTGCTCCCTGATCGACTTCGACGAGGACGTCATGGGTATGGCCTCCTGGTGCCGGGAGATCCCGCAGCCACCGCCGCGACTCGCGCCGGAGACGGAGGAGGAGGCGGCGGCCAGGCAGGCCGAAGAGGTACGCAGAGCCGACCACGCCCTGGAAGTCGCCGCGGCCGGCCGGCACTGGATGTTCACGCCCTGGCAGGATTTGACGCTCGTCCACGCGGTACAACAGCCGTTGCGGGCACCGGTGCTGCAATTGACGGATCTGGCGACCCCGCGCGCCTCCGGTGCGACGGCCGAGCATCTCGCCGGCACCGTCGCGCTGGACGAGGCCAGTACGGACCGGATCGACGTGGTCGCGGAGTGGACCGAGGTGACGGACGCCGGTCCCACCGGCCGCGACACCCGCACGACGGCCGTCCCGGTGTTCGGCCTCCTGACGGCGGGGGTGAGCCGTGAAGGGGTCCCGGAGGCCGAGCCGTCCCTGCTCCGGAACGGCGTCCTGACCTTCAGCACCCAGGCGGCGGAGGAGAGGTCGAAGGCGAGCGGGGGCAAGATCCCACCCGTACCGGAGAAGCACGAGTTCGGCGACACCAAGCACCGGACGGTGCGCTACCGCCCGCTGGCCGGCAGCAGGTTCGGCGACTACTTCCCCCCGCAGTTCGCCGCACCCGGCCACAACGCGCTGACCGTGCAGGGCGAGGCGGCGGAACACTCGGTGCCGAGCAGCGCGCCCCCGACGGCGCCGCGGGTGCTGTACTGCATACCCACCCTCGCGCTCGAGGAGGACAGCGACGCACTCGATGCCGTCGTCCACCGCCGGCGCGGCGGCGGGATACGGGTGTACCTGGGGCGTCCCTGGTTCTCCTCCGGAGACGGCGAACTGCTCGGAGTGGTCCTCGGCGAGCCTCCCGGGGGCGACCCGGCATCGGTACGGGACGCCCACGTCACCCTGATGGGCCGCGACCCCGTGCACCGCTCCGCGCCGGTCGTCGCCCCGACCCCCGAGGTGTTCACCAACGCGGTGCGACAGTCCCCGCCCCTCCCCCTGGCCACGCCCTCCGGTCCGCTCACCGTCACGGTCATGGGCTTCGCCCCGCAGTTCGACGACAGCGTGGAGGGCGGCCGCTGGTTCTGCGATCTGGAACTGGACACCAAGGACGCCTGTCTGCCCTTCGTCCGGCTCGCCCTGGTCCGATACCAGCCGGACGCCGTCCCCGGGGCCGAGATGTCGCCGGTCGTCCTCGCCGACCTGGTGCGCACCCTGCCGGACCGGGAACTGCGCGTGCGGACCGGGGAGTCGCTGGACGTCAGTGTCACCGGCCCTTCCTGGGACCCCACCGGTTCGCTGCCGCCGCGGATCACCGCCACGCTGCAGCGCCGCCACGGCGCCGTCACGGACGAGGATCTGGGCTGGGTCGACGTCGAGGACACCGTCACCGAACTGACCTCGATCGACGCGGAGTCCGCCACCCGGCCCTTCTACACGGGCCAGGTGCCGGTTCCGTCCGCGCGACGCGGGGGGCCGCTGCGTCTGCTGGTCGTGGAGACCGAGGGCATCCCGGCCGACGGCTCCGTACCGACCACGTCGCCGGGGCCGGTGATCTACTGCGACACCGTCGGGATCGCTTCCGGGCGGCGCGAACGCGAGGACCACCACAGGGACGAAGGGCGTGAAGGCCACGAAGGGCGTGAAGGCCGCGACGGGCACGACGACCACCGCGGGCGGCATTCGCACCACGACAGGTTCCCCCACCGCTGATCCGCGGAACGCGACGAGTCGCCCGGGGCCGCGTGCGCTCCGGTGCGTCGGGCCGCGTGCGCGCTCGAGTGCGTGGCTCGGGCTTCCCGTCCAGCGGGGTGCACGCGGGGGGGTGACACGCTTCTTCCCTGGCGCGGCCCTGGACGGAGCGCGTGCGACGGGACCGGCGCTCGCCGGGCACGACCACGCGGGCGCTAGCCGATCGCGGCCCGCCGGAGTTCGTCGATCGAGCCGCTGATCGCGTCGGCGAGCCCGGTGATCCCTGGCAGCGCCCCGGGATCGGTGCAGATGCCCACGCCGACCGTGCCCGCGTAGGAGATCGCCGAGACCCGGAGCGCGTGGCGCTGCGCCGGTTCGGCGACCGAGTACAGCTTCTCGACCGGGCGGCCGGTCACCGCGAGCGCCCCGCGCGGACCCGGCACGTCGGAGATCGAGAGGCTGAACCCGTGCGGGCCCGCGGTGACGCGTTCGACGGCGCGCTCGAGCGGCGGACAGCGGGCGAGGGCGTGGAAGAGGTCGTAGAGCTCCTGGGCGTCACCGGCGGCCTTGCGGACGGCCGTTCCGGTGCTGATCCGGTCGAGGCGGGCCAGCGGATCGGGCTCGGCGAGCGGCAGGTCGACGTTCAGGAACGAGTCGCGGTTGCCCAGGTCGGCCGGGCCCTCGTCGCGGTGGTGGAGGCTGACGGGCACCTGGGCCCTGAGTCTGCCGACGCGTTCACCGGCGCCCGTGAGCCAGGCACGCAGGGCGCCGGAGACCGACGCGAGCAGGACGTCGTTGACCGTGGCCCTGCCGGGTCGCGAAGCGCCGATCGCCTTCAGCTCGGCAAGCGGCGCGGTGGTGAACGCGAGCTCGCGCGCTGCGCCGATCCTCCGGTCGAGCACCGAGTCCCCCGCACGGTGGCCCAGCTCGCGCAGGAGCGTCGCGGGAAGACGGCGCAACTCGTGACCCGGCGGTCCGCCCGCCGCGGGCACGGCAGCCGCGCGAGGCGGCGACGGCGCGTCGCCCGACGGCTCCCACATGACGTCGTCGAGGAAGCGCAGGCAGCTGATCCCGTCGGCCATCGCGTGGTGGATGCGCGCGACGACCGCCTCGCGGCCGTCGGCGAGCGGACCGAGGACGTCGAACGCCCACAACGGGCGGCGGTGATCGAGCCGTTCGGACATCAGCTCACCGGCCACCGCCCAGACGCCACGCTCGTCGATCCCCGCGGTGCCGTCCCGGCGGCGGACGTGGGCGGCGATGTCGAACTCGTCGTCGGCGACCCAGTGGGCGGCGGGGAGCGCCACGCGTTCGCGGCCGCGGGAGCCGGCCGCGAGTCTCGCGTCGACGCTTTCACGCAGTCGATCGAGGTCGAGCGGGGTGCCGGCCGGCTCGAGCAGGACCATCTTCAGCGTATGACCGGCGATCGCCACCGACTCGAGCTCCAGGAGCCGGGCGTCGTCGGCACTGAGTCGCTTCGATCCCTCCACGCGCCGACCCTACGCCCCGCAGGGCGATTCAGTCCGGATTGCTGCGTTTTCGTCCGCGGTGTCCGACCGTGTGACAGAGCACTGGAGGCCCTGGCAGCGCGGACAGGGGGATACAAGCGAGGCCGGCCGCGCCGCTGTCACAGCGTGACTACGCCTGCCTCGTCCGCCCCGACGACGATGTTCGCGGTTGAGGACGGCCCTGGAGATCAGGTCGAGTCGGGTATCCCCTCAGACCTCGGGGTCGCGCAGGCCGACGCAGTCGAAGGCCCAAAAGGCCTCTGAATAGACGAAGGTGCCCGTCATCCACGGCTCGTGAGCGGACAACCGGGCGACCTGAAACGCGGCTTCAGGGATGCGCAGCGACGGCGAACGAAAGCCCACGGCGCCGGCAGCCTCGAAGCCGCGCGTGCCGTAGTAGCGCGGCGAACCCTCCAGGAACACCAACGGCACACCCTGGCTGTCGGCCGCCTCGAGGGCATGGGCGATGAGCTGCGTACCGATGCCCTGACGCTGGAACTCCGGGACCACGCCCAGCGGTGACAGCGACAGGACGTCCACGATCCGGCGCGGAGCGTCCAACCGCGTCGCGCTCAGCAGGACATGCCCGACGACCCGGCCGTCGACGACAGCGACAAAGGACATCGGCGCCAATGCGGCCTCCGCGACGCGCAGTGCTTCCACGAGCCCGGGAACCCGATCGCTGTCACCGAAGGCGCGCGTATGAACCTCGCGCACATCTCGGTGATCGTCAGCGGTTTCTTGCCGGATCACCGGCCCGGCACCATCGGGAGCGATCCGGGAGCCTTCAGGCGCGTCGTGTGACGTCATGGCCGCGAGGGTAGATCGCGCGGCGGCTCATGCGCGAGGCGATTGCGTACTCACCCCGCTGCCCCTGCCGTTGATCGAGTCCCTGGCGCCCGGTCCGGTCGCCGGCGTCCCCCGGCGCCGGCTCTCCCGCATCGACGACGTGGACCTCGACGAGGCCGTCCCGGATCCTCCACGACCGGATCCGGTGGTCGCCGGCCGCCCTGCCCCCGCACCGGGCGGGCCGGACACGTGCCGCATGTCGCGCGGGGCGGCGGGTAGCCGGGGGACATCCCCGATGAGCAGCGGTCTTCGCCGAACAGAGGAGAGTCAGTGCCCAAGAAGAACATTTTCGTGATCGGTCTGGACGACGCCAATCTGGACACCTTGCACAGCGTGCCCGATGCCCGCGAGTACCGCTTCCACCCGCTCCTGACCACGCAGGAACTACAGGTCGGCGAGGTGTCGGTGCCCGCGCTGCTGGAGAAGGCGGAAGGCATCCTGGACGCGTTCGACGGAACCATCGACGCGATCGTCGGGTACTGGGACTTCCCCGTGAGCACACTCGTACCGATCCTGAGCGAGCGATACGGCACCCGCAGCACCTCTCTCGAGTCGGTCGTCAAGTGCGAGCACAAGTACTGGAGCCGCCTGGAGCAGCAGAAGGTCGTGGAGGAGCACCCGCGCTTCGGGCGGGTCGACCTGGAGTCGCAGGATCCGCGCCCGCCCGAGGGTGTCCGTTTCCCGATGTGGCTCAAGCCCGCGCTGTCGTACTCGTCGGAACTCGCCTTCGGTGTGAAGAACGAGGAGGAGTTCCGCGCGGCCGTGGACGAGATCCGCCAGGGCGTCGCCCGCGTCGGCCGCCCGTTCCAGTACATCCTCGACCGGCTGGACCTGCCGCCGGAGATGCAGGGCGTCGGGGGCCAGGTGTGTCTCGCGGAGGAGGCGCTGTCCGGCATCCAGGTCGCGGTCGAGGGCTACGTCCACCACGGCGAGGTCACCGTCTACGGCGCACTGGACTCCATCAACTATCCCGACAGCTCGTCCTTCCTGCGCCACCAGTACCCCTCCACGCTCCCCGAGCCCGTCGTGCGGCGGCTGCACGAGGTCTCCGAGCGAGTGATACGGCAGATAGGTATGGACGCGGCCACGTTCAGCATCGAGTACTTCTACGACCCGCGGACCGATGCGATCAACCTGCTGGAGATCAACCCCCGGCACTCCCAGTCGCACGCCGAACTGTTCGAGTACGTCGACGGTGTGCCCAACCACCACTGCATGCTCAGCCTCGCCCTCGGCAAGAACCCCGAGCTGCCCGACGGCGCCGGTCGCTACAAGACGGCGGCCAAGTGGTACTACCGGTGGTTCGCCGACGGTGTCGTGCACGACGTGCCCTCGGACGCCGACCTGAGGCGTATCGAGCGGGAGATCCCGGGCGTGCGGATCGACATGGTGCCCGAGGAGGGCCAGCAGTTGTCGCAAATGCACGAGCAGGACAGCTACAGCTTCGAACTGGCCCACATCTTCACCGGCGGCGACAGCGAAGAGGACCTGCGCGACAAGTACGACCGCTGCGTGGCCGCCTTGAACCTGACCTTCTCCCGGCCCGCTCCCGACGGTGACGGCCACGGCGACGACCGGAAGAACGCCTGAGGCAGCCCCGGTCCGGTCGGACCGGTGTGCCGGACAGCATCCTGGGCAGCCGCCCAGCCGAGCCTGAAAAAGGAGGGAGAGGGCCGGCCGTATGCGTTATGTGAGCAACCTGCCCCACGCGACAACCGAAGAGGAGCACGTCGCCGTCCCCATGTCCGACGGCGTCTGCCTGTCGGCCCGGATCTGGCGTCCCGTCTCCTCCGACGCCGAGCCGGTACCGGCCGTGCTGGAGTACATCCCGTACCGCAAGCGGGACCTGTCCTCGGTACGCGACTCCGTGCACCACCCGTACATCGCCGGTCACGGCTACGCCTGCGTCCGGGTCGACCTGCGGGGCACCGGCGAGTCGGAAGGGGTGCTGGCGGACGAGTACCTGGAGCGGGAGCAGAGCGACGCCGAGGAGATCCTCGCGTGGCTGTCGGAGCAGCCCTGGTGCGACGGGAACACCGGCATGATGGGCATCTCCTGGGGCGCGTTCGCCGCCCTCCAGGTCGCCGCCCGCCGGCCGCCGAGCCTGCGCGCCATCGTCATCGCGTCCTTCACCGACGACCGGTACGCCGACGACATGCACTACATGGGCGGTGCCCTGCTGTCGGACAACCTGGCAGAGGCCGGCACCATGTTCGCCTACGCCACCTGCCCGCCGGACCCCGCCGTCGTCGGCGAGCGCTGGCGCGAGATGTGGCACGAACGCCTGGAGAACACCCGCCCGTGGGCGCTTGCGTGGCTGAGTCACCAGCGCCGCGACGCGTACTGGCAGCACGCGTCGGTCTGCGAGGACTACCAGGCCGTACAGTGCCCCGTGCTGGCTTCCAGCGGCTGGGCGGACGGCTATTCCAACGCGGTGACGCGTCTGCTGGGGAACCTGGACGTGCCGCGCAAGGGCCTGATCGGCCCGTGGTCGCACAAGTATCCCCACCTCGGCGAGCCGGGCCCTGCCATCGGCTACCTGCAAGAGGTCGTCGCCTGGTGGGACCACTGGCTCAAGGGCATCGACAACGGGGTCATGGAGGGGCCGATGCTCCGGACCTGGATGCAGGACAGCGTGCCGCCCTCCACCTCGTACGAGTCCCGGCCCGGCCGCTGGGTGGGCGAACCCGCCTGGCCGTCGCCGCATGTCGAGCCGACCGCCCATCCCCTCAGCCGGCACCGCATCGGCGCTCCCGGTGAGGCGACCTCGAGCAAGGACGCCATGACCGTGCAGTCGCCGCTGTCCGTCGGGCAGTTCGCCGGCAAATGGGCCTCCTACAACGCCCCGCCGGACCTGCCCTACGACCAGCGGGAGGAGGACGGCGGCTCCCTGGTCTTCGAGACCGACGCCCTCACCGAACGCGTCGAGATCCTCGGATCCCCCAGCGTGGAACTGGACCTGTCGGTGAGCGAACCGGTCGCCATGGTCGCCGCACGGCTGTCGGACGTGGCCCCCGACGGCAGCGCCACCCGCGTCACCTACGGCCTGCTCAACCTCACCCACCGTGAGGGGACGGGAGTGCCGGAGCCGCTGGAACCGGGCGCCCGCTACCGGGCCACCGTCCAACTCAACGGCGTGGCACAGGCCTTCCCGCCCGGCCACCGCATCCGGCTGTCGCTGTCCACCTCCTACTGGCCGCTCGCCTGGCCACCGCCCCGCCCGGTGCTGCTGAGCGTCTACGAGGGCACCAGCAGCCTGACGCTGCCGCTGCGGCCGGCGAGCGCGCCCGACCACCTCCCCCAGCGTCCGTTCGACGAGCCCGAGGGCACAGAGCCCCTCACCACCACCCGGCTCACGCCCCCTGAACAGCGCTGGGAGGTCACCCGGGACCTGGTCGGCTACCGGTCCGCGCTCGAGATCGTCAAGGACCGCGGCATGGTGCGCTACGACGACATCGGCCTCGACGTGGGCCTGCGGGCGTACGAGAAGTACAGCGCGGTCGCCGACGACTTCACGTCGGTGAGCGGGGAGAGCGCCTGGACCATGCACTTCCGCCGGGACGACTGGGACGTGCGGGTGGAGACCCGTACCGCGCTGACGTCGAGCGAGACCGAGTTCTTCGTCGACGCCACTCTGGACGGCTACGAGAACGACCGGCGGGTCTTCTCCCGCACATGGAACGAGACACTGCCCCGCGACCACCTCTGAGGGAGCCGGGCAGCCCTGGGTCTGACCGGGCGGCGCCGTGAACGGCCCCTGGCCCGGGCGTTATTCGCTTGACCGGGCCACGGGCCGGCGCTGCACTGTGGCGGGGACACCATGATCCGTGGTGCCCGTATCCGGGGAGGCAGCAGCGATGAAGATCCGTCCCACGACCGACGAGGATCTCGGCCTGTTCGTCGACACGCTTCATGTCGCGTTCGGACGCTTCCCGGAAACCCCGGCGGATGACGGCGGCGGGGTCTGGTGGTCGGCGCTCGAAATGGGCCGCAACCTGTTCGCCGAAGCTGCGGACGGGCGGCCCGTCGGCACCGCCGGCGCGTACTCCTTCGAGCTCACCCTGCCCGGTGAGACCGTCGTCCCGGCCTCCGGGGTGACCGCCGTCGGCGTCCTGCCCTCGCACCGCCGCCAGGGCGTGCTCAGCGCGATGATGCGGCATCAGCTCACCGAGCTGCGGGGCCGGGGGGAATTCCTCTCCGTGCTGCTCGCCTCCGAGGCGCTGATCTACGGCCGGTTCGGCTACGGACCGGCGACTTACACGCAGCGGATGACGGTGCCGTGCCACGAAGCTGCCTTCGCCCTCCCCCGGGCGCGCGCAACGGCCGACGCCCCGGCGACCGGACCGGACACGGGCTCGGTCGAGGTGCTGCGGCGTGCCGAGTGCGTCGACATCCTGGAGGAGGTCTACGACCGGTACCGCCGCGCACAGCCCGGCGCGCTGTCCCGGCCGCACCGCTGGTGGGCCTCGGGCGCGGGCCAGCCCCCGGTCTCGCCGGCGCCGCGCTACATCGCCCTCCACCGGGACGCCGACGGTGTCCCGGACGGGTACGCCGCCTACTCGGTCGAGTCCGGCACCCTGACGGTCGACGAGACCGTCGCCACCGACGACGCCGCCTTCACGGCCCTGGCCCGGTTCGTGCTCCGGCACGACCTGGTCACCGAGGTCGTGTTCAAGCATCTCCCGCCCGGGCACCCGCTGCGCCATCAGTTCGCGGACTTCCGCGCCGCCCAGGTGAGCGACACCGACTGGCTCTGGGTGCGGTTGCTGGACGTCCCGCGTGCGCTGACCGCGCGGGGCTGGTTCACGGACGGCGAGCTCGTCCTCGACGTCCACGACCCGTTCCTCGGCGAACACGGCCGCTACCTGCTCACCGTCCGCGACAGCAAGGCCGAATGCGTCCCGACGGACCGGGAGCCCGACCTGTCGTTGGACGTGAGGGACCTGGGCTCGGTCTACCTCGGCGGCACCACCCCGAGCACCCTCGTACGTGCCGGACACATCCGGGCCCACAACCCGGACGCGGCCGCCCTCGCTGACGCCCTCTTCCGCGCCGACCGTCCCCCGCACTGCCTGCACTGGTTCTGACCGTGCCGCACGGGTTCCGGCCGTGCCGCACGGGTTCCGGCCGTGCTGGACCGGTTCCGGCCGTGCTGGACCGGTTCCGGCCGTGCTGCACCGGTCCTGGCCGTGCTCGCGGACCACGGCGGCTGTGGCGTCGACAGCTTCATATGGTGGCAGGCCGCACCGCCAGGAGAGTTGTGGCAGCGCTCGAGGGAGACTCGAGGGAGAAAGGACCAGGCGACGGTGCAAGCGTCAGAGGTACCGCGCGCGGTGGCCGCGGCCATGTCGATCGCCTCGTCACTCGACCTGACGGTCGACGACGCGATCGTCCTTCACGACTCGAACAAGCTCACTCTGCGTCTGCTGCCCTGTGACGTCCTGGCCCGAGTGGCACCTGCGGCGCATCAGGTCGCACAGTTCGAGGTCGACCTTGCCCAGGGGCTGTCCGAGGCCGGGTGCCCGGTGGCTGTTCTCGAGCCTCGGGTGGAGCCACGCGTCCACGAGCGCGACGGCTTCGTCGTCACGCTGTGGACCTACTACGACCCCGGGACCGCTCAAGAGGTCCCACCTGCCGACTACGCCGATGCGCTCGAGCGGCTGCATGCAGGCATGCGCAAACTCGACGTCCCTGCGCCGCACTTCACGGATCGGGTCGAGCAGGCGCAACGACTCGTGGCCGATCGTGACCGCACTCCGTTGCTCGCCGACGCGGACCGGGAGCTGCTCGCCGACACGTTACGAAACCTGAGCCGAGCGATCGGCGAGCGCGGCGGCGCCGAGCAACTGCTGCACGGCGAGCCGCACCCGGGCAATGTGCTCGCCACGAAGAACGGGCTGCTGTTCATCGACCTTGAGACGTGCTGCCGTGGACCCGTGGAATTCGACCTCGCCCACGCGCCGGAAGAAGTCGGCGAGCATTATCCGGGTGTCGATCAAAACGTGCTCCGCGAGTGCCGGATCCTCGTGCTGGCGATGATCACGACGTGGCGCTGGGACCGGGACGACCGACTCCCTAACGGGCGCCGGCTGGGCACGGAGTGGCTCGCTCAGATCCGAGCGGCACTCGATCGCGACGGGCCCGATACGGCTGGTTGACCGCGGCCCTGGGGGTGGGCGTGGGGAGATCGGGCGCCGACCGACGCGGCGCTGGTCACCGCAGGTCAGCGGCCTGGTCGGCGGACCGGTCAGCGGCTTGCAACAGCTTGTTACGGGCGGGGCGGGGCGCCCGGGAGAGCGCTCACCCAACCAGGTGCCCGCGTCTGCGTCTGGGGGCTGCGATCAGGCTGCGCGGCCCGCCGCCGGGCCGGGCGCGGGCCCGAAGCGGGACCGGGCGCGGGCCCGAAGCGGGACCGGACACGGGCCCGAAGCGGGACCGGACACGGGCCCGAAGCGGGACCGGACGCGGAGCTGGAAGCCGTGCCTACCGCCGGGCCCGGACGCCGGGCCTATCGCCGGGCCCGGCAGCCGGCCCGGACGCCCGCCCCACCTCGCGGGGCCGGAACGTCTCCGGCGCCAGGGCCCGGCACGCGGGAGAGCGCTCACCCGCGCACGCGCTCACCCACTCCGCCCACCCCGGGTCAGGCCTGCGCCGCCCGACGCCACGCCGACTCGCGCAGGAGCCGCAGGCCGTTGAGGCCCACGAGCACGGTGGAGCCCTCGTGGCCGGCCACTCCGAGCGGCAGCGGCAGGTGCCAGGCCAGGTCCCAGACCACCAGCACGCCGATGCACACGGATGCGATCACCAGGTTCTGCACGACCAGCCGGCGGGCACGCCGCGACAGCGCCACGACGGCGGGCACCGCGGCCGCCTCGTCGCGCACCACCACGGCGTCCGCGCTCTCCAGGGCCAGGTCGGAGCCCGCCCTGCCCATCGCGACACCGGCGGTCGCGGCGGCCAGCGCGGGCGCGTCGTTGACGCCGTCGCCGACGACGAGCACCCTGTAGCCCGCCCGTTCCCACTCCTGTACCGCCGCGACCTTGTCCTGCGGCAGCAGCGCGGCCCGGACGTCCGTGATGCCGACCTCGCCCGCCACCCGGGCGGCCGCCTGCGGGTTGTCGCCCGTGAGCAGAGTCGGTCCCGCGCCGGTGAGCCGGGCGAGGGCCGCGACGGCCTCCGGGGCGCCGTGCCTGAGCCGGTCCTCGACGGCCAGCACGGCGACGGGCCTGCCGTCCACCTCCACCACGACGGCCGTGCGGCCGTCGGCCTCCAGCGCCGTGACCTCCGCGCTTTCGCCGGTGAGCAGTGCGGCGGGGCTGCCGACGCGTAGCGCGCGGCCGGAGACGCGCGCGGAAACGCCTCGCCCGGGAGCCGACTCGAACTGCCGCGCCTCCGGCAGCCGCAGACCGCGTTCGCGTGCCGCCGCGACCACGGCACGGCCGAGCGGGTGCTCGCTGTGGTGTTCGGCCGCGGCAGCGAGCGTGAGCACCGTGTCCTCGTCGAGGCCGCCGTCGGGCAGCAGCCGTACTTCCGCGAGGCGGGGCGCGCCTTCGGTGAGGGTGCCGGTCTTGTCGAGCGCCACGCGGGTGACGGAGGCCAGGGACTCCATGGCCACGGCGGACTTGACGAGGACGCCGTGGCGTCCGGCGTTGGCGATCGCGGACAGCAGCGGCGGCATGGTGGCCAGTACGACGGCGCACGGCGATGCGACGATCATGAACGTCATGGCCCGCAGCAACGTGCTGGTGAAGTCGGCTCCGAAGGCGAGCGGCACGGCCAGCAGCGCGACGGTGGCGGCCACGACCCCGGTGGAGTACCGCTGTTCGATCTTCTCGATGAACAGCTGGGTGGGCGCCTTGGTGGCGCTGGCCTCCTCGACCATCGCCACGATCCGCGCGATCACGGACCCGGCCGCGTCCGCGTCGACGCGCACGCGCAGCGAGCCGGTGCCGTTGAGGGTGCCGGCGAAGACGGTGTGGCCGGGGAAGCGGTCGACGGGGAGCGGCTCGCCCGTGATGGTCGCCTGGTCGACCTCGCTCGCGCCCTCGAGCACGGTCCCGTCCGCGGGCAAGCGCTCTCCGGGCCGCACCAGGACGGTGTCCCCCACCCGCAGGTCGGACACGGGCACGACCTCCTCGGCGCCGTCCGTCAGGCGCAGGGCCTGCGCCGGGGCGAGGTCGAGGAGACCGCTGACCGAGTCGGCGGTGCGGCGGGTCGCGAGGGCCTCCAGCGCGCCCGACACGGCGAAGATGACGATCAGCAACCCGCCGTCGAGGAACTGCCCGATGGCGGCGGCGCCGACGGCTGCCACGACCATGAGCAGGTCCACGTCGAGGGTCTTCTCGCGCAGGGCGCGTAGTCCTTCCAGGCCGGGCTCCCAGCCGCCGGCCGCGTAGCAGAGGGCGTAGAGCGGGCCCCACGCCCAGGCCGGGGCGCCACCGAGGTCGAGGGGCAGGGCGCACAGGAACGCGACGGCGGACAGGGCGGCCCAGCGGACCTCGGGGAGCGCGAGCATCCGGGTGCGTCGTCTGCCCGGTGCGGCCCCGGGCGTCACGGCCGGCCGTGCGGTGGTGGCGTCGCGCACCGGCGTGGCGGTCGGGGACGTCGGTGACGTCGGAGGAACCATCGGGAGCACACCTCTTCTTCGGGTTCCGGCACGGGGTGTGGACGGAACCCGACCACCATAGCGGAACACATGAAGAGGTCTTCATCCGTTGCTTTGTCGCGCGGCTACGATGTGCACCATGGGACACGGAGTCAGCGGCGGGACCACCCCGGCCGCGCATCTGGACGCGGACTCCGCGGCGACCATCGCCGCCACCCTCCAGGCCCTCGCGACACCGTCCCGCCTCATGATCCTCACGCGGCTGCGCCAGGGGCCGTGCGGAGTGACCGAGCTGGCGGAGGCGGTCGAGATGGAGCAGTCCGCCGTCTCCCACCAACTGCGGCTGCTGCGGGCGCTCAGCCTGGTCTCCGGCACCCGTCAGGGCCGGCGGATCGAGTACAGCCTCTACGACAACCACGTCGCCCAGCTGCTCGACGAGGCCGTCTACCACATCGAGCACCTCCGTCTGGGCACCCGCGACGTGCCGGAGCCGGCCGACACCGAGTAGGCGGCGCAGCCCGCTCGGCACCGACGCGCCCGGCACCCTGCCCGGCGCCAGGCCGCGCCCGTCCGGCACCCTGCCCCAAGGCCACGTCCGCGCCGCGTCCGACCACCCTGCCCGGCGCCGGGTCCGGCGCTCGTCCACGGCCGGGAACCCGGTCCGCCTTCGGCCCCCTTGAAGTGGCAGGGCCAAGGGGCCGCTCCTAGCGTCGTTCCCGTCGAGGTGCACGTCCCGACATCCGCGGATCCCCCGCGCGACTGCCCTCGGGAACCCGGAGAACCGACCATGCGTGCCATACCGCTCGCGTTCCTGTCCCTCGCCGGTGCCGTCGCGCTCCTCGCCCCGGCCGCGGCGGCCCACGCGGAGGAGGGCGGCGGCATCACTTCGTTCGCCTTCTCCGTCTCCCCCTCGACGGTCGAACCGGGCGGCACGGTCACCCTCACCGCCACCGAGTGCCCGGCGAAGAAGGTGACCGTCTCGTCCGGGGTCTTCGAGACCGTCACCGTCCACGACGGGCGGCCCGCCACGGCAAAGGTCGACGAGAACGCCAAGCCGGGCGCCGAGTACGACGTCACCTTCGACTGCAAGGGCGAGAAGGGACACGCCCCGCTCACCATCGCGGGTGGCTCCGGCGGGACCCACCGGCCCGGAACCGTGAAGCCGGACGGCGGGGCCCACGCCGGTACCGGCGGCAGCTTCACCGAACCCGGTCCCGCAAGGTCGGTCGCCGGCTGGACTCTTGTCGCGTGCGCGGTCGGCGGGGGCGTGTTCCTGCTGCGGCGCCGTTCGGGCGAGGGCGTCTGAGGGGAACGGAGCCCATGTCCCCGCCGCCCTCGAAGCGCGGTCCCTGGTGCACGCTTCTGTGTGTCCTGCTGTTCGGCGTGTTCCTGGTGGGCAACGGCACCGGAGGGCCGTACGGCGGTCCGCCCCAGCCGTCCGCGGCCGGCGCCTCGGCCGCGTCCCCCGGGCCGGCCGAGTCCCGCACAGCCCCCGAGTCGGCCGTGTCCGCCGCGTCCACGGCGCGGAACGGCTCGACGGCGCTGCCGCCCGCCCCGGACCCGCTGCCGCGCTCGACGCCGCGTCGTGTCTCCGTACCAGAGGCGGGCATCGAGGCACCTCTGACGCCCGTCGGGCTCGACAGGAACGGCTGGGTGAGCGTGCCGTCGGCGGCACGGGCGGATGTGGCCGGCTGGTACTCCGGCGCCGCGACGCCCGGGGAGCGCGGCACCTCGGTCGTCGTCGGCCATGTCGACGACGCGGCAGGACCCGCCGTTTTCTACCCGCTCGGGTCGCTCACGCGGGGTACGCGGGTGGAGGTGCTGCGCGACGACAGGCGCACGGCGGTGTTCGCGGTGTACGCGGTCGAAGTGTTCGACCTGCGGGACTTTCCTGCCGAGCAGGTGTACGCGGACACGGCGGAGGCGGAGATCCGGCTGATCACCTGCGGCGGAACGTACTCCCGGGACCGCGGTTACGAGGGGAACGTGGTCGTCTTCGGCCGACTGGTGGCCGTTCGCTGACCCGCTGTACGGCGCGGGCCGTGCCGGACCGTCGCGGTCGGTGACGCCGCGCTGATCAGGCTCCGCCGCGACGGCCTTTCACCGGGCGGGGCTCCTGCCCGTTGTGTGCCCGGCGTCTTCTCGGGTAACCGGAGCGCGTGGACCCGTCAGGAGGTGGACTCGATGAGCAATTTCCATCGCACGGCCACGGACGAGCCGGTGGGTGAACTGGTCAGCCGTGCCTCGCAGCAGATATCCCAGCTGGTGCGGGAAGAGATGCAGCTGGCCCGGGCCGAGATGAGCGAGAAGGGCAAACGGTTCGGCATGGGCGGCGGCCTGTTCGGTGGCGCCGGCCTGGTCGCGGTCCTTGCCCTGCAGGCGCTGGTCGCCACCGCGATCATCGCGCTCGCCCTCGTCCTGCCGTGGTGGGCGGCGGCACTGATCGTCACCGGGGTGCTGTTCCTGATCGCCGCGATTCTCGGCGCGGCCGGCAAGAAGAGTATTCGGCGGGCCGGACCGCCCAAGCCCCAGGAGACGATCAGCAGCGTGCAGCGCGACGTGCGCGAGATCAAGGAAAGGGCACACCGATGAACACTTCCCCGCAAGGCAGCAGCAGGGATCCGGGGAGCCTCTCGACCGATGAACTGCGCACGCAGATCCAGCACACCCGGGACGAACTCGGGGAGACGGTGGAGGCGCTCGCGGCCAAGGCCGACGTCAAGAGCCGGGCCAAGGAGACCGCAGCGGGTCTGAAGGACCAGGTGAGCCTCAAGGCCACCCACGCCAAGGAGCAGGTCACCGCCACGGCGGCCGCGATGGGTGACACCATCCGCGACAAGGCCCCTCACCCGCACCGGCAGCATCAGGCCGCCCACGCGGCACACGGCAGCAACACGAAGCTGCTCGCCGGAGCGGGAGCGGGAGTCGCCGCGGCCCTGGTCCTTCTGATGGTGGTCAGGCACAGGAGGTGTCGATGAAGCTCTCGAAGATCCTCTACAAACCCGTCGGTCTGGCGATCGGTGCCACGAGCGGCGCCGTGGCGGGGGCGGTGTTCGGCCAGGTGTGGAAGAAGCTGGGCCACGACGAGGACGCGCCGGACGCCACCGACGAGGACCGCAGCTGGCGGGAGGTGCTGCTCGCCGCGACCCTGCAAGGCGCGATCTTCGCTCTCGTCAAGGCTGCCGTCGACCGCAGCGGCGCCGTCGCCACGAAACGCCTCACCGGTACCTGGCCCGGCTGACACGCCGAGGCCGGAGTCTGTTCCGGACATCGGCCCGGGCACCGCGTACGCCGGTGCCCGGGCCGTGACGGTGCCCCCGCCACGTTTCCAGGAGAATTCGTCGCCGGCCGGGCACTGCCGCCGAGACGGAGATCAAGGCGGAGCACGGGCGCGCCCACGGCCCGTACGAAGCGAAGATGCCGCCGGATCGAGGGTGTTCGACTGCTCGTGCATTCTTTTGATTGCCTTCCGCGAATGCGGATACACGGGCAATATGACCCGTTTTGCGAATCTGCGGCATCGCCACGAAGACGCCTCCCGTCACGAGGACGACCGCGCCACGGACACGGGACCGCAGCCCGCTGTCGGCGCCGATCAGAAGCCCGGTCCCGGGCGGGAAGCGGATCAGAAGCCCGGCCCCGGGCCAGATGTGGAGCGCAACGCTCCGGACAAGCCGACCACGGTACTCAAGAAGTCATTCGGCCAGGTACTGCGCGGCACGCTGAAGGAGTTCAAGGACGACGAGCTCACCGACCGCGCCGCCGCTCTGACGTACTACGGCATTCTGGCGCTGTTCCCGGCCCTGCTGGTGCTCGTCTCACTGCTCGGCATCATGGGGCAGAGCACGACGCAGAAGGTGCTCGAGAACATCCAGCAACTCGCCCCGGGACCGGCCCGGGACGTCATCACCAACGCCGTCACCCAGCTTCAGGGCAGTTCGAGCACCGGCTCGATCCTCGCGATCATCGGCCTGCTGGGCGCGCTGTGGTCCGCGTCCGGCTATGTGGCCGCGTTCATCCGCTCCTCGAACGCCGTCTACGACGTGCCGGAGGGCAGGCCGGCGTGGAAGGTGCTGCCCGTCCGCCTCGGTGTGACCCTCGCCCTGATGATCATGGCGTGTGTGAGCGCCCTCATCGTCATCCTCTCCGGCGGCATCGCTCAGCAGCTCGGCACAGCGCTCGGCGTCGGTGACACCGCCATGACGGTCTGGACGTACGCCAAGTGGCCCGTGCTCGTCGTGCTGGTCTCCGTCATGGTCGCGCTGTTGTACTGGGCCACGCCCAACGCCAAGGTCCGCGGCTTCAAATGGATCACCCCCGGCAGCTTCATCGCCGTGTTGATCTGGCTCGTCGCGTCGGCCGGCTTCGCCTTCTACGTGGCGAACTTCGGTTCCTACAACAAGACTTACGGAACCCTCGCCGGCATCATCATCTTCCTCGTCTGGCTGTGGATCACCAACCTGGCCATCCTCCTGGGCCTCGAGTTCGACGCGGAACTCGTCCGTGAACGCGCGGTCGCCGGAGGCTACCCGAAGGGCGAGGAGCCTTACGTCGAGCCCCGCGACACCCGCAAGTGGACCGACGAGGACCGACGGCGCATGGGCTGACCGCGGCCTTCGGCCCCTCCCTCGCCGCCACCCGGCACCAAGTGCTGCGCGACACGCCCCCGACGGAGTGCGTCGAGGACGTGCCGCGCAGCGCTTCCCTTTGGCCTTGACGAGGGGGCGGCCGCTGCTCCCTCGTCGAACTACGGTCAGCAACTGCCGCACAGGGACCGGTTCGCCCACCAGGGGGACGCGGATGACCGGGTGCTGGGAAGCGGCACGATCCTCGGCATCAGGTTCATGAGCCGCCGCCATGGCCACGTCCGGAGGACTCCGGGCTGACGGAAGAGAGACGGGCCTCAGCCGGGGGCCATCCTCCGGTTGGTCCCCGACCGACCGATGTCCAGGTCGAGGAGCGCGGTCAGGGCCGTGCCGCTGTTCCAGAAGCCGAGGAGATCGACGTCGACGACGACCAGGTCGTGGCGGGCCGCGAAGGCCCTGGCCTGCTTGGTGAACTTGCACGAGGCGACGAAGAGCGGGACGTCCGCTCCGTGTTCACTGCGGGCGGTCCCGTTGAACTTCCGGAGGTCCGGGCTGCCGACGGTCCGGTGCTTCGCGTAACGCTTGCACTGCACCACGATCTTCCGGCCGTCCGGCAGCCGGCCCATGACGTCGGCGCCCAAGTCGTTGGCACCGCCCACCCGGCGGACTTCGGTGCAGCCGTCGCGGCGGCACAGGTCCGCGACGTACTCCTCGAACTCGCGGTCCCCCATCCCCCAGACTGCCTCCATCGACCGAACTGCCTGAACCCGCGCCTGTTCCGCAAGCCGGACCTTCTCAGCCTCGGCCTCCCGACGTCCGGCACGCACCAGGATCGCGGCCGCGCTCCCCACGCCCAGGACGGCCAACGCCATCAGCACCACCGCGCCCGTTCCCATGCTCCGGCCCCCTCCGTCGAAGTCACCCAGGTACAGCTCCCCAACCACGTCTCGCTCTATCCGTGGTCGAAGCATCTGGGCGTCAGGAAGACGGACCGGCACTCATCACCGGCGGAACAGGCCCGATCAGGAGCCGCCGGACTCGACGATGCTCCATCGGCCGACTTCTTGGTACTGCGAGTCGTAGACGGCCGAACCGTCGCCCGGCTTCAGCGCGTAGTGCTTCAGGTTCCCGCCCCAGTAGCGGAGGATGCGGCCCAACTCGCCCGCTGTGTCCTCCGCCGACCGGTCGGCGTCCACGTCGACTTCCAGAACGAACTTCACGTTCCTTGTCTCCCCTCACTGAACGGTTCGGCCCGCCCACACCGGGCCGGGCCTGCGGTATCAATTGTTTCATTCAAGTGCAATGTGAGACTTTGAGGATCGTCACCACTGGCTTGCCTCTCGATAAGCCGGAGAAGTCTCAACCAGAGGTGAGACGCCAAGGTGAGCGGTCGGGCACACGACAGCGAGGGGTGGTGACGTGGGGAACCGGATACGAGTCGCCGACCTTGCGCGGACGGCCGGGATCTCGGTCCAGCAGGTCCGCAACTACGTGGACACGGGGGTTCTCCCACCGGTCGAACGCACCGCCAGTGGGTACCGCGTCTTCACCACCGCGCACGCCGAAGCCCTCGCGACGGCTCGAGAAGCAGCCGTCGGCCACGGCTGGGCGACCACCCGCACCGTCATGCGAGCCGTCCACGCCGGCGATCTGGAAACCGCGCTGGCCGCTCTCGACGCCGGCCACGCACAACTGGACCGGGAACGCACCGAACTGGCAGCGGTGCACGATGCATTGGGCACCGTCCTCGCGAACCCTGCGGTCCCGGCGGACGTCGCGGCCACTCCCCCGCGCGGCATGCGCATCGGCAAGGTCGCCCGCGCCGTGGGGGTCCGGCCACCCGTGCTCCGGCTCTGGGAGGCCCACGGTCTCCTGCGGCCGGACCGGGAACCGGGCACGGGGTACCGCGTGTACTCCCGCTCGGAGCTTCACGTCGCGCAGGTCGTCGCACTGTTGCGCCGAGGGCACTACCCGCTCGCGACCATCCACGCGGTACTGGGCGAACTGCGGGCGACCGGGAGCCCGGACCGCGTGCTGAGCGAACTGACCGCCAGACAGCGGGATCTCCACCGCCGCAGCCTCCACCGGCTCAGGGCCTCAGCGGCCCTGCACGCCTACCTGCGCTACCTCGGCCACACCGCCTGACGCGGCGGAACAGGCCGCGCTGTCGTCCGTTGCTCACCCGCCGTCGGCCCGCCGACGCGCGTGCGGGGACGCGGCGCCGACCCGGCCCGTGAGGCCCGGGTCCGCGCGTCACGTTCGGGCGTACGCACGGAGCTGCATCGTCCATTCACGCTGCTCGGGGGTGTCGGGGACGGCGAGTCCCCTGGCCCTCTCGAGGCCGTTCCACACGGCGTCGTGATCGAAGCCGTTGAGGACGAGGAGCGCCGCGGCGAGGAGGGAGGCGCGTCCTATGCCGAAACGGCAGTGGGTGACGACGTGTGCCCCCTCGCGAAGACTCTCCGCGAGGTTCCGCAGCGTGGGCAGAACAGTGGCGAGGTCGGGGACGGCGCGGTCGGGTACCGGAACGGCGACGAACCGCAACCCCGCGTCCGCGGCCGCCCCGGCCTCCAGGGCGAGACCGAGTTCGTCGAGTTCGGCCCGCGTGAGTCCGCACACGAGTACGTCGACACCGGCGGCGCGCAAGGCGCCCATCCCGTCCTCGAGCCAGTCCCCGCCCCGGGGCCTGGCCATGGTGCTCAGCCGTCCCGGGCCGGGCAGATCGACGGTGAAGAGGCGAGGTCGCATATCAGCAGCACTTTCGTTCGTAGGACGGTTGGATCGTGAGCAGCGGGCCTCCCGTGTCGGGGGCCCCTGCGGGAGGTGCGAAGGGGCGCGTGGGACGCCCACGCACGGGCCAGGCACGGGGGCGGCACCGCTACCGGCAGAAAGGTCCGAGGGGGCGCACGCGAGGAGACACGCAGGGCACTCGGGCGGCACCGGCGGCGGTTCGTGGCAGCAGCACACCGTGCCCTCGGTACCGTTCGTCCGTCGGCCGGCCCGGGCGATGAGTTTTCCGTCGGCCGCCGGTCGGAACCGGCACGCGGCCGACGACGGAGGCAACGGAGGCAAGAGTGGCTCTGCGAACACTGCTCACCGGACACGGCCTCGTGGAGTCGCCACGATGGCAGCGTGACCGACTGTACTTCTCCGACTGGTCAGCAGGTGAGGTCATCGCCGTGGACCTCGCCGGCCGGAGCGAGACGATCGCCCGCGTGAAGTCGCTGCCGCTGTGCACGGCCTTCCTTCCGGACGGGCGGCTGCTGATCGTCTCGTCGTCCGACGGGCTCCTGCTGCGCCGCGAACCGGACGGGTCGCTGGTCACGCACGCCGAACTGGGCAGACGGCCGGGCTGGAACGACATCGTCGTGGACGGCCGCGGCAACGCGTACGTCAACAGCATCGATTTCGACATGATGGCCGGCGCGCCGTACGTGCCGGGCTCCGTCGCCCTGGTCACTCCGGACGGGGCGGTCCGGCAGGTGGCCGACGGCCTCGCCTTCCCCAACGGCATGGCGGTGACCGCCGACAACTCGACGCTCGTCGTAGCCGAGTCCTACGGCCACAGCCTCGCGGCCTTCGACATCGCCGCCGACGGCGGGCTTTCCGGCCGACGCGTGTGGGCCGACCTCGGTGACGGCACACCGGACGGGATCTGCCTCGATGCCGCGGGCGCCGTCTGGTACGCCGACGTGCCCGGCAAGCGGTGCGTACGGGTCGCGGAGGGCGGCCGGGCGCTGCAGACCGTCGAGCTGGACCGGGGCGGCTTCGCCTGTACGCTCGGCGGCCCCGACGGCACGACGCTGTTCGTGGTCGCGGCCGAATGGGGTGACGGACCGGAACCGGTCCCTGCGGGCACCGGCCAGGTCCTCAGCACGGAGGTCGCCGTACCGGCAGCTGGTTGGCCGTAAGACGTCGATGGACCTGCCCCGTCCGGCGCCCTGCGAGAGCCGACTCCAGGGGCACTCCTCCTCTCCGGAGGGTGGGACATCCTCGAGATACCCGCTACCAACCGCCCCTCCTGAGCGCGATTGACACCACTGGAGCGCGGGGTACGTGATCACCGCGCACCACGCGGTACCGCTCAGGATTCCCCGTGCTCGCCACCGCCGACCGCACCAGCCGAAGCGGGTGTGTGAGCCCCCACCACCAAACCGAGTTGGGACGATGACGACATTGCGCAACAACATTGGGACACGGTCGCGCCTCGCTCAGGCCGCCGGCCGTGCACAGCCGCCGGCGGAACGTGCGGAGGCCGCCGGTGACAGGCACTGATAGCTCGTCGCAACAGGAATCCGTTCCGCAGCCGTTGGCCAGGCGCCGGTTCCTCGGATACGTACTGGCCGCTCCGACCTTGCTGACCGCGGCCCGACTCGTCGCTCCGCCCGAGGCACAGGCGGACGTCCCGTCACCGGAGATCACCGAACTGATCGATCTCAACGAGGTGATGACGGCTGCGGCCGCGCCGACGTCCGGCCTGATCACGGTCGAGGTGAACACGGACGGCACCGTGTCCTTCGCGTTGCCCCGCGCCGAGGTGGGGCAGGGCATCACCACGTCGACGGCCATGCTGATCGCCGAGGAACTCGACGTACCCCTCGCACGGGTGCACGTCACGCTGGCCGACGCGCGACCGGAGCTGCTGTTCAATCAGCTCACCGGCGGATCGAACACGACATTCTCGACCTACACCCCCGTCCGGGTCGCCGCCGCCATCGCCCGCAACCGGCTGCTCCGTGCGGCAGCGGCCGAATGGGGCACCTCTGTCACCGAGTTGACCCTGAAGGCGGGAACGGTCACCGGTCCCGGGAACCGGAGCGCCGACATCGGGGCACTGTCCAGCAAGGCCGCCGGCGTACGAACCGAGCAGGTGACCGTCGGCCTCAAGCCGCGCGACATGTTCACCTTCATCGGAAAGCCGCACAGCCGCACCGACGCCCTCGCAGCGGTCACCGGACGCAAGAAGCTCACGCTCGACCTCAACATCCCGGACGCCCTCCCCACGATGGTGTGCCGTCCACCGACGATCAACGGCAAGGTCAAAGCGGTGTCCAACCTGCAAGAGGTCAGCTCCATGCCCGGCGTCACCGACGTCGCCGTGATATCGACCGGGATGGCGGTGCGCGCGGCCACCTTCGGCCAGTGCATCGACGCCGTACGTGCCCTGCGGGTGTCATGGAAACCCGGGCGCGCCCACGGCAAGTCCGACGCATCCGTGCTGAAGGAGCTGAAGGCAGCCGAACTGCCGCTCGGTCTGCCGCCGCTGACTCCGAGCGTGGAGGAGACGTTCACTTTCCACTTCCGCAGCAACAGCGCGCTGGAACCGAGCTGCGCGATAGCCGACGTGCGTCCGGACCGTGCCGAGATCTGGTCGAGCCTCAAGGCGCCGATCGTCGCGAAGGAAGCGATCGCCGGCAAACCGCGCTGGAGGCGGTCGAGGTGTCCCAGAAGATCGGCAAGCCCGTGAAGCTCATGTGGCATCGCGCGGACGACTCTGGTCAGAGCCAACGCGAAGGCCCCGGCGCTCTTCCGCCCGGGGTCTTCGCGACGTCGGCACCTGGCCCACCGGTCCCCAGCCCTTCACCTCACGTCGTGTGCACGAGGATCACCGCCGTGCCGGTTGCGATATGGACAAGCACCCGTCAGCTGCCAGACTTGTTTGCCGAGTGACCCGATCGCTGATCACCGGCCGTACGGCCGGGACCGAGGAGGGCCCGCACATGAAGTTCAGCTACGCGCTGTTACCCGACTACCCGTTACAGGAGTCGTTGGCGTCCATCAGGCTCGCCGACGAACTGGGCTTCCACGCCTGTTACGCCGCCGACGAGACCTGGCACAAGGACCTGTGGCTGCTGTTCGCCGTGGCTGCCGGACAGACCAGCACCATCCGCCTCGGACCGAGCGTTTCACCGGTCACCCTGCGGGAGCCCACACTGATCGCGCAGGCGCTGGCAACGCTCGACGAACTCTCCGGCGGCCGGGCCGAAGCAGTGCTGTCCAGCGGCAACTTCGGCCTCCTCGCCCAGTACGGCATCGACTGGACCCGCACCCGCCCCCTGTCCCGCGTCAAAGAAGCACTGCATGTCGTGCGGACCCTGCTGGACGAGGGCGTCATCACCCATCAGGGCGAGTTCTACACCTACGAGAGCCTGTTCACCTTCGCCCGCCCGGTCCAGGAGCGCGTGCCTCTCAAGCTGGGCGCCATGCGGGGCCCCAAGTCCTTCGAGGCCGCCGGCGAACTCTCCGACGGATGCCACCACGCGCTCAGTTACACGGCCGAGGCCTACGAGTACGCCGTCAGCCACATCAGAGCGGGAGCAGAACGCGCGGGCAAGGACTGGCGCTCCCTCGATATCGGCGCCTGGGTGGTGTTCGCCACCGGGCACGACTCAGAGCGAGCGAAGGAGGCGGCTCGCAGCATGGTCGGCATCTACGCCTCCTCCATGCCTGAGAAACAACTCCTGCGCAACGGCGTCGATCCCGCCGAGCTGAAGCCCGTGATCGAGGCGATCGGCGCAGGCGACCTGGCCAGGGGCATCGAGCTCACCACACCGGAGGTCGCCGAGCGGCTGTCCGTCGCGGGCACACCGGCCGAGTGTGCGGAGAAGATCCGCACCCAGATCGCCCCCAGCGGGGTCAACCACATCATCTGCGCCGTCACCGACAGCCGAATGGTGCGCACCTTCACGGGCCGTGAACTCGACGGCGTGGCCGACGTCGACACCCAACTACGCCTCATCCACGAGCACCTCATGCCCGCGTTCACCTGACCCGACCTGCTCGGACGGAGCGACCCGCGTGCTCCTGCGCCATGCCGTCGTCAGGGTCACCGCGGCGGGCCTCTCCCGAAAGGACTGACCGGCGCCGGGCGTCGCGACGCACATGGCCGGTACGGGACCAGGCACACCCGGCCGCGCGGCGCCGGTTGTGCCCGTTCCGTACGCGTGGCTAGGGGCGCAGGGCCTGCCAGATACGGTCCGGGAGGACCCTCGCCGCCTCGTCGAGATCGACGTCGCCGTAGCCCGCGAGCCAGCGTCGGGCGACGGCGACGACCGGGCCGAGGATCAGCGACTCGACGAGCGGCTGGGGCAGCGGCGCGATCTCCCCGGCGGCAACCAGCGGGTCGAGCCACGCGGCGACCGGGGACAGTCGGGCCTCCTGGGCGTCGCGGATCGCGCGACCCTGCGCCCAGCCGTAACGCTCGGCGTAGGACGAGTGCAGGAACAGGGCCGCGTCCCGGTGCTCCTGGGTGAACCGCAGATACGCCGCCACCACGGCCTCGATGCCGGAGCGGGCGTCACGGGCGCCCACGAGGGAGCCGGTCAACTCCTCGAGCATGCGGCCCAGCCAGCGGTGGCCGAGCGCCACGAACAGGCCGTCGATGCTGCCGAAGTGGTGGTAGAGGCTGCCGAGGCTCACCCCGCTGGCCTGGCAGACCGCGTTGACGGTCACCTTCTGCTCGCCCTGCTCCACGAACACCCGCAGCGCGGCCTGAAGAAGCAGATCAGCGGTCACCTCGCCGCGCTGCTGCTTCGGGCTCATGATCCGCCGTCCTTGTCCGTCCTTGCCGGGCGAGTGCTCCGCCGCGGCTTCCGCGCAGGTTAACCGGTGGTCGCCCGGACCCGGCAGCGGGGCTCCTCGATCTTCTGGAATGCTTTTCTAGAAATAGCTTCCAATTTTATGGCCGGGCCGACAGACTGGACACCGATCCCGGGTCCGCGCCGCGCTCAACACGGGGGGTGTCGCGGGCCCGGGCACACGTCAGCGGAGCGGAGCCGGCCGCCGCGCACCGGCATGGTTGTCGGCACCCCTGCCTTGGCCCGCGCGGGCCGCGGGAAGCCGTCGGCTCACCGGCGCGGGGGACGAGTCCGCGCTCGGCTCCGTTCTCACGTTCGCGGCGTGCGGCACGTGGCCGGACTGGTCACGGTGTCGGCGGCCGAGCGCGGGAAATGTATGGGACCGGGACGGACGTCGTCAGGCCTTGGTCTCCAGGTGGTCCGAGGTGGGCACGGGATCGGCCGAGGCCTCGGGCGTGCCGCCCGACTCCCCCTTCGGGAGCCGGCGCAGGGCCACCGCGCCGAGGGCCGCGTGCAGCGCGCTCGTGGTGATCGCGACGATGTGCAGGCCGGTCACGAAGGCCGCCTTGGCCTCCGCGGCCACCGCCGCGCCGAGGCCCGGGAGCTGGAGGGTTTCGTCGAGGGTGGGAGCCAGGTCGGGGCCCTGCAGGCGGAAGACGAGCGCGGCCAGCGATCCGAGGAGCGCGATACCCAGGGCGTTGCCCATCTCGTTGCTGGTCTCGGCGATGGCGCCGGCCGCTCCGGCCCGCTCCGCGGGGACCGCGCCGACCGCGGTGTCGGCGACCACCGCGAAGGAGATGCCGTAGCCGATCCCGGCGACGGCGGTGGAGGCGATGTACCAGCCGATGCCGCCGGTGGCGGTGGTGGCGAGCAGCGCCAGCAGGCCGGCGGCGATGGCGAAGTGCCCGGTGACCAGCACGGCCCGCTTGCCGACGCGGTCGACGATCCCCGGGACGACGACGGAGGTGACGGTGAGGACCGCTGCTCCGGGCAGAGCCAGCAGCGCGGCGTGCAGGACGTCCAGGTCGAGGACGGACTGCAGGTAGATCCCGGCCAGGTAGGCGGCTGCCGACCAGGCGGCCAGCGGCAGCAGCCCGGTGATGATCGCGATGGTGAAGACACGGTCCCGGAAGAGCGAAAAATCGATCAGCGGGTGGACGAGCCGGCGCTGTCGGGCCGCGAACCAGATCAGCAGGGCAGCACCGCCGGCCATCGCGCCGACCGGCAGGACGGCGATCCCGTCGGCAGCCAGATGCTTCAGGCCGTAGATGGTGAACAGCAGCCCGGCCGCCGAGGTAAGGACGCTGAGCGCGTCGACGCGTCCGGGGAGAGCGGCGCGGACCTCGCCGAGCAGCACCGGCGCGAAGGCCAGGAACAGGGCGATGACCGGCAGGTTCACCAGGAACACCGAGCCCCACCAGAACCGCTCCAGCAGCAGCCCACCGACGACCGGACCGACCGCGAACCCGGCGGCGAACGCGGCCGCGAAGATCCCGATGGCCCGTGCCCGGCGACGCGGCTCGGGGAACAACTCGCTCAGCACGGCAAGCGCCGAGGGCAGCAGGGTGGCACCGGCGACACCCATCAGTACCCGGCACACGATCAGCAGTTCCGGTGTCGAGGCGAACGCCGCCGCGGTGGAGGCCAGCCCGAAGGTGGCCGCGCCGACGGTCAGCAGCCGCAGCCGTCCGTACCGGTCGCCGATGTTGCCGAACGCGATCAGCAGGGAGCCGACGGCGAAGCCGTAGCCGTCCAGGATCCACAGTGCCTGGTCGGCGGTCGGGGTGAGGGCCTGGGATACCCGCGGCATCGCCAGGAAGAGGATCGACCCGTCCATGGAGACCAGGAGGACCGGACCGAGAACCACCAGCAGGCCGAGCCAGGAGCGGACATCCGACCGTCCGGCGGATGCCGCATGCGTGCGCTCTCGCTGCTTGTGCGTCTTCTTCGTCGTCATGGCCATCACGCTCGGCGCCGGCGCGCCCCCCAGCCATCCCACCCCTGTGGGTACACCCGGCAGGTACACCCTCAGCGGAACCACCGGCGGGATCCACGACCTACCGTCGAGGACATGGAGAGCCTGGGAGCGTTTCTGAAGAACCGTCGGGACCGGATCACACCCGCCGAGATCGGGCTGCGCACGTACGGCACCTCGCGCCGTGTCCCCGGGCTCCGGCGCGAGGAGCTGGCTCAGCTCGCCGGGGTCAGCGCCGGCTACTACACGCGCCTGGAGCAGGGGCTGGCCGAGTCCGCCTCAGAGCAGGTGCTGGACGCGCTGGCGCGCGTGCTGCGGCTGGACGAGGTGGAGAGCGCCCACCTGCACAATCTCGCCCGGCAGTCGGGCCGTTCCGGCCTGAGCGAGCCCCCGGCCGAGACGCCGCACGAGCGCGTCCTCGCCCTCCTTGCCGCCCTGGACCAGGCCACGCCCGCGGTCCTCCTCGGCCGTCGCGGGGACATCCTGGACTGGAACCGCGCCGGGCACGCCCTGATGGGCGACGGCATGGCGTTCGACACCCCGCAGGACCCCGACCGGCGACCGTCCGTCCCGCGGGCGTTCTTCCTGGACCCGCTCGCGCGCGACTTCTACCGCAACTGGTCCGAGCTGGCCGAGATCCACGTCGGCTACCTGAGGCTCACCGCGGGCCGCTACCCCACCGACGCGCGGCTTGCCGCTCTGCTCGGCGAGATCATGATGGGCAGCGACACGTTCGCCGGACTGTGGGCAACGGGCGACGTCCGAGACTGCACCACCGCCGCCATGCACATCCAGCACCCGACCGCCGGCGCTCTCAGCGTCACCTACCAGGTCTGGCTCCAACCCGACAGCCCCGACCACCGCCTGGAGTTCTACACCCCGAACGACCGCGGCTCCGCCGACGCCCTGCGGACGCTGATCCCTTAGACCGTAGACCGCAGGCCGCAGGCCGCAGGCCGCAGACCGCAGGCCGTAGACCGCAGGCCGCAGGCCGTAGAAGTGCAGACCGCTGAGAGCCCGGGTTCCGGTGGTAGGGGTAGCGCCGAGGTGAGCCCGACGGCCACCAGTACTTGATCTCCACGAGCGCCGTGCAGCCGAGCCGCATGGGCCCCAGAGGGACGTAGAAGTACCGTACTCGCCGTAGCCGAGCGAGACCCCGCCACCCGCCGCAAGGGTCAAGCCCGCGGAACTGTCGGTGAGTTACTTGCTCCCTGGTGTCCGCGCTGGGTTACGGGGCCTTGACCACAGGCCGCGCGTTCTTCGACCTCCGGCAAGTGGTGGGCGGAGCTCAACATCCGTTCCCTCGTACGTCGCGGCCGCTGGGCCCGGATCGTGCTGGGGCAGGCGGCGTGGACGACGCTCTGCGCACTGCTGATCTCCCAGATCCCGTGGACCGGCCGGAGCGTGCCCGAACTCCTCTTCTGGGCCGGCCTGGTGGTGCCGCTGTCGACCATGGCGTACGACCGCAGGAAGACCCGGTGACCGGTGCTCGCGTGACTTCGGGTGGGCGGCCATCCGGGAGGACGACGCCAACTGCCGTAATAGCCCCGGGACTTCGGTGCCCTGGCTCCCCCATCTGGTGCCCTCCGATGCGGATCACTCTCGCGGGCGTGCGATAGCTTGCCCGCCATGACCGAACCGGGACCCGTCGCCTGGCCCCCTGTCCCGACAAGGACCGAACGGCTCGTGCTCCGAGAGTCCGAGGCCCGGGACCGTGCGGCGTTCATCGAGCTGTTCGCCTCGCCGGAGGTAGGCACCTACATCGGAGGCTCTCGAGCGCGTGACGAGCTCGAACGCGCGGTACCCGAGGTGCCTGGGCGACGCCAGGGCCTGTTCGTGATCGACCTCGACGGAACGATGATCGGCATGATCACACTCGATCGGCGCGACGCAGAGCGTCCGGGGCACATCCGTCCGGATGCCGGGGAGACCGAGCTCGGCTACATGCTCCTGCCGCAGGCGTGGGGACACGGGTACGCCGCAGAGGCGTGCACGGCGGCACTCGACTGGTTCGCCGACGCGCTTCCCGGCGAGCCGGTGGTGCTCTGCACCCGGACCGCCAACGACCGCGCGATGCGCCTCGCGGCGAAGCTGGGGTTCATCGAGGTGGAGCGGTTCGAGGAGTACGGCGCGGAGCAGTGGTTCGGCCTGTGGTCCCCGGTCACGCCGTCCGGTGAGCCGGCGACCTGAACCGCCGACGTCAGCCGCCGACGTGAGCCGCCGACCTTGCCGTCCGCCGGAGGCGCATGGGCACCGTCACAGGGAGAATGGGCTTGAGTCTCCCCTGGGAGGAGACGCCAAGGTGGGGGCATGGACAGCGATTCGCATGCAGCGGTAGTGGGCCGGGTATCGGCCGCGTCGGAACGGCACGACGCAGAATCCGATCGACCGCTGAGCGACACCGTCGTACTGCGTGCGGGCGCGACGCCGTGCGCCCCCTCTCTCGTTCTTCGCCCCTGGCGCGTGGACGACGTTTCCGCGCTCGTCTCGGCGTACAGGGATCCCGTACTGCGCCGCTGGACGAGCTCCGCCGTGGAGAGCGAGGCTGACGCGGTCCGGTGGGTGCGGGTCCAGCGTCGGGGATGGGCGGCAGGCAACCGGTTCAGCTTCGCGGTCCTGGAAGAACAACCCGATGCAGCCCACGGGCAACTGGTCGCCAACCTGGTCCTCAAGGAAGTGACACCCGGCAAACCGGCGGCCGAGGTGGGCTATTGGACCGCGGCGCACGCTCGCGGGCGGAGTGTGGCGCCCCGCGCTCTGGCTGTCCTCACCACCTGGGCCTTCAACACCTTCGGGGCCGGCGGGCTGAAGCGCCTGGATCTTCTGCATCAGGTGGACAACTCGGCCTCGTGCCGCGTGGCGCACAAGAGCGGGTACGCCTTCGACAGGGTCCTGCCCGCAACGCCGCCCGCCTTCCCTCTCGACGGCCATCTGCACACGCGGCACAGAGATGCCTGATGGCCACTCGGCTTCTGCTGACGGGTGAGGCTGCTCATGCCGCCAGGACGGGAGGGCGTGCCCGGTCGCCTCGTGACGGGCTGTGAGTGACCCTCTCCCCAGGGGCGAATGCCCGTCTGATTTCGCGTGTGTGTCGCCGCGGGGCCCCACCACCGGGAGCAGGGACGCTGACCTGCTGTTTTCGCAAGTTCACGTCGTTGCCGTTCCGTTATCACGGCGGCGGGGGGTGCTGACAAATCGTTTCGCCACTTTGCGGGGAAGAGTGCCAGAAAGCGTGACGGTGCGTATCCGATGACAGGGGGCCGCTGTTATCCGTGTGTCCACACCGTGATGGACACACCGGCCCACTCGGGGAAGCGGGCCGGGAAGCAGGAAACAGAAAGGTAGAACTTCCATGTCGCAGATCAGCTTCGAGGAGCTCGACGTTCTGGCCGGCGAGATGCTGCCCGAGCGTGCCGTGCTCTCCACCGTCGTGCCCTTCAACAACTGGGGCGGCGGCGGTTCCGAGGGCGGCGGTTCCTCGAGCTCGGCCGTCGCCATCGCGCCGGCCGCGTCGGACCAGAACGGCATCACCAGCTCCGCGTGCACCGTCCAGGAGGTCGACGGCACTCCGGGCCTGGTCGGCGCCCTGGGCCTGGGCTCGAACAACCCGAGCTCCGGCATGACCTGCATGCCGAGCTCCACGTCCGTCTTCTGATAGATCCCCCCACGTCCGGGGACGGTGTCTCCGCCACCACGGAAACACCGTCCCCGGCCGTTCCGGGTCCCTCGCCCCGGCCGTGCGACACCGAACTCGTCAGCGAGGTCGAGCTTGGTCCACGTTGCCCCAGCGCCACGGTGTTGTTCATCGTGTTGTGTCGGGACTGGCCCCTACCTGTGCCTATCCATTGCCCCGAATCAGGTCTTCCCCGTCCGGGGTCCGGACCGCAACGGGCGGGCTTCCGGCAACAGGTCCCTCAACGTCCCAGCAGGGAACGCCACCACGACTGCTTCGGGATCGACGGCGTGTGTGCCGGCACCGCCGGTGGTGCCGATGCGGCCACAGGCAGCGGTTGGGCCCCGGTAGCGGGTTCGGGCGCGGTGACTTCCGTGCCGCCGAGGGAACGCGGGCGCGAGAAGCGCACAGGAAGGGAGGAAGGCCGGCTCGTCAACCAGTTGGCCGTGATGCCGATCTCCGTCTCCGGAACCGCCAGCCTCAGGTCGGGAAGCAGCGCCACGAGCTCGTCGATGCCGGTGTCCGCGATAGCGCGCCCGATGTCACCTCCAGGGCACTCGTGTGGTCCGCTGCTGAGCGCGAGGTGCGACCTGTTGCCACGCATCGGGACGCTGAGGTCGGGGCGCTGTTCGGGGTCCACGTTGGCGGCGCTGATACACAGGAGGAGCATGTCGCCCTCCTTGATGTGCTGGCCGCCGAGCATGGTGTCGCGGGTGGCCCACCTGCCCGGCACGATGCCGATGCTGGGGTTGTCCCACATGACCTGCTCGAGAGCGTCGGGAAGCGTCATCTGCCCGCCGGAGAGGTGACCGCGGAAGCGTCGGTCGGTCAGCACCAGCCGCAGGGTGTGGGCGATCAGGTTCACGGTGCCCTGGTGCGCGGCCACGAGAACCAGGCGGAGATGTTCGACGATCTCGGTGTCCGTCAGACGCGACTCGTGCGAAATGAGGCGCGAGGCGAGGTCGTTGCCCGGGTGGAGCTTCTTGCGCGCAACGAGTTCCTCGAGGGTCTGCGTCACGATCTGGTTGCTCGCGGCAGCGGTGGCGCTTCCGCGCATCAGGTCCAGAGTCGGTTCCACGAGCGCCGGCCCGTCCTGCGGGTCGATTCCGAGCAGCCGGCTGACCACCAGCATCGGCAGGGGTTCGGCGTAGTCACGCACGAGGTCGGCGGTCCCGGATGCGGCGAAGCCGGCGACGAGTTCGCGAGTGTAGTGGGTGACATATCGGCGCATGCCCCGGCGGTTGAACTGTGCCAGTCCGTCGACGACCGCGGCGCGCTGGCGTGCATGCTCCTCACCGTCGGCGAAAACGCACAGCGGCTGCCAGGCCACCATGGGAATGAGGGGGGAGTCCGCCGCGACCCGGTTCTCTTTGAAGGCTGTCCAGCGGCGGGAGTCGCGGGAGAACCGGGAGGGGGTGCGCATCACGTCGAGGTTCTCGCGATAGCCCAGCACGATCCAGGCGGGGAGATCTCCATGGATCAGGACCGGAGCAACGGGACCGTACTGCTGCCGCAGCTGTTCGTACAGCGCGGACGGGTTCTGCGCTTCGGGCAGTCGGTAGAGCCCGGCATCGTTCATACCGTGTGCTGGGCAGCCGGGAGGTGGCACGAGGCCCTCGCCGGGCAGGGACGGGTGGCGGGACACAAGGCCTCCGGGTCGAAGGTCCCCCGCCGTCACGAAGGCCGGCCGGGGGCGCTCATGATCGTCTGTGCTGGCCGCGGACTGAGCCCGCGGGCTTCGTTCGCGGATGAACGGAGCCGGGGGCAGCATATCCCTGCTCACGATGGCCACGCAGGCACCCCGGTTCCAACCGCCGCCACTCGGCAGTCAGTTGGTCGATGTCGGCTTCAGGCTTCCGGTCGGTGAACCTGCGGCGCTCCGGTTCCTCGCCCGTGCCGCCGGTCAGGGCCCCTTGCTTCCTCCTCCGCTTTCAGTGGTGAGCGCTCGCGGAGCGTGAAGGTGGCTCGCTTGAGAGCGGCTGACGCTCCTCCCCTGCGTCGGTGACGACTTGGGCGTGGACCCGCTCGCTCCGCTGGATCCCCGGACGCGAGGACCGGTACCAACCAGTGCTCATGGAGGGCCGGAGAGTCGTTTTCACCGAGCAGACGGCGACGTCTGATGGACAGGGACGAGCGCGGTGGTGTTACGCGTCCGGCGCGCCGGTGCGTAACGCCGCACGCCCCCGGACATGTCGATGGAGGACCGGTTCGTGCCGACTTTGTCCCAACTCCCGCTCCGAGTGGTGGCACTGCGCCCCGAACCATCGACCACGGAGGGTGCCATCGGGTCTTCCGTACCTCCTCGAGGAGTTGGACGACCTTTGCGTCGCTTGCACTGATACCTGGCGTTCATGACGTCGCCCCAGTTTCCGTTCGTCTCTGCTCGGTATCCCGATCACCACGTCACTTCCTCGCCTCAATGGTGATTTGCCTGGTCACCCTGGTGAGACGGTCGCGCAGCCGGCTCGCTCCGCTGGGCCCGCTCGGGTAAGTTGAAGGAGAAACAAACGCATCATGGGCAGGTGGCACTCCAAGTTGCCGCCGCATCGGGAGGTTTCGTGCCGGCCGGTCGACCGCGCGTGGCACGACGGGAGAGACGGCCGGGTAGGTGGCTGCGACCTCCACCCTGTTCGTGGCGGATGGCCTTGGCTACGATGCCGCCTAGTTGATCATCTTCGGCTGCCGATCCGACCACCCCCGCGACCACACTGTCCACACAATCACCACGCCGGACCGTGCCGAGCGCCGGCGGGACCGTCTCGAAAGGGAAGCCCGTGTCTTTGGCAGCCATACCCCGCGCCAAGGGAAGCATCCCCGGCCTCGGCCATCTCCCGAGACTGGCACGCGACCCGCTGGCCGTTCTGCGATCTCTGCATGCCGAGGGGCCCGTCCTACGGCTCGACGTCGGCCCGGTGCCTGTGGTGGTGGTGACCAGCGCCGCCGCCGTCAACGACCTGATGGTCAAACAGGCGCGGAGCTTTGTGAAGGGACGCTTGTTCGACCGCGTGCGGCCTCTGGTCGGCAACGGTCTGGCGAACAGCGACGAGCCGCAGCACATGCGCCACCGGCGCCTCATGCAGCCCATGTTCTACAAGGAGCGTCTCGCCGGCTACGCGGAGGTGATGAGCGAGCGGGCCGACAGACTGGCCGGCTCCTGGACTGCCGACCAGAAGTTCGACGTGAACGAGGTGATGACCACCTTCGCCATCGAGACACTGGCCGCCACCCTGTTCTCCGCCGACATCGGCCGCAGCGCCGTTGATGCGGTCCGCGAGGACCTCCCGATCATCCTGAGGAACATGATCCTGCGGGCACTCGCACCGCAGTTCACCGACAGCTGGCCCATCTGGAAGAAGTTCGACACCGCGGCAGCGCGCATGCGAGCGGTCATAGACGAAGTCATCACTGCGACGCGCGCCTCCGCCCCCGCGGGCCGCACCGACCTTCTGTCCCTGCTGCTTTCCGCCCGGGACGACACCGGGGAAGGCCTTACTGACGAGCAGGTCAGGGACGAGCTGACGACGATGCTGTTCGCCGGCTCCGAGACGGTCGCCTCGACGCTGTCGTGGGCGCTGCACCACTTGGCCCAGCACCCGGACGTCGAGCAGCAGCTGCTGGCGGAGATCGACCAGGTAGTGGGAGACGGGAAGGTCACCTTCGCGCACGTCACGCAGCTGCCGAGCATCACCCGGGTCCTGGACGAGGCGATACGCCTGCACGGCGTGGTCACCCTGATGCGGCGGACCACCGAACCTGTCTCCATAGGGGGCTACGAGCTGCCCGCGGAGACCGAGGTCCTGATGAGCCTCTACGCCCTGCACCGCAATCCTGACCTGTACCCGGACCCCGACCGCTTCGACCCCGACCGGTGGCTGCCCGAACAGGTCGCCGCGCGCCCCCGGGAGCACGTGGTGCCGTTCGGGGCCGGGAACCGCAAATGCATCGGGGACCGGTACGCCTGGATGGAGGCCACGATCGCGTTGGCCACGATTTTGCCCCGGTGGAAGCTTCGTCCGGTCCCGGGGAGCAAGTCCCCGCGGGAGGCGACGGCGGCGATGGCCCATCCGACGCGCATGCCGATGGTCGTCCTCCCTCGCTGACTGCCTTACACCCTGCCGGCTTCGCAGTCATGGAGACCGCCATTGCCGGTCCCCGCATCCACGGACGACCAGTGGATCGACGGCACCGTGGGGAACGTCGGCGCGGACACCCAGGTGCTTGGCGGCCCCCTCTCCCGACGTGGGGCCTGGTCCGATGTGCCGGGCCCACGTGTCTTCGGTGCCGAAGCAGTCGGAGCCACCGGTTCTTTGGATGAACCGGCCGGGCCGGCCGGTTATCGCTGGCTCCACCAAACGAGTCCGGACACCATGGCGGCGCCGGAGGCCGACGCCAGTCCGTAGACCAATCCGTGACTTGCTGCGCGGCCCAGAGACCGCAGATACCGTATGCGCCCGGTGGTACGTCCACTTGGGGCCGCTGAAGCTGCCGCCTCCCTGCGGCTGCCGGTTGACGTGGACGCATGGTGAGCGTCGCTCGAAGGCTCTCTGAGACCCATGCTTCTTGCTCCCTCGGATGAAGTGGCCGGCTAACGAACGGCCCCTGTGAGCGCACGTGCCGAGCCCTACCAACACGGCGCGACACAGAAGCCAGTACCTCCGTGCAGTTGCCCTCGGTGACGCGACCATAGGGTGGGTCTCCCCGGCCCGATGAGGTCAACTTCTGGCCTTGTCGCCCACGGCAACACAAAGGCACGAACCCTCCGCCTCCCGGCTCAGGGACGGAAACGGGGCGTCGTACAGTACGCCGACCAGCGCCTACGGCGCCGCAGAGGACTGCACGCGCACGCGGTCTGAGGAGCAGACCTCCCGCATTCCTTGAGAGCGGAGCAGCACTGCACCGGCTCCGGCTCCGGCTCCGGCTCCGGCTCCGGCTCCGGCACCGGCTCCGGCTCCGGCTCCGGCTCCGAGGAGAGTCGGGGCATCAAGGTGGTGCACACCTTTTGGAAGCCTCCAGGGTTCGCCGTCCCTCTCCCCTCCCCCATGTACTTCACCGACCGCGGCATCGAGGAGCCGGAGAACCGGCACGGCGAGGAGGAGGTCACCCTTGAGCGGATCGCTGTGCGGTGCTCCCCGTGCCGCCCTGTAAACGTTCTCCGGGCGACTCAGTCGCCCGCCCCGTCCAGGAAGTCGACGACCGAACGGCCCGTTCCGGCCGGGGTGGCGTGCGGCAGCGCGTGGTGAGAGACGGCCGGCAGCACGGCCGTCGTGACGCGTGGCAGCAATTCCTCGGCGCGGGCGGCCACTTCGGAAGGATCATGGGTCCTGGAGCTTCCGGCAAGGAGCAGCAGGACCGGCAGGTCCAGGCGACGCAGGGCCTCCGGTGCCGGGCGCGGTCCGGTCACCGGGCGGAGTGAGGGGAACCCGGCGGCCGCCTCCTGGAGAGCCAGCCAGTCGGGATCGACGGGCGCGCCCCCGGTCTCCCACTTCAGGAAGGTCCGGACGCGGCGGGGCGACGGCTGCAGGAGCATGGGCAGCGCGTGCAGCAGGTAGGCCGGCTTGAAGCCGGTGAAGCACTGGGTCGGGTCGAAGAGGACCAGACGGTCGACCCGGTCGGGCGCGCGCAACGCGTGGTGCAGTGCGATCCAGGCTCCGTACGAGTGCCCGCCCAGGGCGGTCTTCGCGATGCCGAGGCCGTCGAGGAGCGCGTCCAGCCACTCAGCCAGGTCGGCGACGGTACGGGGGTGGCGGTCATCGGCGGGCGTACTGCGGCCAGGGGCGCCGATCAGGTCGACGGCGTACACCCGGTGCCTGCGGGAGAGTTCGGCGGCCTGCGCGTACCAGGACGCGGAGGTCGCTCCTCCACCGCCAGGCAGCAGGACGAGCGGGGGGCCGTCGGCCGGGCCGCACACGTTGACGTGCGTCGCGCCGAAGGGCGTGGGCACGGTGGCGGTCTCGCGCGGCGTGGGCCACTTGGCCATGACCTGTTCGTACGCGGCGAGGAAACCGTCGGCATCGTACGTACCGCGAACGCTCATGAGCGAGGACCCCCTATTATCTCGTTCAGCGAGATACTTGTCGGCGAGATGGTAACCGGAGGCGGGCCGTGTCCGACCAGAGGTACGAGGAACCCGTCGAGCGAGCCGAGCAGGGGCCCGAGATGGAGATCGTCCACCTGCTGCGGGCGGTGGCCGTCGACCTGGGGAGGCACAGCGCCCGGTTCGCCCGGAGCAACGGCATGCACCCCACCGATGTGCGGGCGCTGATCGCCCTGATGGACGCCGCCCGCGCCGGCGAGGAGGTCACTGCCGGACGGCTGGGCGTCGCGCTCGGTCTGAACTCGGCGGGCACCACAGCACTGATCGACCGGCTGGAACGGGCCGGACATGTACGGCGCGTGCGTGGCGAACGGGACCGCCGCAAAGTCACCGTCGAGGTGGACGAGCAGGCCGTCACCCTGGGTCGGTCCCACTTCGGACCGCTGATCGACCGGGCGGTGGAGCTGCTGCGGGGATACGACGAGCGCGAACTGGCAGCGATCCGGGGCTTCCTGGCCGGGATGCGGGAGGCGGCTGCCCAGGGTCTTCCGGCGTAGGCCACCCCAGGTGACCAGCCCGCTGCCTCCGACGCTCGCGTTCGAGGACCTGGTTCACGTCACGGTCTCACTGCCGGAACCGGCCGGGGCGCCGGCAGGTCCGGGGCCGGCGAGGGCGAGCGTCGCGCCGAGGAGCGCGGAGGTCAGCGAGGGGAGTTGACTGGGGGAACCGGACAGCAGGAACAGCCAAGCGAAGACGGGGCCGACCAACAGGGCGTTGAGGATGGCCGGGTCGGGGCGGGTGGCCAGTTCGCCGCGCGCGGCCGCACGGTCCAGGATCTCCGTGAGGGTCTGACGCTGGGCTCCGAGGTACTTCTCGTCGAACCGGTCACGCAGTGCGGGGTCGGCATGGATATCGGCCAGCAGGCCCGGGATCGTCCCCTGCGGCGGATGGGCCATGCTCGCCGCGATCTCGGCGAGCACGGCGGCGAGGTCGGCGCGGAGCGATCCGCGGTCGGGTGCCACGGCCAGGAACTGATCCGGCAGGAGAACGTCGAAGATCATTTCTTGTTTGGTCGCGTGGCGCCGGTAGATCGCCGCCTTGCCCACGCCCGCTCGCGCGGCCACCTCGGCCATGGTGAGCCGCGCGTATCCCACCTCCGCCAGCAGCTCTCGAACGGCGGAGGCGATGGCGTCGTCGACGCGGCTGTCTCGGGGGCGGCCCCCCTGATTGCGGGCTTGCTTTCGCACGGACATGGATGCATCATACGAAACCAAGGGTATCGAAACCAATAGTTCCGAAACTGGTGGTCTCATATCGCTGGTACCGGCCGTCGGCCCGGCACACCGACCGCACCCATGGCGGCGTGGTCCACGACGCGGGATTGCCCCCGTCCACCCGATGCGGTGGTCGCCGGCTGCGCCACCGGCGGCCTCCGGCACCACCCGTAGGCACACCCGCCCGGAAGGAATGACCGATGCGGATCCCGAAAGCCGCCCACACCGAACAGCCGTGGCGGATCCACGAGTTCGCCCACGACTTCCGGATCGAGGACGTGTGGTCCTTCCGCGCGCCCGACGCCGGGCCCGACGACTTCCCCGTGATGCTCGACGCGCTGAAGAAGGCTTACGACACCCGAAAGGCGCCCGCCGCCGTCCGGTTCCTGTTCGCGGTGCGCTGGAAGCTCGGTGCCCTGCTCGGCTGGGACACCCCCCGGGCGGGCCTGGGCGGGCGGGTCGCCTCGCTGCGCGACCGCCTCCCGCCCGACCTCGCCCGAACCGCCGCCGGCGCCGCCCCCTGCACCGACCCGTTCACGGAGGTGTACCAGCTCGACAACGAGGCGGCCCGCGAGCTGGGCAACAAAACCGTCCACGACATCATGCACCTGGGTTGGGTACCGACCAGCGACGGCGGATACGAGCTGCGCATGGCGGCCCTCGTCAAACCCAACGGACTGTTCGGAAGGCTCTACATGGCCGCCATCGCACCGTTCCGGTATCTCATCGTCTACCCGGCACTGACCCGCCAGTGGGAACGCGCCTGGCTCGACCACGGCCGCCCGCAGCGACACATCTGAGACGCCGCGCAGACAGGCCGCCGGCCCGGGCCGGCTGGGTCACATGCGATGACATGACCGGACCGAGGCCGAGGCCACCGGCGCCTCGTCGTCGCCGGTGGCCTCGCCTACGCCGTCCCCGCAGAACCCGCGCCGTCCACGACCAGGGGCGAGTATGCCGGCGACCACCCGCCGACGCGCTCGTTCGAGGAACAGTTCCACCGCGGGAGCATGACCACTGCGACCGGCGGGCGTCGCGGTGGTCAGCGGCGACAGCCGCAGGACGTGCTCCTCCCCCAGACCGAGGGCCTGCCGTGACGTCACCAGCTCGCGCATGGCCGGCAGCGCCATGAGCAGGTGCTGCACCAGCCCCGTGCACTGCGCGTGGACCGGGTCCACGTCGTCGAGGAACAGCAGGATCGGGGCTGCCGGAGCCCTGTTCGCCCATTCGTTCGTGTGCGCCGCTCCCCCGCCCGGCAGCAGCCGTGACAGCGCCTGGACGCCCTCGGTCGCCAGGGCACCGGGCCCGGCCGCCACGCTGCCCCGCTGCCCCGCCAGCAGACCCGGACGACCTCTTGCCATGGGCCGTTCCGCATCGATTCCAGAACGCCGGCGGCCAGCGGCTCTTGCCCACCCCCGCCGCACCCGTCACCGACACCAGCCGGTGGCCGCCCAAAGCCTCTTGCAGTACTGCTGACTCCCGTTCACGGCCGACCAGGCCCCGAAACCCCAACTATGGGACATTGGCAGCGCTTGGCGACTGCCGATGCATGTCCACACTTGCGTCACTCCGTACGTTCGTCGTGCTCGGTCACAGGCGGCACCGTGGGGCCCGGGAGTTCGACCGACCCGTGCGCAGAACCGATACTGCCGCGTTGCCACGGCCTCCCCGACGTCACAACCGCCCAGCGGGTGACGTCCGCTCACGCCAAGCCACCCTTGGTGACGCACGCTCGAATCCTTGGATGAACGCCCTCTGCGGACGCGCCGCGGACAGCAAGGGAGTCGGGCAGATGAACGCAAGCCCAACGGCGGTCGACTGCTGCGGGCGGGGTGCGCGGTCATGGATGGTTCGCCGCGTGATTCAGAGTTGTCTGTCCTCTTCCGCGAGCCGGGCCGCGGCTTCGTGCAGGGCGTGTTCGAGTGTGACCAATTCGTTGAGGATCCCCGTGCCGTCGGGCGGCACCAGCCATCGCATGCCACCGGAGGACCGCCCCGGGCAGGGGACGACGACCCATGTTCCGCGCCCGGCTCCTCGGATGCCTGTGCCGACGAAGTGGTCGGCGATCCCTGGCGGCACGAAGAACCCGATTCGGGTGCCGCCCAAGTCCGCCAGCACCGGGCCCGGCGCGTCCGTGAGGCCGGAGAGCACGTCGAAGGCCGGAAAACCGATTCTTCCCGGGACGAGGACGACATCCCACAGGCTCCCCGCGGGCAGCAGCGTGGCCCGGAAGGGGTCGCACTCCCACTCGAGGCGGCAGGCGTGGGGCTCAGGTGCCACCGACGCCAGCCACCGCACCGCTGCCTCGGTCGTCGGATCCGTCACGGACTACCTCCCTTTCACCTGCACCGCGGATGCGGCACACGGAGGGAGAGGCGGTCACACGACTTCGATGACGCGGGTCCGTTCACATTCCCCCGAACGGCCTACGCGGCAGATCGGGTCCGGGTTCTGACGTGAGCCGGTGGCCGGGCGCGGTGCGGCCGGCGGCCGGCGGCCGGCGGCGCGTTCCCGGTGCCCTGCGCACCTGGTTCTCCCGCTTGACGCGGTCTTCACCTCGGCCCTCGTCACGGCATGGATCGCAGGGGCGGGTGCTGCGTCGTGATCCCTGATGGCTGCAGCAGTGGTGGAGGTTCAGGGCCGGGATCCTCTGTGACGAGGACGCCGGCGGCCGCGTGGTCGAAACCTGCCGGCCAGCGCGTGTGCTCGCTGGCCAGTGCTCCCGTCAGACGTGCCTGGAGGAGGTCGGCCGTGCTCAGATCGCAGCCACGCAGGTCGGCAAGGCGCAGGTCTGCCCGGTGGAAGGCAGCGCCGGCTGCGTCGGCCTTGCGCAGGTTCGCCTCCCTCAGGTCGGCCTCGGTGAAGTCCGCGTCGCGCAAGTCGCTTTCGACCAGCCGGGCGCCCCGCAGGTCGGCAAGAACGCAGCGGGCCCGGCGCAGGATCGCCGTCTTGAGGTCGGCGTGCCGCAGGTTGACCGAGACGAGCGACGCCTGTGTCAGGTTGGCGTGATACAGACCCGCCCCCTCCATGCAGGACCGGTCGAGGTTGACCTCGTTCAGCCACAGCCCGTCGCAGTCGGCCCGGCGCAGGTCCGTGACACCGAGGTTGACCCAGGACTGCTCCCGGGGCCGCAGCAGCAACACACCGAGCCCGGTCAGCGCGACCTGTGCGTCGGCGGCACGGACCTCCAGTGGCACGACGTCGTTGATGGGCAGGTCCGCCGCCGGGGCGTTCGATCCGGCGGGCGGCCAGGGCAGGTGCGTACGCAGGTACGCGGCCTGGATGGAGATGACGGCCTCACGGTCGCGGGCGGAGTGCTCCGCGATGCGCCACAGCGCGTGGAGCCCGCCGATGCGGGTTTCCAGCTTGTCACTGCCGAGTTGATCGACGGCCGTGCTGAACCGGTCGGTGACATAGCCCTCTTGGGTGGCGCGCAAGCTGTCCTGGCTGACCCGCAGTTGCCGCCAGGTGGCGTACGCGCCGAACAGCAGGACCACGCCGCCGACGGCTTGCAGAAGTGTCGTACGGACGTCGTTGATCGCTTTCAGCCGGTCCTGGGCGGCGACGCTCGCGCCGGCGAGATCATGATTGACGACAGCACCCGGCGCGACGACGAGCACCACGCCCAGAAGGGCCAGGCCCGCTGTCCCGGCCAGCACGGCCGCGATCACGCGCTGCCGGACCAGCCGGTCACGCCACGGCCTGCGACCGCGGTTCGCCTCCCCCGTATCCATGGGCATGGGAGCCTAGGCGCCGCGCAACTGACGATCAAGGTGGATGAGTTGGAGCGGCGGCTTCCGCTCCCATGGGCCCCGGTGAGCCGTTGCACGAGCGCGGGGTGTTCCGTGATCGCTGAGACTCGCAGCCTGGCTCGCGTCCGGCTCAATGAAATGCCCCGCCCCGGCCCGACGATGCGACAGCAATCGGATGTCGCCCGAATACGCCGAAGCCCAAGAGGTCGTCGCACGTGGCACGCGTCGCGAGCTTCTTGCAGCAGGTCAAGGCGGCAGGCATGGCCAGGTCTCGGCTCTGTCAGTCGCCGCGGACCAGGTACGGGATCTTGAGACCCCGAGCAGCCCATGGCAGGCTCGTGCCGCATGATCGATGAATTCGCCAAGGACAACCTGCACGGGAGACTGCGGCGGGACCGCGAGGCGCTGCTCTGGAAACTCGACGGCTTGCCCGAATACGACGCCCGCAGACCTTTGACAGCGACCGGGACCAACCTCCTCGGCCTGGTCAAACACGTGGCCACCGTCGAGGCCAGGTACTTCGGCGAGGTCTTCGACCGCCCTTCCCCGGAACCACTGCCCCGGTGGCAGGACTACAACGGCAGCGATCTGTGGGCGGCCGAGGACGAGACCCGCGATCAGATCATCGAGTTCTACCGGCGCACGTGGGAACACTCGGACGCGACGATCAACGAGCTTCCCCTCGACGCCCCCGGCCACGTGCCGTGGTGGCCGGAGCCTCACGCCGACACCAACCTGTTCGCCGTCATGGTCCATGTCCTCGGCGAGTCCGTCCGGCACGCCGGGCACGCCGACATCCTGCGCGAGGGCCTCGACGGCCGGACCGGGTTGCGCCCCGAGCACGAGAACCAGATCGACGAGGAAGCCCGTGCAGCCTACTGCGCGAAGATCGAGCAGGCCGCCAGGTCGGCCGCACCGATCAAGGCTCAGAACTCCTGACGAGAAGCCTCTTCGGCGGTTCGTGGTTCCTCGTCCCTCGGTCCGGCGGCATAGGCCAGCGGGGGTGCGATGGCTTGGGCATCGGCTCCCTCGCCGACCCACAGCCCGATGAACAGTGCCGCGGTCGCTTCCAGGAGTCCGGCTCGTTCGAGAGAGCCGCCGGCCACGGGTTCGCAGCCGACCTGCCGCACCAACTGGTGTACGAGGGCGAGGGCCGTTTCGTCGTCTCCACAGACCGGAACGGCCAGTCGCCGTCCGTCGAAGACGGGTGGCGACATGCGCCACACGTCCTCGTGGCAGAGGTTGAACGCCTTGACCACATGCGCCCCCGGCGCTGCCGCGGCCAGTTGTTGTGCAGCCGAGAGGCCGCTCTGTGTCAGAAGCCGGAAGCCCGGACCGACCGGATTGGAACAGTCGATCAGAACCTTGCCGTCCAGGACCGCTCGCAGTTCCCGCACCACGCTCGTCCCTGTTCCGAAGGGCAGCGCAGCCAGTACCACCTGACCGAACTCGGCTGCCGCAGGCAGAGTGACAGGCTTCGCACTGCCCCCGAGGCGCGTCGCGAGCCGCTCCGCCTTGTGCATGTCCCGTCCCCCGATGGCCACGTTGTGCCCGGCGCGGACCCAGTGCGTGGCCAGCGCGTCCGCCATGTTGCCCGTGCCCAGTACGCCGATTCTCATCACGCAGTTCCTTCCAGTGCCTTCTTGGACCGTTCGCAACGACGCTAGAGGGCCTATCAGGCACCATTTGGTACGTGACGACCGACGCTTTCCTCGCCGACTGCCGTGCCCGCCTGGCCTTCGACCTCCTGTCCAACACCTGGAACGCCGTGGTTCTCTGGGCCCTGCGCGACGGGCCCAGGCGTCCGGTCGAACTGCGCGAGCGGATCGGGGGGATCAGCTCCAAGGTCCTCACCGAGACGCTGCGGCGCTTGCAGTCCAACGGACTGGTGGACCGGCGGGCACACCCGGGAGCGCCACCACGCGTCGAGTACCAACTGACCGCCCTGGGCCGGACTTTGCTGGCGCCCATCGATGCTGTCGGAGCGTGGGCCTTCGAGCACGGTGATGAGGTCATGGCAGCCCAGGAAGCCGAACGCACCGCCGCTCAGTGCCCTTCGGAGTGAGTGCAGACGTCTCCAGCAGATGAGTGCAGCCGAGGGTGTGGAGGGCTGCATGAATGTCGTCGCGTATCTCCCACCGGATGCGCAGGCGGCGGAACCAGTGCAGGTTGGCGAACGTGCCTTCGGCGACCCATCGTTGGGTGCCCCGGGCGGAGCCGTGCTCGGTGCCGCGGCGGGCGATCAGCGGCTTCACGCCGAGGTCCCAGACCGGACGGCGGTACTTGCCGTGGTCGTAGCCGCGATCGCCCAGCACCACGTCCGGGCGGCGCCGGGGCCGGCCGTGCTTGCCACGCACGGGCGGTACGGCTTGGAGGAGTGGAAGCAACTGGGTGGGTGACGTCCGAGGCCACACGCCGACCTCGGTCCACTCGGCCAGGCGCCGCCAGCAGGTCATGCCCGAGCCGAAGCCGAGTTCCTGCGGCAGGTGTTCTCAGGCGATCCCGGTGTGCAGCACGAACAGGATGCCCTGGACCACCAGCCGGTCCGGATGCCGCTTCCGTCCCGGATGGCGGGCCCGCCGTTCAACCGTCATACCGCAGTGAGCTGGCGGAATTCATGTGGAGCACGCGGGAACAGCGACGAAAGGATGTCCGACTGCAGCTCTCCGTCAAGGGCGGACGCGAGGAAATCGGTGCAGGACACGGAGAAATGCTCCCATCGGTCGCCGCGTGCCTCGTTCACCATGACGGTCCACCGATCGGGCTCGACGCCTGGCCGAACAAGCCAGTAGAGGCATTCTCCGTTGTCCGTGGTCGCCCACGGGATGACGCGGGACCCCTCTGCCTCCAGTTCCGCCGGCTTCTTCTCGAATTCCCACAGGTCTTCCAGGTCTTCGGCCTGGCGCTCGGCCCATTCGACGAGATCGTAGTTCTCGTTGAGGCAGCCGGGCTCCAAGACGTACACGTAGTCGTCCCAGTTACTTCCTCCATAGAGGTGGATGAGTTCCTTGTAGTCGGCGGGAAGCCCGACTCCGAGACAGCGCTCGACCTCGCCCCACTCCTTCCGGCGGGGCTCGCCGGGTACTGGGGCGATATGGAAAAGGCGCGTGAGGGCTCGCGGCAGCATGAGGTAGGAACGGCTCATCAATTACCGTGCGTGCGTTCAGCGGACGCCGCTTCTGGTCGGGTCCGGAGCGGCCGCAGCACTGCCATCCCTTCCTCCAGTCCGACCTTCATGGCGAAGTCGAACCGGTCGACCTCCACACACAACTCCACATCGGTGGGGTGAGCACCGCGGCGTCGTCCGCTGCGCAGGTCGTCCGCGGCCGGGGAGGTGCGGGCACGCTGCAGATAGGGGCCGGGGTCGGGACGATCCCCGGCCAGGAGCCGGTCCATGTACTCGGCGCAGGCCAGATCCTCGGCGGCACGGCCGTCCTCGCCGGTGGCCACGAACGTCACCGAGTCGGCGCCGGCGTCCGCCAGGGCCCGGGCCGTCGCGCCGGCCACGACGAAACTGGCGCACAGCGCCAATTTCGCCTCGACAACCGCCAGAGCCCCAACCGTTCCCGCAGTGGTCTTCTGAATCACGGTGCGGCCGGCGAGGTCCGTCCCCTGGATCACACCAGGGGAGTTGACCAGGTCGAACCCGCTGACCGGCGCCCCGTCCTTGAGTGCGAGCCAGCCTGGGTGACCCGCTTTGATCGCCAGCGCCTCGCCCGCGTCCGCAGCGAGAACGATCTTGTCCGCCCCGCGGTGGAAAGCCCATGCGGCGGTGGTGAACGCCCGCATCACATCGATCACAACGGCCACCTGTTCGGTGCCGTCCAGGTCGGGTGTCCCGACTACTCGCGAGTCCATGCCGGGATCGTCGCAGCCCACGGAAGCGGTCCACAAGCCACGTCGACGGTCCCTCGGCGACCGGGGATCTGCTGGGCGGTTACCTCGTGTGCACGCGTTCGCGACGTAGAACTTCGGTGAGTTGGACAGAGCTCGATGAGTCCGGGCGGTTGGCGCCCCTTGACTCTCGTGAGACGACTCCCAGAGGGCCGGATCGGCGACGAGGAGTGTGGGTGGGGCAGGTGCGTGGTGAGCCATGGGTACCACCAGGGTCCCCCCAGGATGGTCGAGTACGCGACGGGCCGTCTCGACCACGAGCGGCCGCCACGGCGGCCAGTGCTGGAAGTTGTGCGCCGCGGGCAGCCCCGGCGGGATGTCCATGAGGTCTCGCCGGCCTTCTCGGCGTCGAAGACCCGTGAATCAGGAAGCACCTGCTGCACGAGTGCACTGGTCGTCGTCCTGCCCGCACCGTGGTTGCCTTTGACCCATACGATCACGGGACGCGACGCCGGCGATATCGGGCCGACCGCGAACAGGCACGGCAAACGCGGTACGGCTTCGACGATTCCGGCCCGCCTTCGCGTGGCTGAACAGGCCAGGCAGCGAAACCTCTCCGGAGTACCAGTGACCTGGCCTGAGATGCTCTGCCCGTCCTGGTGAGAATGAACCTCATGGACCATCTGCTGCACCTGGACCGCACGCTCGATGAGCTGGACCCACCTCGCTGGGCGCCGCCCGATGCTGACGCAACCCACCTGGTCCGCAAAGTGCATGATCTGCGGCGTGTGCGCCTGGGCGACCTCGGTCCGGCGGATCTGCGCACCCTCATTTCACAGCAGGTGGCGCTGCCCCACGTCCTCCCCCTCGCAGGGCGCCTGCTGCTCGAGGAGCCGCTGCTCGACGCCTACTTCTATGAGGGCGACCTGCTGCTCGCGGCCATCGATGCCCCTTTGTCAGCCTGGGCCCTGCTGCCTGAGCTGGACAGGCGGCTGCGCGCGGTGATCACGACATTGCCCGAGGCAGCGGTCCTCGAGCTGCCCCGCGGCGCCGCAGAAAAGCTTGCCCGCTTCGTCGCGCGGCCCGCACCCCTTCGCTGACCCGATTCATGCGGCTGCCGGCCGTGGTTCGTAGAAGGTGCTGTCGCGGAGCATCGTGGAGAGGACGTCGGCTCGGCGTCGTGCGAGGCAGAGGAGGACTTCCTGATCAGCGGTCTGTCGATGCCTCCGGAGCCGGTGACGCCCCCGGGCCATGGTTCGACAGGGGGAGACAGTCATGCCAACTCCGGAGGCCGGGTGCCCCATTGCGCGGCCACCAAGAAGAGAATGGGGGAGGTGAGACACCCTGCCCGCGGCAAACAGCACGCCCTGCCGCGGGCGGGCGGCGCCCCGAGCCACAGCGGATGGAAGCGGAGGTCTTCCGGTCCCCGGCGCGGCGGGGAATCGCGTCACCCGCCGGGTGAGGACCGGCGGGGGATCACTTCGCCGAGCAGGGCTCGATCGCGACGAACTGGGGGTAGTGGTCGCGGTAGGTCTCCGTGAACGTCGACGGAGGGCACAGCATCGCGCGGCGGCGCATGTCACGCGCGTCCTCCGGCAGGATGAAGCGGGCCCTTTGGTAGTCGCGGAGTGCGTCGGTGAAGGCCCGGAGGTAGGCGCGGTGGCTGCTGAAGCCGAGTTGCTGCACGGTGCGCACGTTGTCGTAGCTGCCGATGAAGCCGGCGATGTACCGGGCCTCGCCGAGTTCGACGAACGGCAGCCGCGGCACGATCCGGCCGGTGCGGTCCTCGGTGATCGCGTTGCCGTTGGCGTCCCGGACGATGCCGTCGCCATCGGTGCGCAACTGAGTGCTCGTCGGCGGCGGTGATCCCTTGCGTACCCACTCGTGGCCCTGCAGGAAGTGCGCGCGCAGCGCGGGCACGAAGCTCGCCGGTGTGGACCCCCTCACGGGGAACGGCACGTCCAGCGGCGCGTCCAGCGGATCCGGGATGTGCGGGCTGCCCGCGACGACGTAGAAGCGGTACTGCTTGGGGGCGACGCCCCGGTCGGGCAGATTCGTCGAGTCGTCGGCCTCCGAATTCACGATCAGGACCTTGCCCTTGTAGCGGCCGGCGGCGATGTCGGCCTGCGGGTCGAAGCCCTCGGTGGTGACGGGCAGCACCAGGTCGAGCGCGCCCGTGGCGTCCCCGGAATGGACCAGGCGGAGAAGCGGGTACGAGCTGTCAGAGAAGCCCGTGCCGTACTGCCGGTGGACCTTGCCGACCAGTGGACGCGCGCCGGAGGACCGGTCGGCGAGGGCCTTGGCGAAGTCGGTGATGATCTCGTCGTCGACGCGGCCGCCGCCCTCCTCGAATCCGCCCTCGATGAACGTGCCGGGCACCGACGGGTCGAGGATGCGGTTCCCGAGCGTGCTCCAGCCGATGCCGGCGTGCACGAACCCTCGGCGGAACAGGAAGTCCGGACGCAGGTACACGTTGAGCATGCCGAGTCCCACCACGAAGTGGGAGGGCTCCACGAGAGCGGTGCCGTTGGAGCGGTGCGGTTCGGCGGGGGCGCTGATCCGGTAGGGCACGCGGAACCGCCCGGTCGACGTCTCGCCCTCGAACACACCGTCGTACTGCACATAGCGGATTCCCCCGAAGGATCCGAGGGGCGTGACGGCGGGATCGCTGAGCCGGTCTTCGTTGTCGTCCTGCGGTGGCTTCACGACATCGCGGAGCGCCTGGCCCGGTGGGGAGCCGGTGGGGAACGCCTGGGCGGCCGAAGCCGGAAGGGCGGGAGTCAGTGCCGCCAGCAGCAGCGCGCCCACCCGGAGAGCACGCGCTCGCCGTCGCCCCGGAGCGGGGCCCTTGTTTCGGAAATGCGGCCAGAACATCTGATGCTGCTCCTTTCGTGCCGGCAGGCACTCGTCCGGTGCGCCGGCGGTGGAGTCAGCCGATCATTTGCCGTCTGTGTCGGCCCTCCGGCGGAGCCAATGGAGCGAGCCGTCCTCCTCGGACGGCCGATCAGCCGTCGGGTCGCCGTCAGGAGGCCCATGCCCGTCCTCCGGCCCGAGGCGTGGCCGTGCTCGGCCACGGAAGAAGGCGGTGCTCGGCCAAGGAAGAAGGCGGTACTTCTTCGTCGGTCGGGAAGGGAAGCAGCGGCGTCCGGGGATGCGTCGACAGGTGCACGGGACTGGACAGCCCTGGAGCGGGGTGAAGGACGGTCCGGGGCACTCCGGGGCTTGATTGCGGCGCTGGCCTGTCCGGCCCGCGCGTCACCCTCGTCGGTCAGACGCGCGGGCCGAGGAACAGACCACCGCTCGCGTCGAGGGTCTGTCCGGTGATCCAGCGGGCGGCGTCGGAGGCGAGGAAGGCGACCACCTCGGCGACGTCGTCGGGCCCGCCCAGCCGGTCGAGCGCCGTCATATGCCGGCGATCTGTTCGGCGAGGCCCGGCACGTCGAACACGGCTCCGTTGGACGCCGTCCTGGTGGCTCCGGGAGCGACCGCGTTCACCGTGATCCCCCGCGGACCGAGTGGGTTGGCGAGGGTTCTGCCCATCGTCTCGACCGCGGCCTTCGTCATGGCGAAGGAGGTCTGGGCCGGGTTGGCCATCCGGGTCGCCACCGACGAGATCGTGATGATCCGGCCGCCGTCGCGCAGCAGGGGCAGCGCGTGCTCGACGATGAAGTACGGCGCTCGCACGTTCACCGCGAACAGGTGGTCGAACTCCGCCCGGGTCGTCGCGCCGAGCGGGCCGGCCGGCGGGGCCGCCGCGTTGTTGACGAGGATGTCGAGCGGCCGACCGGCCAGGCCGGCCTCGACCCCGGCGAAGAGCGTCTCGACGTCGCCCTCCACGCCGAGTTCGGCACGTACGGCGAGGGCGGTCCCACCGGCGCGTTCCATCCCCTCGACCGTCGCCGCCGCACCGTGCTCGTCCGTGCCGAAGTGCACGATCACCATGGCGCCTTCGGCCGCGAGCCGGGCTGCGATCGCCCGCCCGATGGCGGGCGTCGGAGTCGGCCGCAGAGTGCAGCTCAGTCGTCCGGCTGGCTCGGGACCGGGGCCGAATAGTGGTGTCCGGGACGGGGTCGGCGCTGATCGCGAGGCCGACCAGCCGACGCCGAGCGAAACCAGCACGCCAGCCCGTATCTTCCAGTGCCAGGGCCCGCAGGCACGACGCCCAATCCCCTGCCGCGGTGCCTCACCGGGCGGATTCCGGTGGATCCAGCAGCGCTGACCCGGCGCTGAGCCCGTCGTCCACCCGGATCTGGTGGTCCCGTCGTCCAAGACCGGGACCACCAGATCCGCCAGTGCTGAACTGAGCCGGACCCGAGCGACTGGTGCTCGATTGCATGGAGTCTGTGGCTTGATGCTCCAGCCGGGAGCGCAGCCGCCCGTTGCTCCCGCCCACGCTCGCGCCCATGGCGCGGGCGCCGCCGCGGACGATGCCGTGGCTCGCCGTTCGGGCGAGTGCGCGCAGACGGCGGACTCCACTGGGCCCCAGGGTTGTCGAGGGCTCGACTGTCCTATGGAGCCGGGCTGATGTCGCCGTTGGTGTTCATTTTGAAGGTGCCCTGGGTCTTGTCGTCGACCTTCAGGTGCTTGAGCCAGTGCTTCGAGAGGTTGTGCACGTTCTTGTGCTGCATCTCCCACACCACCGAATGCCCGGCGCAGTCCAGCTTGACCATCAATTTGTGGTCGCCGGCGATGGCGTTGTAGAGCGCGGGGACCGAGAAGTTGAATTCCGGATCTTCGCTCGACGTGTTCACCTGCCTGTCGTACTCCCCGTACGCGATGAGGACCGGCACGCTGCCGCCGAGGACGCCGCCCTGCGCCGCGGTGGTCTTGTTCCAGCCCCACCGGACGAAATTTCTGATGCGACTGCGCCCTTCACCGACCGGCCCCCACGTACTGCCCACCGGATCGCTTTTCATGATCGCTTCCCACACCTTGTCGCGCATCTCTTCTTCGCGCTGTCCCTCGCAATGCACCTCGTTGCCCCACCCGTTCCAGGTGCCGTCCTTCGTGCTCAGGAACATCGGGAAGCCGGGCTGCGGCAGCGGGTCGGGGGCGTTCGACGTGCCCTCGGGCGGGAAGATCGGCGCCAACAGGAACAGGCTCGACACCTTGCCCGGGTTCTTGACCGCGTACGGCCCCATCGTGAACGCGGCCGCGGACCAGCCGATGAAGGCGACCTTCTTCACCCCTCGCTCGCGGATGATCCACTCCACGACGGTGTTCAGCTCGTCCCGGTCGCTGTTCGAATTGGTCAGCTGGAACGGATAGTTCGGCGGGCCCGGCGTGAAACCAGGGGGCCTCGGCTTCAGAAGGTGCTGCTGGGCGGGATTGACGTTGCGAGGATCGTCCATCTTCGGGCGCGGCGACAGCCCCGAGCCCTGGAGGTCCATCATGAAGACGTCGTAACCAGCCTTCGCCAGCGCATCGGCCCAGCTGTACGACTTGAAGTCGAGATCACAGCCCGCGAGCACCGGAACGCTCCGGCCGTGGAGCATCAGGACGGCCGTGCGCTCGTCGAGGTGGCCGGGGGGCGTGCCGTCGCGCTCCCGCACGAAGAGTTCGACGTCCTTGCCCTTATTCGCGGGGACAGTGGACTCGTGGGGTACCCGGTGGTCTTCACGGTGACGGGCATGAGGATCCGTTCTATGCGCTCGGCCGGGGCGTCGTTGCCCGCCCAGACCACGCTCGATGCGCGAGACCGTCCGCGCCACAGCAGGGGGCCAGCCGTGTGACGTGCGTTCTCCGTGCCGGCGGCGGCCTGCTCCTGCTCGTCGTCCTCCAACGGCGACAGCGGCAGCACCACGACGCGCGCGCTCGCCAGACGTCCACCAGCTTCTCCGACACGTCGGCGAACAGGTCCGCGGGCAGCTCTAGCCGCCGCACCCGCTCCAACTCCACCCGGTCCCGCGCGTCTATTGAAGCGCTTCGACAACAGGTCTGGACAGTGCCGAACCCGTCGGATTACTGTCTACCCACATCCGAAGTCACCGACGCGGAGCGCGTTGTCGAAGCGCTTCATCATCTGGAGATCCGATGGTCACCCTCGCCGACATAGCGCAGCACGCCGGAGTCTCCGCCAGCACCGTCAGCTACGTCCTCAGCGGGAAGCGGACCATCTCCGCGCTCACCAGGGAGCGGGTCGAGCGCAGCATCACGGAGCTCGGTTACCACCCCAACGCCGGTGCCCGGGCGCTGGCGAGCAACCGGTCGAACATCATCGCGTTGATGATGCCGCTGCGCATGGACATGTATCTGCCGGTCATGACGGAGATCGCCATCGCGATCGCCACCCACGCCCGCAGCTACGGGTTCGACGTCCTGATGCTCACCAGCGAGGAGGGGCCCGAAGCGGTCCACCGGGTGGTGGGCAGCGGGCTGGCCGACGCCATCATCCTCATGGACGTGGAACTGGACGACGCGCGGCTCCCGTTGCTGCGCGAGAGCGGCCGGCCGGCCGTGCTCATCGGACTGCCCGCCACGACCACCGGCCTGACGTGCGTGGACCTCGACTTCACCGCGACCGGCGCGCTGTGCGGCGAGCACCTGGCCGGCCTCGGTCACCGTGAGATCGCCGTCATCGGCGAGGCACCCGCCGTCTACGAGCGGCGGACCGGTTTCGCCGAGCGGACCATCGACGGACTGCGGGCGCGGGCACGGGCGCTCGGGCTCCAGGTTCTGCACCGCCCGTGCGAGGGCAACTACGCGGCCATGGCCGGCGCCCTCGCGCAGATCTTCTCCGAACGCCCGGACGTCACGGGCTTCGTCGTGCAGAACGAGACCGCCGTCGAGCCGCTGCTCGGTCTGCTGCGCCAGCAACGACGGGCCGTGCCGGAAGACATCTCGGTGGTCGCGATCTGCCCGGAGCAGGTCGCCGTCCAGGGCTCGGTGCGGCTCACCTCCGTCGCCATCCCGGCGCGCGAGATGGCGCGGCACGCCGTCGATCAGGTCGTGGCCAAGATCGAGGGGCGTGCCGGCGAGGAGGTCGTCCTTCTCGAGCCCGAGATCACCGTGCGTGCCAGCAGTGGTCCGGCCCCCCTCCCCTCCGCCTGAACCGCCTCGCGTCTCCTCCCCCACTACGCCGGGATCACCCGCCGGTCAGTACCGGCCGCACCACAGGCGCCGTCCGCACCACACGGCCGCGCAGCCCTCGCACCGCACCAGACGGCCGCGCACGCCCTCGCACCGCACCGCAGGCACCGCACCGCACCGCACCGCAGGCACCGCACCGCCCCCCTCCGCCCCCATGAGCGCCCCTCTGACGCCCAGGAGTTCTCCACGTGGACCAGTCACCCAGCCTTGCCCAGTCCTCCCCCACCGTGGGTACCGTCCGCGAGTGCGACGGTGCTCTGGAGTGGAGCGGACGCCAGGAGACCGTACGCATCGAGCCGTGGGGCCCGGACGCCGTCCGGGTCCGTGCCCGGCTCGGCGGGCCGCTGCTCGACGGTCTGCCGGGCGCCCTGGCCGACGACCCGCCCGGCAGCTCGTTCGCCGTCAAGACGGAGCAGGGCGCCGGCGTGCTGGTCAACGGGGCGATGACCGTCTCGATCGACGCCGAGGGGCTGCTGCGGTTCACGAGGACCGAGGACGGACGTGAACTCCTCGCGGAGGAGCGCGCCCACTTCTGGTGGCCCGGCTCCCGGCTCTACACCCCCAACGGCAACGGCTACCACCGCCTCGAGCAGCGCTTCGCCGCCTACGACGACGAGAAGCTGTACGGCCTCGGCCAGCACCAGCACGGCCTCCTCGACCAGAAGGGCGCGGTGGTCGACCTGGTCCAGCGCAACGCCGAGGTCGGCATTCCGGTGCTCACCTCCAGCCGCGGCTACACCCTGCTGTGGAACAACCCGGCGATCGGCCGGGTCGAGCTGGCGCGCACGGGCACCCGCTGGGTGGCCGACAGCGCGCGGCAGATCGACTACTGGATCACCGCGGGCGCCCCGGCGGCGGCGCAGCGGCGCTACTCCGCGGTGACCGGCCGTACGCCGATGCTGCCGGAGTGGGCCGCGGGGTTCTGGCAGTGCAAGCTGCGTTACCGCACCCAGGACGAACTGCTGTCCGTGGCCCGCGAGTACAAGCGGCGCGGCCTGCCGATCGACGTGATCGTCTGCGACTTCTTCCACTGGACGCACCTCGGGGAGTGGAAGTTCGACCCGGCCGAGTGGCCCGACCCCGCTGCCATGGTCCTGGAGTTGGAGGAGCTCGGCATCAAACTGGTGGTGTCCGTCTGGCCGTCGGTGTCGCCGTTGAGCGAGAACCACCAGCCCATGGAGCAGCGCGGGTTCTTCATCGGCACCGAGTACGGCCCGATGGCGCACGCCGACTGGCCGGACAAGGAGGTCGCGGAGCCCGTCCAGGTCGCGTTCTACGACGCGACGAACCCGGCGGCCCGTGAGTTCGTCTGGTCGCGGGTGCGGGAGAACTACCTCGAGCCGTACGGGATCCGCTCGTTCTGGCTGGACGCCGGCGAACCGGAGCTCAAGCCGGGCTTCTCGGCGAATCTGCGCTACCACGCGGGTCCGGGCCTCGAGGTCGGCAACCTCTATCCGCGCGAGAACGCCCGCACCTTCTACGAGGGGATGCTGGCCGCCGGTGAGGAGGAGGTCGTCACCCTCAACCGTTCCGCGTGGGCGGGCAGTCAGCGCTACGGTGCGGCCCTGTGGTCCGGCGACATCGGCACCGACTTCGCCACCCTGCGGCGTCAGATCGCCGCCGGACTGAACACCGCGCTGTCCGGCATCCCCTGGTGGAACACGGACATCGGCGGCTTCCACGGCGGCGACCCGGACGACGAGGCGTACCGCGAGGTGATGATCCGCTGGTTCCAGTTCGGGGCGCTGTCGCCGCTGATGCGGCTGCACGGTTTCCGTGATCCCGGTATGCCGCTCGGTCCGTCGATGACGGGCGGTCCCAACGAGGTGTGGTCGTACGGGGAGCGGGCCGAGGAGGTCATGTCCTGGTACCTGGCGCTGCGGGAGCGCCTCAAGCCGTATGTGCTGGAGCAGATGCGCGCCGCCCACGAGGAGGGCCTGCCGCCGATGCGTCCGCTGTTCCTGGAGTTCCCGGACGACGAGAGGACGTGGGAGGTCGCCGACGCCTACCTGTTCGGCCCCGACCTGCTGGTGGCGCCGGTGCTGGAGGCGGGGGCGACCAGCCGTACGGTCCACCTGCCGGCCGGTGCGCGCTGGACGGACGCCTGGACGGGTGAGGAGTACGAGGGCGGGCGCACGGTGACGGTGGACGCGCCGCTGGAGCGGATCCCGCTGTTCCTGCGGGACGGCGCCGAGCTGCCGATCACTGCCTGACGCGGGCTTTGGGTGAAACGGGCCGCGGTGCGGCCGGCGGTGAGCCGGCCGCACCGCGACGCTCAGCTGTGACGTCAGCTGGTCCGCACGCCGAAGTCGTGGGTCACGAAGTCCAGTCCGCCCGGCGACGAGGTGATCTCGTAGCCGAACTGGACGTCACCGACGGTCACGTCACCGATCCATCCCTTGGTGTTCTTCAGCCAGGCGAGGACGGCCTTGAGGTCGACCGTGCCGGAGGTGGAGTCGCTGGTGCGCAGGAACGAGTAGACGGCGTTGGCGCCGTTGTCGCCCCGGTAGACGTCCCAGGTGTGACCGCCGAGGCTCACCCTGCCCTGGGCGCTGCCCAGCGGCCCGACGGGGCCGTGGTGGTTGACCCAGAGCATGATCTCGTGGTCGTAGTTGCTGTCCCAGATGTCGTACGCGGTGTTGTACGCGCCGGCGGCGGGGACCGAGACGTTGTAGTGGCTGGTGAGTGTGGAGATGGCGCCGATCTTCTTGTTCACGACCTTCTTGGCGTTGGGATAGGACTTGATCCCGCCGGTGCCGGGGTGGTCGGCCCAGACGCCCCAGTCGGTGGCCGAATCGGCCCAGATGGTCTGGGGTCCGGCTCCCGAGCCCCAGATGTTGTTGTAGAGGGTGTAGCCGCCGCTGTTCCAGGTGCCCCAGCGGTCGGAGGAGTACCAGACGGCCGCGTGCGCCGGGGCGGACGCGAGGCCGACGACGGCGAGCAGCGCGAGGAGCGGGGCGAGCGCCGCGCGCCTCAGAGCGCGGCGTGCGCCCTGTGTGGGGTGTGCGCCCTGTGTGGGGTGTGCGTGTGCCATGGAGTCCCTTCCATGGGTGGGGGGATCACGTCCTCCTGGGAAAGGTGAGGACGTGCTGCTCGTCGGCGACGAGAGTCATGGGGAAGCGGTCCGTGCCGGCGACCACTTCGACGGTCCGGTCGGCCGCTGACCGCAGCACGGCGGTGACGGACCCGTCGCGCCAGCTCAGGTCGAGCCGGGCGCCGAAGCGGGTGCGCACGCCTCGCAGGGTGCCGGCCGGGCAGCCGGGCAGCGGCGCGGGGAGCAGGACGAGCCGGCTCGGGGTCGACTGGACCAGGCATTCGATCAATGCGGCGGGCAGGGCGTGCGCGGCGTCCGCGTTGTAGACGTCGCGGCCGGGGTAGTGCGCGCTCATCAGCGAGTCGTGGAAGAAGTCGCCGCCCAGCACCTGGTCGAGGGCCCGGCCTGCCCTTTCTCCGTCGCGGAGGCGGGCGGCGACGAGCGCGGTGTGCAGATGGCCGTGTGCCGAGTCGTTCTCGGCTCCGCGCAGTTCCAGCGCGCGGTGGGCGGCTGCCGCGAGGTCAGGTGTGTCGTAGGGGTTGATCTCGTCGAGCGGCCACACCGGGTAGAGGTGGCTGATGTGCCGGTGGTCGTAGTTGTCCTCCAGGCCGGGCCGGGCCCATTCGGCCAGCGCGCCCTGGTCGTTGACGTGGTAGTCGGTCAGGCGGCCGGCCAGGTCCCGCCAGTGCGGGGCGCGTGGATGGCCGGGGTTGTGGGCGGCCGCCGTGGTGAGGGCGTGCCGGGCGGCGGCGATGTCCATGGTCGCGTCGACGGTGCCCCAGCTCGCGTTGGCGGGCCGGTTCTCCGGCGAGTACGAGGGCACGACGGTGACCCGCCCGTCGGGTCCTGCGGGAACGAGGAAGTCCTCGTAGAACATGGCGACCTCGGCGAGCGCTGGGGCCAGCCGGGGGTCCGGGTCCCCGCCGGTCAGGGCCTCGTCGAGGAGAGGCAGCAGCAGCCAGTCGGCGCCGGCGGTCCAGAGGTGGAGCGGGTAGGCGCGTTCGAAGTGCCGGGTGTGGCCGGATTCCCCGTCGGTGTGGGAGGGCGCGACGACGCCGCGCGCGCCGAAGAGGGCCCGGGCGTTGTCGCGCCAGTCGCCGAACTGACCGTGCACCAGTTCGGCGTGGGCGGCGGAGACTTCGGGGAGCGCGGCGACGGCGGCGGAGGCGATCTGCAGGTTGAGGTTGGCGTTCGTGGTGAAGGCGCCGGACCAGGCGGTGTTCCAGTCTCCGGTCCACAGGCCGACCAGGCGGGGCGGCAGCATGCCGCTGGACGACAGCAGGTGGTAGCGGCCCGCCGCGAAGAGCCGTTCCAGCAGGGCGGGGCCGGCGGGCCGGCGGAGCAGTTCGCTGCCGGGCAGCTCCCGCTCCGACGGGTCGGCGTCCAGAGTGAGCCCGGCCCGCTCGTAGGCGTCGCGGTGCAGCGGCAGGTGCCGGCCGAGGAGCCGTGTGTACGCCTCGTCGGTGTGCCCGGTGGCCGGGGCCACGAGTGCCTGGAGGGCCGCCGCCTGGGCGGCCGCGGGATCCTGGTCCGCCGGGTGCCGCTCCACCCGGGTCAGCAGCAGCACCGAGGAGGCGTCGGTCACCCGCAGGCCGTGCCGGGTCCGTGTCGTGCTCCCGCCGGTGACGGTGACCAGGGTGGTCCCGGTGAAGGCGGTCCGCCCGTTCGGGTAGTCGGTGCGCAGGCGCAGCAGGGCGGTGCCGGGTCCGTCGTGCTCCGGGGCGGCGGTGCGGGTGAACCGGAGTCCGCCGGGGAGGCCGGGGAGTTGCTCGTCGAGGGTGATGTCCGCGCTCAGGCCGCCCGGTTGTGTCCGCGTCCGGTGGACGATCACGTCGTCGGCGCGGGAGACGAACACCTCGCTGCGCCAGGTGCCGCGTTCGGCGCTCACGACGCCGGATGTGAAGTCCACCTCCCTGCGGTAGGTTCCGGATCCGGCCGCGACCGCCGGGGTCCGGCGGACGCGGACCTGGAAGGCGGGGTGGTACGGCTGCACCCACAGGTGCGGGTGTCCGGCCCCGAAGCGTTCGGCCGCCGTCGTGTCACCGGCGAGCAGGGCGTCCTGGAGGTCCCGCAGCCCGGCGGCGAGCTCCGGAGGAGGCACCGTCTCACTGCCGTTGGGGCACACCAGGGTGTGGTGGTTGACGACGACCCGCTCGTGCCCGGCGTCGCCGTACACCATGGCGCCGTGCCGGCCGTTGCCGCTGAGGAAGGCGTCCTCCCATCGCGCGGCGGGGCGCGGTTCCCAGGTCCCGTGCCTCACGGCTGTGACGCCTTCAGTACGGCCACGCCGTGGCGGTCGAGTCGCAGCGGGCCACAGGCCGTGTCGCCGGTGAGCAGGTCCCGGTGGTGTCCCGGCACGGTGACGGTGACGGGTCCGGGGGCGTGGTTGAGCAGGAAGAGCAGGTCTCCCCTGCGTACGGCCTCCAGTCCCGCCGGCCGGTCCGGCAGCACGGGCCGGACCCCGGCGTCGTCGGCGGCCCGTGCGAGCAGGTCGCGCAGCGTCGTGGGGTCGGGGAGCGTCGAGACGTACCAGGCGCTGCCCCGGCGCAGGACGGCGGGCAGGCCGGTGAGTTCACCGCCGTTGTAGACGCCGACCGTCTCGGCGGTGGAGACCTCCAGTTCCTCCGACCACACGGTGCCGTGGAACGCGCCGGTCCCGTCTCCGGCCACGTTCTCGCAGGGCACCGTCTCTCCGGGCTCGAGCGGCCACCATTCGTGCACGGTCGCGATGCCGAAGAGGTCCCTCAGCCGTTCGTCCATGCCGCCGGGCCGGATGCGGTCGTCGCCGTCGGCGGTGCCGGTGAGGAAGCCGGACACGAGAGTGCCGCCCCCGCGGACGTGGCCGACGAGGTTGTCGACGGCGGCGTCGGTGAGCAGGTACAGGTGGGGGACGACGACGAGGCGGTAGGCGCTCAGGTCGTGCTCGGGGTGGGCGAAGTCGGTGGTGAGGCCCGCGTCCCACAGGGCACGGTGCCAGGCCCGGACGACGGTCGGGTAGTCGAGTCCGGTGGACAGCCGGCCCTCCTGGCCGCCCGCCCACCAGGAGTTCCAGTCGTGCAGGATCACCACGTCGGCGGGCACGCCGGCGCCCGCCACCTGCTCGCCGATCCCGGCGAGGTCCGCGCCGATCCGCTTGATCTCCTGGTACGTGCGGCCCTGTTCACCGGCGTGGGTGACCATCGCGGAGTGGAACTTCTCGGAGCCTTGCCGGGACTGCCGCCACTGGAAGTAGCAGACGGCGTCCGCGCCGCGTGCCACCGCCTGGAGCGACCAGAGGCGGTTCAGGCCACGGGGCTTGGGGTGGTTGACGCCCCGGAAGTTCACCGGTCCCGCCGCCTGTTCCATCAGCATCCACGGACCGCGCGCCTGCGAGCGGGTCATGTCCTGGATCATCGCCCCGTACTGCCCGCCGAGCGGATCGCGCGGGTCCGGGTAGACGTCGACGGAGACGACGTCCTCCTCCTCGGCCCACCGCCAGGCGTCCTGGCCGGTCCAGAAGGGCATGAAGTTGGTCGTCACCGGCAGTTGCGGGGTGTGCGCCGCGACGATGTCCCGCTCGGCGACGTAGCACTCGAGGAGGGCGTCGGAGGTGAACCGCCGGAAGTCCAGCGTGCAGGCCGGGTTGCGCAGGTACTGGGCCCTGCGGGGCGGGATGATCTCGTCCCAGTCGTCGTAGCCCTGGCTCCAGAAGGCGGTTCCCCAGGCCTCGTTGAGCGCGTCGAGGGTCTTGTACCTCTCTCTCAGCCAGCGGCGGAAGTGGCGGGCGGTGCCGTCGCAGTAGCAGAACGTGCAGTACTCGTTGTTGATGTGCCACATCCGCAGCGCGGGGTGGCCGCCGTAGCGTGCGGCGAGGTCCTCGGTGATCGCCGCCGCGTACTCGCGGTAGACCGGGGAGCTCGGGCAGAAGTGCTGGCGGGATCCGTACCAGATCACCGACCCGTCCTCGCCGCGCGGCAGTGTCTCCGGATGGCGTTGGCCCATCCACGGCGGCGGCGAGGCGGTCGGCGTGGCGAGGACGATCCCGATGCCGTTGCCGTGCATCAGGTCCGTCAGCCGGTCGAGCCAGTCGAACTCACGAGCTCCTGGGCGGGGTTCGAGCTTCGCCCAGGAGAACACCCCGAGGGTGACGGAGTTGACCCCCGCCTGCTTCATCAGCCGTACGTCCTCGAGCCAGGTCTCTTCCGGCCACTGCTCGGGGTTGTAGTCGCCGCCGAAGAGCACACGGCGGCCGGTGGCGTCGTACAGGGAGGGCATGGGGGAACTCGCTTCGTCACGAAGGGCCGGTGGGAGGGGCGTCAGACGGGATCGGCGTACTGGATGCCGCGGCCGTTGGTGCCCAGGTAGACGCGGCCGTGGAGGCGCGGATCGCCGGTGATGGTTTCCCCGATCCACCCCCACTGGTGGGCGTCGTCGTTGATCCGCGTCCAGGAGGCTCCCTCGTCGTCGGACCGGTACACGGCGGTGATCTGTTCGGTCGAGCCGACCTGGAAGACCGCCGGGTAGGCGGCGCCGTCGGCGGCCTTGCCGAAGCCGAGGCTGTAGGAGGCCCAGCAGCTGGTGACCTTGGTGAAGGTCAGGCCGCCGTCGGTGGAGCGGAAAAGCCCGTTCCATTTGGCCGAGAGCCACAGGTCGCCAGGGCGGCCGGGCGCGGCGGCGATGCGGAACTGGCTGTCACCGGCGGCCAGTTGGCCCGCGCCGGCGGTGACCGTGAGCCCGCCGTCGACCGAGCGGTACACCGTGCCGGAGACGGTGTCGTAGGCGTAGAAGCGGCCGGCGTCGACCGGGTCGGCGACCGGGGCGGCCCCCTTGGGGAACGTCGGTACCTGCGTCCAGGTGTCCCCGTTGTCGGTGGAACGGTGTGTCGCGTGGGTGGAGCCGTCCCAGTGGACGAAGGACCACAGCAGGACCCGGCCGTCGGCGCTCACCGCTATCGGCCCGGGGGCGGTGGCCGCGATCTCGGGCTGGCTCCCGAACGGCCGCCAGGTCCTGCCGCCGTCCCGGGAGTACGCGCCGTTGCCGCCGGAGGCCCACCCGGTCCGCACGACGTACGAGGGCTTGCCGGCGGCCGCGGCGAGGCCCGTGGCGGTGCCGAAGACCGGGTTGTCCGCCATGCCCCGGGAGGGCGAGGCGGTCAGGGAGCCGTGGTACATGACGCCGATGTCGGCGAGGCCGCTGATCAGCCGGGCCCGGCCGGCGGGCGGGGAGATCAGCTGCCGTACGGAGCTCTCCTCCAGCCCCCGGATCTCCGGAGCCCAGTGGACGAGGTCCCGTGTCCCGTAGAGCGTGGCTCCGGTGCCGTAGACGATGTGCCGCGAGTCGAAGGGGTCGACGGCGACCGCCTGGATCCACCAGCCGAACTTGGGCCGCTGCTCGCCCCAGCGGAGGTACGGCGTCTCGGAGACGTCCAGGACGGCGGTCTCCTTCAGGGAGGTCCAGCTGCGTCCGCCGTCGGTGGACCGGAAGACGGTGTCGACCTGTGCCCAGCGGTTGTTGGTCGTCACCACCACGGTGCCCGGACGGCGGGCGTCGACGGCCACACCGCCGTAGGCGAAGGTGTCGCGCGAGCCGTCGTCGGCGGTCCCGCCGGGGCGGACGGGGGTGACGTCGGTCCAGGCGCCGGTGGCCGTGTCGAGCCGGTGCACGCCGCCGTCGCTCTGGCCGTTGGGGCCGGGCGCGTCCGCGAAGGTGACGTAGAGCGCGTGGCCCGCCTCGTCGTACGCGGCGCGGATCGGCACGCGGGCCGCCGGCCCGTCCGGCAGACCGGGGACGTCCTCCCAGTCGACACCGTCGCGGGTACGGCGCAGCGTCGGACCGCCGTCGGCCCAGGAGGCGTACAGCGTCCGCCCGCCGGCGACGAGGAACGTGATGCCCTGCCCGGTCGGTGAGGGCTCGGCGGGGAAGTCGGCCCGTGCCCAGGTCGCGCCGCGGTCGCTGGAGCGCCACAGCCCGTCGTGGCGGCTGCCGAGCCACAGCGTGTCGCTGTCCCGCGGGTCGACGATCAGTCGCTCGCCGGCGCCGCGGCCGTCCTCGTTGGCGCCGAGCTTGACCGGCAGGTCGGTACGCGACCAGGTGGCTCCCCGGTCGTCGGAGCGCAGCACGGCGCCGTTGCCTGCCCAGCTCTGGGTGTAGGTGCCGACGGCGAGGTAGAGCCGGTCGGGGTGGTGCGGGTCGACGGCGATCGCCTCGACGCCGAGGAGGTTGTGGTCGTCCCAGCCGAGGCCGTCGTTGAGCGGCGTCCAGGACCGCTTGCGGGCGTCCCAGCGGTAGGCGCCGCCGATGTCGGTGCGGGCGTAGGCGAGGCCCTTGACGCGGGGGTGGAACAGGACACCCGTGACGAAGCCGGTGCCGCCGATGACGACGTTGCGCCAGCGGTGCGCCTGGGTCGCCTGCGCTGCGGGGGCGAGGTCGGGCGCCGTGACGGTGGTGCGCTCGGCGGCCGTGGCCACGCCGTTCAGGAGGGGCACGGCGGTGAGGCCGGCTGCGGCGCCGGCGGTGAGGACGGTGCGCCTGCCGGGGTGGCTCGATGGCAGGGACATGGCTGGTACCTCGATCCGTGAGGGCGAGCGGGGGGTTGGGGGCCGCCGTGTCCGGCCGTGGTCAGGTACGGCCGGACACGGCGGCGGCTCGGGGGCGTGCCGCGGGGAGGGCGCACGCCCCCGCGTCGGCCGCACGTCGGTGGGCGGATACCGGGGTCAGCCCTTGACCGCGCCGGTGAGCATGCCCTTCTTGAAGTGCCGCTGGACGAACGGCGACAGCACGGCGACCGGCAGCAGGGCGAGCACCATGACCGCCATCTGGATGGACAGGGGCGAGAGATGGCCGGTGTTGATGGCCTGCGCGAGTCCCGTCGGCCGTTCCTGCTTGAGGACCAGCTGCATCATCACGTTCTGGAGCGGCATCATGTCCTGGTCGCTCAGGTAGATCGAGGCGTTGAACCAGGCACTCCAGTAACCGACCGCGTAGAAAAGGGAGATGACGGCCAGCACGGCGCGGGACAGCGGCATGACGATCTGCCACAGGATCCGGACGTCGCCGGCACCGTCGATCCGCGCGCTGTCGATGAGTTCGGGCGCCACGCTCATGAAGAAGGAGCGCAGGACGAGGATGTTGAAGACGTTCACGGCGCTGGGGAGGATCAGCGACAGGTAGGTGTCGGTCAGTCCGAGCCCCTGCACCAGCAGATACGTGGGAATGAGGCCCGCGCCGAAGAACATCGTGGCGAGCAGGATCATCAGCAGCGGCCGGTGCAGCACGGAGCCGCTGCGGGAGAGCCCGTAGGCGCACAGGACCGACACCGTCATGCTGAAGAGAGTGCCGACGAGCGTGACACCGAGGCTCACCACCGCGGCCCTGGTGACCTGGCCTCCGCCGAGCAGCTCCTGGTAGGCGACGAAGGTGATGCCGCGGGGCACGACGACCAGGCCGCCCGCCTCCGTGATGGTCTTCACCGACGACACGCTGGTCACGACGACGATCCACAACGGGAAGAGGACGCCGGCGCAGGCCAGTGCGAGGACCAGGCCCTTCGCGGCGAGCCCCGCGGGGCGCGGCTCCTCCTCCCAGACCGGCCGCAGCCGGCCGCGGGTCCCCTCACGCCGTTTGACGCCCAGAACGTGGCTCATCGCTTGTACACCCCCTGTTCGCCCATCATGTGAGCGACCTTGTTGGCCGCCAGCACCAGGCAGAGGCCGAAGATTCCCTTGACGATCCCGACGGCGGCCGCGTAGCTGAAGTCACCGAACTGGATGCCGACGTTCCAGACGTAGGTGTCGAGGACCTCCGCCGCGGTGGGGCCGACTGCGGTGCGCTGGAGGAGGATCTGCTCGAAGCCCACGGTCAGGGCGTTGCCGACCTGGAGGACGAGCAGCAGGGCCACCACCGGGCGCAGCGCGGGCAGGGTCACGTGCCACATGCGCCGCCATCGTGTGGCGCCGTCCATCGCGGCGGCCTCGTACAGGTCGGGGCTGACGGCCGACAGCGCGGCGAGGAAGACGATGACACCCCAGCCGGCGTCCTTCCACACCATCTCGAACGTGACGAGGAACTTGAACAGCCCCGGGTTCGTCATGAGGTCGATGCCCTCGTGGCCGTGTTCGCGCAGGGTCTGCGCGAGCATGCCGGCACCGCCGAACATCTGCTGGAAGACGGTGACGACCAGGACCCAGGAGAAGAAGTGCGGCAGGTACAGGATCGCCTGGGCGACGGCACGCACCCGTGGCCTGACGAAGCTGTTGATGAGCAGCGCCAGCAGGATCGGTACGGGGAAGAACAGGGTGAGCTGCACCAGGAAGATCGCCAGGGTGTTCCCCAGCGCCTGCCAGAACAGCCGGTCGTCCACCATCCGCGCGCTGTGTTCCACCCCCACCCAGGGGCTGCGGGCCATGGCCTGCCAGGCGTTGTCGCCGACATAGGGGTCGTAGTCCTGGAAGGCGACGACATTGCCGAGCAGCGGTATGTAGTTGAAGACCAGTACCAGCAGGACGGCCGGCAGTGTCATCAGGATCAGTGCGCGGTCGCGCCGCAGCCGGATCCGCCAGGTGATCCCGCCGCCGGTGCCGGTGCGGCCGGGCGGCCCCGCCTCCGGCGGTCCTGCCGGCGCCTGCCCGTCGTCCCCCGACGGTGCTTCCGTGCGGTCGTCGGTGGTACGGGCGGGGCCCGCCACCTTGCTCTGCGACACGTTCTCTTCTCCTCGCTCCCCGTCCGCCGGACGGCCGCTCAGGACGCCTGGCCGCCGGACTCGTCGAGCAGCTTGCGGTACCAGTCGCGCAGCTGGTCGCCGCCGCGTGAACGCCAGTCGGAGACGGCCTGCTGCATGTCCGCGACCTTCTTGCGGCCGCGCACGATGTCCTTCTCGAGGTCCTCGAACTGGCTGCTCAGCTCGGCCCAGCGGTTCGGCTCCTGGACCTGCATCCCGTAGAAGAGGGGCTTGGTGAGGAAGGCGCCCATGCGCTGCTGCCAGCCGACCATGCCCTCGGCGACGTCCGGGTGGTTGGGGTAGGCGAAGAACTGCTGGGGGCTCGCGATGTATTCGTAGGTGGCGAAGACCTGGTTGTTCCCGGTCTCCGTCTTGGTGATCTCGTCGCCCTTGACGGTGTGGTGGATGCCCTCGACCCCGTAGGCCTTCAGACGCTGCTCCTTGGTGCCGTAGGGGGCGGCGGTGAAGTTGGCGATCGCGAGGATGTCGCGGACGGTCGCCTCGTCGGCGTTCTTGTTGATGAACGCCCAGATGTTGGACGGCGAGCCGGCGTAGAGGCGGGGCTTGCCGCCGTCGTGGTGGAAGTAGTCCATGGCGGCCATGGAGAAGTCCGGGTTGTCGCCGCGCTGGACCACGGTCTTGCCGTACCAGTCGGAGATGTCCGCGTTGTACATCCACACCTTGCCGGCCGCGAAGAGGTTGCCGATGTCGCCCGTCTCCGCCTTGGCGTCGGGGTGGACGAGACCGGCCGAGTACAGCGAGCGGGACCATTCGAGGGCTTCGAGATATTCGTCGGTCTCGATGCGGTGGACCAGCTTGTCGCCGACGAGTTTCCAGCAGGTGGGCTTCTCGTCGAGCACGCCGAAGAACTTGTACGCGGCCCAGGTCATGTCGCCGCAGCCCCAGACCTTGTTCCTGGCCGAGGTGACCTCCTTGGCGAGGTCGAAGAACTCCTGCGTGGTGGTGGGCGCCTCGTAGCCCTTCTCCTTGAAGAGGTCGACCCGGTAGTACGGCGCGATGTTGGGGATGTCGCTGGCCGGCATGGGCAGACCGCGCAGCTTGCCGCCGAAGACCGCCCGCTGCCAGGCGCCGGTGGGGATCGCCGCCAGGTTCGGGTACTCCTTCACCTTGTCGCCCGAGAGGTAGGGGCCGAGGTCGGCGAACTTGTTGTTGATGGCGCTCGGTATCTTGCCGCCGAGCTCCCAGGCGGGGACGACGACGGCGTCCGGTACGGAGCTGGAGGCGAGGACGGCGCCGAGCTTCTGTCCGTAGGTGTTGCCGTCCTGGTTCTGCCAGTTCACCTTGACGCCGATGGCTTCGTCCATCGCGGTCCAGTACGGGTTGCCGGACTTGGGCGGCGTGCCCCACAGCGGAGCCATGACCGTGACGGTGCTGCCCTTGCCGAGCTTCTTCGGGACCGAGACGGCGAGTCGGGAGGCCGGCAACGCGGTGGTGAAGCCCAGCGCGGAACCGTTCTTGCTCGGCACGTCGGGCTGCACGACGTCGGAGCCCACGAAGGTCGGCAGGATGTCCTGGAGCTTCTTGCCGGTGGTGGCACCCTCGGTGCGGTCGCCGCCGGAGGAGCCGCTGCACGCGCCGAGCAGCGGTACGCCGCCGGCGACGGCGACCGCGGCGACCGCCGTCGAGGCGAGGAACGATCTCCGGCTGGGAGCCTGGGCGTTGGGCATGGCGTCAACCCTTTCCTCACGCGGGCAGCCGGCGGGCATGGATCGGCTTCGCGCATGTGTGTCGGCGTATGTGGCTGAGCTGAAGCGGGACGCTGTCGGAGCGCGAGTTCCTGCGACGCTGTGTCGAAGCGCTTCGATGTTGCAGCGAGGTTAAGTGAGGATGCCGGACCGTTCAAGAGTCGAAGCGAAATTCACCGCAGCACTTTGCGGCGTGCGGTACCGGCCTGCATCCGGGCCGCATGAAAGGCCTGTACGGACGCGGAGTCTTGACACACCGAGGGCGGCAGCCCAGCATCGAAGCGCTTCGAAGAAGGTACCGAGCAAACCGGAACCACCGCCCTCGAGGGGACCCACGTGACCGAGACCCGACCGCCCTTCCGCGACCCCAGGCTGCCCCTCGGTGAACGCGTCGACGACCTGCTCGCACGGCTCACCGCCGACGAACGGATCGCGATGCTCCACCAGTTCGCGCCGGCCGTCGAACGTCTGGGCGTCGGGGCCTTCCGCACCGGCCAGGAGGCACTGCACGGCGTGGCCTGGATGGGCCCCGCCACCGTCTTCCCGCAGGCCGTGGGCATGGGCGCCACCTGGAACGAGGACCTCGTACGCCGGATCGGCGAGGCCGTCGGGGCCGAGACCCGCGCGATGCGGGCGAACGACCCCCGCGTCGGCCTCAACGTGTGGGCACCCACGGTGAATCTGCTGCGCCACCCCCTGTGGGGCCGCAACGAGGAGGGCTACTCCGAGGACCCCCGGCTGACCTCCGCCGTCGCCGTCGCCTACACCCGCGGACTGCGCGGCGACCACCCCGTCCACTGGCGCACGGCGCCGGTGCTCAAGCACTGGCTGGCGCACAACAACGAGACCGACCGCGACACCTGTTCCTCCTCGGTCCGGCCGCGGGTGCTGCACGAGTACGACCTGCTCGCCTTCCGCGCGGCCGTACGGGCGGGCGCCGTCGCCGGAGTGATGCCGTCCTACAACCTCGTCAACGGGCGCCCCAACCACCTCTCCCCCCTGCTGCGCGAGCAGTTGCGCGGCTGGACGGACCGGTCGCTCGTGGTGTGTTCCGACGCCGGCGCGCCGTCCAACCTCGTCGACTCCGAGCACTACTACGACACGCACGAAGAGGCGACGGCCGCGGCCCTGCGCGCCGGCGTCGACAGCTTCACCGACCACGGCCAGGACTCCTCCGTCATCACCGGGCGGATCCGCGGCGCCCTCGAGCAGGGACTCATCGGCCAGGAGGACATCGACGACGCGGTACGCCGACTCCTCACCATGCGTTTCACGCTGGGCGAGTTCGACCCCCTCCTCGACCCGTACGCCGACGTGAAGACCTTCGACACCCCCGAGCACCGTGCCCTCGCCCAGGAGGCCGCCGAACAGGCCGTCGTCCTGCTCAAGAACGACGGACTGCTGCCGCTGGCCGAAGGCACGCGCGTCGCGGTGGTCGGACTCCTCGCCGACGAGTGCAAACTCGACTGGTACAGCGGCACGCTGATCCGGCGCACCACCCCGCTGGACGGGCTGCGCACACGGTTCGGCGCCGGCGACGTGTCCTTCGCCGAAGGCGTCGACTCGGTACGGCTGCGGACCGCGAGCGGCTGGGTGCGTGTGCCCGAGTCCCCCGCGACCGCCGGAGTACGGGGCGCCGACGGCGCGCTGGACCCGGCGCTGCTCGCCGGCCGCACCGACCTGCCGCCGCTGACCTGCGGCGACGAGCCGACCGAACTCGCCATGGCCGACTGGGGCGAGGGCCTGTTCACCCTGCGCGCCCCCGACGGGAACCACCTGTCCGTCGCGGACGACGGTTATGTGCGCGCTTCCGCCGACCAGCCCGGCGGCTGGGTCGTCCAGGAGACCTTCCGGCTGGAGGAGCACGGCGAGGGCCACCTCCTTGCGCATGTGGGAACGGGCCGGTACGTCTCTGTCGCCGCCGACGGCCTGAAGGTTGCCGACGACGGTGATCTTTTCGAAGTCGTCGTCACCGAACGCGGCGAGGACGCGGTGGCCGCGGCCGCCGCGGCCGCCGACGTCGTCATCGTCGTCGCCGGCAACGATCCGCACATCAACGGGCGCGAGACCGAGGACCGGGCGACCCTCGCGCTCCCCGAGCACCAGACGCGGCTGTGGCGCTCCGCCCGTGCGGCGAACCCCCGTACGGCGCTGGCCCTCGTCTCCTCGTACCCGTACGCCGTCGCCGACGCGCAGGCCGAGCTGCCCGCCCTGCTGTGGACCGCGCACGGCGGCCAGGCCGCGGGCACCGCACTGGCGCGCGTCCTCGCGGGAGACGTCTCCCCGGCCGGCCGGCTGCCGCAGACCTGGTACGCGGCCGACGCCGATCTGCCCGGCCTGTTCGACTACGACATCATCGGCAGCCGCCAGACGTACCTCTACTTCGAGGGCACGCCGCTCTACCCGTTCGGCCACGGCCTGTCCTACACGACCTTCGCCTACGACGGGCTCACCGCCGGCCACGACGGCGAACACATCACCGTCGCGCTCACCGTCACCAACACCGGTGCGCTCGCCGCCGACGAGGTCGTGCAGCTCTACACCCGAGCCCTGGACCCGATCGTGCCGCTGCCCTCACGACAGCTCGCCGCGCACCGCAGGGTCCGGCTCGCTCCGGGCGAAGGCCGGCGACTCGACTTCTCGTTCCCCGTCGCCGACCTGGGCCACTGGGACGTCGCCCACGGGCGCTGGACGGTCGGCCCGGGCCGGTACGAGGTCCTGGCGGGCGCCTCCAGCACCGACATCCGGCAGAGGGCGGCCCTCGACATCGACGGCGAGGCCCCCGCTCCGCGGGCGATGCTGGAGAAGCCGCTCGACGCGGCCGACTACGACGAGCAGCGCGGCACCGAGATCGTGGACCGCACCAGGATCTCGGGGGACGCCGTGACGGCGGCTGCCGCCGAGGAAGGCGAACTGGTCTACCGACACTGCGACTTCGGCGACGGCGCCACGTCCGTCTCGCTCGACGTCGCGGCGACCGGACCCGGCACGCTCACCCTGAGGACACCGGACGGCACGGCGGCGGCCACCGTCGACGTCACCGCGACGGGAGGCGTCCACGAGTACGTCACCCTGCGCGCGGGCATCCGGCTCGCCGGCATCCACGACCTGCATGTCGAGCTCCGCGGGCCGGTGCGATTGGCGGCGATCGCCTCCGCCCGCTGACGGGACGGCCGCCGTGGCGGGGACGACCGGCCCGGCCTGTCCCCGCCACGGCGGCCGACGGCGCGCACATGGTCAAGAGCCGCGGCAGGTCCGCGGGAACAATGGGGCCATGCGCATCCGAGCAGTCCGCACCGGAGACCTGTCCGTCCTCCAGGACATCGAGCGAGCCGCGGGCCGGTGCTTCCGCGACATCGGCATGCCCGAGATCGCCGACGACCCGCCCCTGCCCGTCCCGGAGCTGGCGCGCTACCAGCACGCCGGGAGGGCATGGGTGGCGGTCGGCAGGGACGACGTGCCGGTCGCCTACCTCATCGCCGACCACGTCGACGGCAACCTCCACGTCGAGCAGGTGTCGGTGCACCCCGACATCTCACGCCGAGGAGTCGGACGCTCCCTCCTGGACCACCTCGCGGCCCGGGCGGCGGACGAGGGCATCCCCGCTCTGACCCTGACCACCTTCACGGACGTCCCGTGGAACGCGCCGTACTACACGCGGTGCGGCTTCCGGGCCATGGCCGACGACACGCTCGGCCCGAAGCTCCGGGCAATCCGCGAACGGGAGGCGGAACACGGCCTGGACCGGTGGCCACGGGTGGCCATGCGCCGAGGGATCGAGACGCTCCGGTGACAGCGCGGCAACCACCGCCTCCACGAGCCCTGGTGCTCGGTTTCCTCAGCGCTCTCGAGACGGCGAGCGCGGAGCTGCGGGAGGCCCTGCCTCAAGTGGAGCGTATGGCGGACATGCTCACGCTCGCGCGTTCGGGGCAGATCGGCCGCGAGGGCCGCGCGGGCGGCTACGCGTACTCGGTTCACGGCGCGGGCTGTCGGCTGACCGGCTCGGACGGGGTGGAAGTCGACGTGGACTTCGTCGACGGCGCAGAGGTGTTCGACCTCTGGCGGCTTCGTCGTCACGGGCAGAGCCTGTCACCGCCGGCTGCCCCTCCGCCTGAACAGCTCTCGGCGGCGATCGGCGGCCTCGACGATCTGCTCATCGAGGTGAGGCCGGGCTGGTACGCGGTGCCTCCTCGTTCCAGGACAGCGGTCAGCGAGAACTGACACTCGGCCGGCCGGGGGCGTCGCGCTCACGCTCGGTTCAGCGCGCCGCCATCCGCATGACAGCGACCGTGCCCACGACCCCGACCGCGACCATTCCTCCCCCGACCCAGGCCCGGCGAGCACCCCACACGCCCGCCTCCGCGGGCCACACGGTGGCCGAGTCGGGGCGTGGCCGGTCGCCGGCCGGGACGGTGGCGGCGAGTTCGTCCACCCGGTCCTGGATCCGGTGCTGCTCGGCGTCCGTCAGTCCCCCGCTGCCGAGCTGTTCGCCCAGCGCGGCGACCTCGTCGTTCTGCGCGCCGGTGAAGCCCGGCAGTTCGACCCTCGGGGATCCGCCCATGACGTAGCTGGGCACGCAGTCCAGGGGTGCGCCGTTCTCGATGTCGAGATGCAGCTCGTGTCCGCCCCTGCATTCGTCCCCGACGTGCTGGAACGCGACCTCGTACATGTCGCCGTCGCTGCGCTGTTCCAGAAGTCCCATCAGCACGAACACGAGGCCGTTGGCCGCGAGTCCGACGCCGACGATGGCCACGAGTGTCGCCACGAGCACCCGCATGTGCACCTCTCCCATGGGGGCGGATCACAGCCCCCCGCCCCCGTCGGTCCGGCCCGGCACCGATGCCGGATGCACAGAAAGTACCGTCGGGATCTCTCCGGCGGAATGGCGCCGGGGCGGCCCCTCACCGTCGTGCGGGCGCTCGGCGGATCAGCGCCGGCGGGAGCCCGCCCGGGCGCGCAGGACGTCGACGAGGTGGCGGACGACGGCCGCCGTGGAGACGCCGTGCGGTCCCCTGCCGATCCGGGACGGCGGGTCGGGGCGACGGCGCCGCACGATCCCGTGCCGCCGCAGCCGACGGACGATCATGATCAGTCCGGAAGACATGGCAGGGCCCCGTCGGGTCGGGTGTTCCGGGGCCGGTTCACCTCCCCCAGCGGTTGCCCCGCCGGAGGGCCGGCATGCCTGCCGCCCGGCGATCACGGACACGGCCGAGTCGGTTCCACGGGGGCGGTCAACGGTCCAGAATGTGGGTAACCATCGGTCGATCGTTTCGGGGGCGGATCAGCGTGGAGCCACTCAGGGCCGAGGATCCGTCCCGGATCGGAAGCTACGTGCTGCTCGGCCGGCTCGGCGCGGGCGGCATGGGGCTGGTGTATCTGGGGCGCGGGGCCCACGGGCGGATGGCCGCGGTCAAGGTGGTTCATGCGCAGCTGGCCCACGATCAGGAGTTCCGGCGGCGGTTCCGTGCCGAGGTGCGGTCGGCGCAGCGGGTCGACGGCGCGTGGACGGCTCCCGTCCTCGACTTCGACACGGAGTCCTCCACTCCCTGGCTCGCCACGGGCTACGTTCCCGGGCTCACCCTGCACGAGGCGGTGACGGGCCACGGCGGGCGGCTGCCGGAGGAGTCGGTGTGGTCGCTGGCCGCCGGGCTGGTCGGGGCGCTGCAGAACATCCACGGCAGCGGGCTGGTGCACCGCGATCTCAAGCCGTCGAACGTGATGCTCACCCTCGACGGGCCCCGGGTGATCGACTTCGGTGTGGCACGGGCGGCCGACGCCAGTGTCGCCACCCGGACCGGAGCGGTGATCGGCTCGCCGGGCTACATGTCACCGGAGCAGGTCAGGGGACGGCATGTCACCGCGGTCAGCGATGTCTTCAGCCTCGGTACGGTGCTCGCGTTCGCCGCCACGGGCCGCCATCCGTTCGGCGACTCCGACAGCGGCAGTTACGCGCTGATGATGCGCGTCATGGAGGACGATCCGGACCTGGCGGGACTGCCGGACACGCTGGCGGGTCTCGTGCGGCGCTGTATGGCGAAGGACCCCGGGCAGCGTCCCCCGTTGCGTGAGATCGCCGAGGTGGCGGCCGCGGCGACGGCCGGTGAGCCGCAGAGCGCGTGGCTCCCACCGGCTCTGACGGCGGAGATCGGGCGCCGGAGCGCCCGCCTGCTCGATCTCGGCGACCCGCAGAGCCCGCCGCGGACGCAGGTCGGCACTCCGCCTGGCGTGCACGCCATGCCGACGGTGCACGCTCCCGCGTACGGCCCGCCACGGGGGCGGCCCACGCCGCCCCTGCCACCCATGCCGACCCCGCTACCGCTGCGTGCTCAGGTTCCGACTCCGGTCCCGAGGCAGACCGTCGTGCCGCCGAACGGCGGAGGCAGCCGTAATCGCGCGCTCGTACCGGTTCTTCTGACCGTCGGCGCGGTCGTGGTGCTGGGCGTCGCCTTGATGCTCGTGAAGCCGGGTGACAACGGGCGGGACGACGACCGGGCGGCGGATCCCGCAACGGCCACCGCCTCGGCCGCCCGGTCGGCGTCCTCGCCCCCGGGCGACGGCAGTTCACCGGCGCCCACGAAGTCGGCGTCGGGGAAGTCGTTCGCCTACGAGGTACGGTGGAGCGGGCTGCTGCAGCAGGACGGTTCCCAGCAGTACACCGTGAAGGTGAGCTACACCGGTGGGAAGGTCGGCGAGCGGGTGGCGACGGTCGACTACCCGACCCTCGGCTGCGGCGGTCACTGGATCCTCACCGAGGAGTCGCCGGAGGGCGTCCGGGTCCGGGAAGAGATCACCAAGAACTCCACCTGCGTCACCGAGGTGGCGATCCGCTTGACCCGTTCGGGCAGCGACCGGCTCCTCTACGAGATCACCGACCCCGCCACGGTGGTGGGCTCGCTGGACCGCAACGGCTGAACGGCCGGGCGCGGGAGCTGATCGTTTGCGGTGGATCGACGCCCGCGGCCGGCCGCGGCAGTTGCTCCGCCCGGGCCGAGCCGCTCTCGGCTCCCGACCGCCGGTCAGGAGCCGGAGCCGCGCACCAGAGGGAGTTCGAGGACGCCGGTGTCGTCCGGGGCGCTGACGACGGTCACCGGCTTGACGCCCCGGTTGCCGTAGTACGCGGTGTCGCTCGCGGCGATCACGAACTCGAGCCGGTGACCGGTCTCGTAGCGGTGCACGATGCCCGGCAGCTCCACCGTGAACGGCTCGGTCACGTCCGGCACCCGGACCGGTGCGACCAGGCGGTTCACCAGGGTCTTGGAGCCGTCGGGCGCCACGTCGTACACCTTGGCGAAGAGGACCAGCCGGTCGGCGGCGTCGCCGGAGTCCTGGACTCGTTCCGTGCCGGGCGAGACGACCTTCAGCCGGGCCTTCGGGGCGCCGACGACGTCGAGGGGCGCGGTCAACGGCCGGCTGCGCCACCCCAGGTAGGTGCCCGGGGTGTCGTACGGCTCGGGATCGGGGATGCCGAGCAGTCCGGACAGTGACGACTCGGAGTGGCTCGTCGGCACGAGCCAGTTGGCGTAGGTGCGGCTGCCGCGGGCGACCTCGGCGCGGTTGTCGACGAGTTTTCCGTCACCGGAGAGGTACATCCGCCGGGACGGGGAGGGGACGGCGTCCGCTTCGCCGTAACCGGCCTGCCAGTCGCGGTAGTAGGCGAAGTCGGGGCCGGTGTCCGTGCTCGTGTTCTTGTGGAGGTACCGGTCGAACCAGGCGAGGATGCGCCTGCCGACGTAGGAGGTCTCGAGGTTGCCCTCGCCGAGGTTCAGCTCGCCGGCGGCCGGGTCGGTCAGGCCGCCGCTGTGTCCCCAGGACTGCCAGATCATCTTGGTCCGGGTGCCCTGGGCCTTGAGCGTCTCGTAGGTGTCCTGCGCCTCGTTGAGGGTGAACAGGCTGTCGGCCTGCCCCTGGACGAGCAGGGTCGGCGCCTTGACCTGGGGCAGGTACGAGACGGGTGAGACGCTGCTCGCGAAGCGCTGCATCGCCTCGACGCCGTCGGCCGGGTACCGTCCGGAGATCAGCAGGCGCTGCGTCTCGCAGGCCCGGGCGACGAAGTGCAGGCACGTCGGTGAACCGAAGCGTGACGGGTCGAGGCCGGGGTTGATCAGCGGCTGGCCCTCCCCGATGAGGAAGAAGCCGTTCGTCCACTGCCATTTGAAGGCTCCGGGGACGGTCGTTGCCTCTGCGTTGTTCGGGTCGAGCGAATGATTGAGGTCGTGCCATGTGATCAGGGGCACGAGCGCGTCGACCCGCTGGTCCACCGCTGCGGTGGCCATCTGGACTGCGCCGCCGTACGAGCCGCCGAGCATGCCGACGCGTGGGTCGTCGGCACCGTCCCTGGTCACGTAGTCGACGACGGTGCCGTCGTCGGCGGCGTGCGTCCCGGCCAGGAAGTCGATCAGCCGGGACGCCGCACGGCCGTCGATCCGCGGGTCGTCGAGGGAGATGAGGCAGCCCGACCGGCCGAATCCGAGGCCCGAGTAGGCCAGCGCGACATAGCCACGGGCGGCGAACGCCTCGGCGGTGGCGTCCGTGGAGCCGTCGGCCTTGCTGCCGCCGAAGCCGTTGGTGGTGAGGACGGCGGGGGCGGGCCGGCCGGCGTCGACGCCGGCGGGGCGGTAGAGGTCGGCGTCGATCGTGCATGTCCTGTCGCCTGCCTCGACGGTGAACGTCAGCGGCGTGACCGTGAACCGGTCGTCGGCGGCGGCCGGAGCGGTGAGCGCGAGTGGTGCGAGCAGCGCCGTTCCGACCGCCAGGGCGAGCGACTTGCGGCTTCGTAGCAGGGCACGGGACACGAGGACCTCCACGTCGACGACGCCATACCGACCGGTAAGTAGGGGGGCGCGCCCATCGTGTGGCAAGTGTCAGATGCACGTCAACGCTCGTGCCGGTACTTCTTGACAAGGATTCAACAACGTCCGGGGTCAGGGCAGGGCCAGGTCGGTCTCCGGCGGCCGGTGTCGGTTCCGCATCGGAACATCCATCCGTCCCTCAAAGAGGTCGGGGTGGCGGCGGGTTGAAGCGGGAGTACGCGGGCGCGGTCCAGCGCAGCGGAGAGGCGCGGTCGATCTGCACGACGCGGTCGACGGTGAACTCGACGATGCGCTGGGCGCCGGGCACGGCGGCGGCGCGGCCGGGGTTCCAGTCGACGGCGGCGGTACCGGTGACCTGGAGGACGGTGCCCGTGTCCCAGTCGGGCAGGAGCAGTCCGGCACGGGGGTCGACCTCGATGTTGCCGAGGGTGGCGAACATGGCGTTGCCGGCGTAGTCCGGCCAGCGCAGGCAGGTCGGGCCGAGGGCCTGGAGAAAGCCGGGGCTGCCACCCCGGTGCGAGGCGTCGGCGTTGCCCGCCGCGTCGGCGGTGGCGATGAAGAAGGTGTCGGCCGCCTCGACCAGGGCGAGTTGACCGGGTGTCAGCTCGGTGCCGTGCGAGGGTGCGGTGGTCACGGCGGCAGGCGTGGCCGGTTCGATGGTGGGCCGGCGCTGCTGGATGTACTTGGGGCAGTTGGAGAAGATCTGGTCGAGGTCGACGTGGAGGCCGCCGTCGGCCGGGCGGGCCCTGCCGTTCATCCTCATGCGGCGACGGGCGGCCGGATCGATGGCGATCATCCCGACGTGGGCGGGCCGGGCGAGTACGTCGCGGAGCGGGTCGCCGTCGGGCGGGACGGCGTCGATCGTGACGGCGGCCGGCCCGGTGGCGGTGACGAATCCTGGGGCGCCGGTGAGCAGCGATGCCCAGACGGCGCCGCCGGTGTCGGCGGCTCCGACGACGAGCATGGGCTGCCGGGCCAGGAACTCGACCGCGACTGTGGGGAGTTCGCTCCTGATGGCGGCTGCCAAGGAGCCGGCCCGGTCGATCAGGCCGGCTCGTTGCTGCACGGCGTGCTCTCCATGGTGGTAGACGCCCATGTCCGGCTCCTTCCTCTGCGGTTGTGGGCGGGCGGGAGTGGTGCGGGCGTGGGCCGCGGTCGCGGCGGCCCACGCCCGGTGTTCTAGAAGAAGCCGCAGGTGGGGGCGGATCCGGCGGGAGCAGGGGCGTCTTCGGCGCCGGTGGGGGCGTAGATCTCGAGGCGGATGCCGTCGGGGTCGGCGAAGAAGATGCCGCCGGATCCGGCGCCCTCGCCGTGGGCGACGACGCCGTCGTGGGCGAAGTCGGCGCCGAGTTCGAGCAGGACGGCGCGGGTGGCCTCGACGTCCTCCATCGTGTCGACCTGGAAGGAAAGGTGGTGCAGGCCGGCGGAGCTGGTGGAGAAGGTGGCGTCGCTCTGCTGCCAGAGAGTCAGGACGAGACGTCCGTCGCGGGCGAGGAAGGCCCAGCGCCGGCCGTCCTCGTCACCCTCCGCCATGACCTCGAGGCCGAAGACCCGGAGGTAGAAGGGGAGCGACTTCCCGAGGTCGGTGACGTTGAGACCGACGTGGCCGGTCTGCAGGGTCCGCGGGGTACGCAGGGACTGGTCGGCGATGGACTGCGTCATGAGGGTCTCCATGGGTAGGCGGCCGGGCGACGTCCCGACTAACCGGTGATAGGGACGTTAATGGTTGACGCACCTCGGGGTCAACCGTTGAAATGTCATTCAGGGGTTAGAGACGCAGCGGTGTGATCGCATGTACCCGACGACACGAAAGGGAAGCCCCCATGAGCACTGACCCCGGTCGCGGACGGACCGCGGATCCACGCCCCCTCACCGGCGAGCCTCTGCCGCTCGACCTCGTCAACACCGTCTGGATCGACGAAGGGGTCCGCCACGACCTGCTCGAGCGGCCGGACGGCCTGGCCGTCTGGCTGCGATCCGCCGGCTTCGCCGACAGCGTCCCGGCCGACCGGGAGAGCCTCGACGCCCTGCTGGCGACCCGGCGCGCGGTGGTGGCGCTGCTGGACGGGAGCGCCGACCCGCAGCAGGCCGCCGACGAACTGAACGAGATCCTCGGCCACGGCCGGATCCGGCGCCGGCTGGGCGAGGCGGGTCCCCTGTCCGTCGTCGAGACCGACTCCCCCGCCTGGCTGGCGGCCTGGAGCGCGGCGGAGGCGTACCTGCGACTCCTCGACGAGCACCCCGACCGGATCCGCAAGTGCGCCAACCCCGAGTGCGTGCTGCACTTCTACGACGTCTCCAAGAACGGCAAGCGCCGGTGGTGTTCCATGGCCGGCTGCGGCAACCGGGCGAAGGCCTCACGCCACTACGCCAGGCACAGGCAGCCGCGGCCGGCGAACGCGGACGGGTGACCGGCAGGGCCGCCGGCGGCGGATCCGCGCGCCGGGGCGGGAGGCGGACCTCTTTCCGTGGCCCACGGCGCCGGGCAGCGGGACGATCACGTACTCACCGATGCGCCGACCGGTTCGTCGTGGCCGCGCGGCATTCGCACGACGGCGGCCGGCGACGGGTGGCCGACCGGACCTCGACCCTTCCGGTCCGGCCGACGCCCCTCACCGGCCACCGTCGGCCCGGGAGTCACAGCGCGCGCACCGGGCCCGGCCGCGGTCGGCGGCGGGTCACCACCGGGCGATGAGCGGCGTGTCCGGTTCGTGCTGCCGCCACGCTTCGGTGAGGCGGACGAGGCGGGCGGGGGCGGCGATGCCGCGCACGGTCGCGATCCTGCCGTCGGCGATGTCGAACGTCACGGCGCCGACGACCTGGTCGCCGACCACGACGAGGATGGCGGGGGCGCCGTTGACGAGCGCGTAGTGCATGGCGGGCGTGCCGCCGGCGAAGCGCCGTTTGGCCGGTGACGGTGCGAAGCCGGCCCGTGCGACGGCGGCGATGCGCTGCGGGGTGTCGAACCGCAGCAGTGCCCTGCTCAGGCCTGCGCCGTCGGAGATCGCGGTCGCGTCGTCGGTGAGCAGCGCCACCAGCCGCTCGGTCCGGCCCGAGGAGGCAGCGGCGAGGAACTCCTCGACGATCCTGCGGGCCGACGCCGGGTCGGCCTCGCCGCCGCCGCGGCGCGCGACGGCGACGCGGCGCCGGGCCCGGTGGAGATGCTGCTGGCTCGCGGACTCGGTGATGTCGAGGATCTCGGCGATCTCGGCGTGGCTGTGGGAGAACGCTTCGCGCAGCAGGTAGACGGCCCGCTCCAGGGGTGACAGGCGCTCCATGAGCGTCAGCATCGCCAGGGAGACCGATTCGCGCTGCTCGAACGTGTCGGCCGGGCCGAGCATCGGATCGCCGTCGAGGAGCGGTTCGGGCAGCCAGGCGCCGACGGTGCGTTCGCGGCGGGCCTGTGCCGAGCGGAGCCGGTCGAGGCACAGGTTGGTGACGACCTTGGTCAGCCACGCCTCCGGCACCTGGATCCGCTGCCGGTCAGCGGCCTGCCAGTGCAGGAACGCGTCCTGCACGGCGTCCTCGGCATCGACGGCGGAGCCCAGCAGCCGGTACGCCAGCGAGGCCAGCCGGTTCCGGCCGGCCTCGAACCGACCGGTGTCGAAGCGGTCACTGGCGGTGTTCTCCACACGGACCACCCTAGGCGGCGACGCGGTTCGCGGGGGACGCGTCCGCGGCGGCCAGGCGGAGCTTGCGCCTCGGCAGGCAGAAGGTCGGGTGCGAGGTGGCCCAGAGCGAGATGCTGACGATGCCCGCCTTGATCCGCGCGGCCTTCCGGCCGCCCACATACTTGGGCTTCGCCTGGGCCGCGTCGTCGACCATCTGCAGGATCCCGTCCCGCCGCCCGAGGCTGATGTGGTTGGCCACGTAGTTCAGCTTGACGTTCGCGACCTCACGGCCGGCCAGGCGTCCCACGATCGCCTCCGTGGCCTGCCGGCCCGTGTCGCCGGCCGAAGCGCAGGACATCGGCAGCGGCAGGCCGTTGTCGCCGATGGCGTAGGCGCTGTCGCCGACGGCGTAGACGTCCGGGTGCGAGACCGACCGCATGGTGCGATCGACGACGATCCGCCCGTCCCCGGTGACCTCCAGCCCGCCGGCGGCGGCGATGGGGCCGACCGCGAACCCGGCCGTCCACACGGTCGCGTCCGACGCCAGGACCCTGCCGTCGGCGCACAGCACCCGCGACGCTTCGACGGCTTCGACGCTCGTGTGTTCCAGGACGGTGATGCCGAACCGGTCGCATGCCTGGCGCAGGTGGCTGCGGGCTCCCGCGGAGAGCCGGGCGCCCAGCTCGCCGCGGGCGATGAGCGTCACCGACAGGCCGGGCCGGGATTCGGCGATCTCGGTGGCGGTCTCGATGCCGGTCAGCCCGTCGCCCACGACCAGCACGGTCCCGCCTTCGCCCCGCCTTCCCAGGCTGTCCAGCCGCTCGCGCAGCCGCAGCGCCGAGGGCCGGCCGGCGACGTCGAAGGCGTGCTCGGGCATGCCGGGGACGCCGTGGTCAGCGCCGTGGCTGCCGAGTGCGTAGAGCAGCGTGTCGTAGCCGAGCTCGCCGCCGCCGACGGCGTCGGCCACGGCGACGGCCCGGCGCTCGGGGTCGACGTCGGTGACACGGCCCAGGCGCAGCCGAATCGCCGTGCCCGCGAAGACGTCGGCGAGCTTCGGGGCCTCGATCTCCTGGCCGGCCGCGAGTTGGTGCAGCCGCAGCCGCTGCACGAAATCCGGCTCGGCGTTGACCACGGTGATCTCCGTGTCCGCCGGGGACAGCCGGCGAGCCAGGTTCCCGGCCGCGAATGCCCCGGCGTATCCGGCGCCGAGGACGACGATGCGGTGCTTCATGTGTGGCTCCTGTCGGTTCGCTTGCTCCCGGTGTGTTGAGCGGGACAGCGTCCTGTTTCCTGACAGGAATTCGGTGTGACGTGAGTCACAGAGCGATGGAAGCCGCGGCGGCCGCGTCTCTCCGCGGGGCCGGGCAGGAGTCGCGCCCGAGGAGGTCTGTCCACATGCTGTCAGGACAGGACAGGACGCCTCCTTACCAGGTAGATTGGTCTACACCACTGAGCGCTTCAGAGACAGGGATCTTCGTGGAAGTTGTCATCGTTCCGGATTCCGCCGCGGGCGGCGAGCTCATCGCCGAAGCCATGGCCGACCTGCTGCGACGCAAGCCCGACGCCCTTCTCGGCGTCGCCACCGGGTCCACCCCCCTCCCGATCTACCAGGCCCTCGCGGCGAAGGTGGCGAACAAGGAGGTGGACGCCTCCCGCGCCCGTGTCTGCCAGCTCGACGAGTACGTCGGCCTGCCGGCGGGACACCCCGAGTCCTACCGCTCCGTGGTGCTGCGCGAGGTCGTCGAACCGCTCGGGCTGGACCAGGACTCCTTCATGGGGCCCGACGGTTCGGCGGAGGACGTCGCCGCGGCCTGCGTCGCCTACGACCGCGCGCTCGCCGAGGCCGGCGGCGTGGACCTCCAGCTGCTGGGCATCGGCACGGACGGGCACATCGGGTTCAACGAACCGTGCTCCTCGCTGGCCTCCCGTACCCGTATCAAGACGCTCACCCAGCAGACCCGGGTGGACAACGCCCGCTTCTTCGAGGGTGACATCGAGCAGGTCCCCCACCACGTCATCACCCAGGGCATCGGCACCATCCTGGAGGCCCGGCACCTGGTGCTGCTCGCCACCGGGGAGGCCAAGGCGGACGCCGTGGCGCTCGCCGTCGAGGGCCCGCTCTCCGCGCTGGTGCCGGCTTCCGCGCTGCAGCTGCACCCGCACGCCACCGTCGTCGTCGACGAGGCGGCGGCGGCCGGGCTGAAGCTCGCCGACTACTTCCGCGCCACCTACGCGGCGAAGCCGGACTGGCAGGGCATCTGAGGGTTCGGCACGGAGCAGCGGGCGGCGGCCGGGACAGGCCGCCGCCCGCTGCTCCGTGCTCACATCAAGGTCCGCCCGCCTTACCGGCCGCCGCCCGGGCCGTCTCGAAGCGGTCCACCCAGAGTTTCGTGCGGTCGAGGTACGCGGTCTCCGCGGCCTCGCCCGTCTTCCCGTAGGCGCCGGAGAACGTCTGGTAGCCGTGGCCGGCGGGCGGCCGGGCGGCGGCCGGTTCGATGGAACTGCCCTCGTGCCATTCGTTGAACGAGGTCACCGACACCCAGGCGGGATCGCCGCCGACGGCGGGGTCGAGGGCATTGGACCACTGCCTGTCGTAGGCCGCGCCGTTGTCGCGCCCGAGGGTGGGTGTGGTGTTGCCGGGGACCGCGCGGTCGTCGATGTAGCCGGGGGCGACGGACGGGGCCCAGACGAGGCCGTTGGCCCTGGCGTACTCCCCCGCCTGCTTCCAGCCGGGGGCGGTCGCGCCGGCGATCCCGTCATAGGTGTACAGGCCGGAGAAGTGGGCGACCTTCGTCGTGTCGGTGGTCTGGGCGAGGACGATGCTGGTGCCCCTCACCTCGTCGAGGGCCGACCAGTCGCCGATGCGCAGGCTCTCGAAGACGTAGAACACCGAACGGTTGCCGTGCGCGGCGTCCCGGTGGAAGGCGGGGTGGCTGCCGTAGGTGTCGTTGATGTAGCGGATGTCGTCGACGGTGGACCGCGCGGTCCGTCCGCCGTACGGCTCCAGGTGCCAGGCGACCTTGATCCCCTGACGCTGTGCGGCGTCCATGACCTTGCGGGCGAGGCCGTCCTCGTAGCCGCCGCGGCCCCACCAGCTGTAGACGATCACACCGGCGCCCGACCGGGCGACCCACCGCATGTGCTGGTCCACGGCCCCGGTGATGTCACCGGAGTCGTAGGGGCCGAGTTTCGGGTACAGGTCGGCGCCGATGTCGTCCGGCGGGGTGCGGCCGCCCTGCTGCCAGTGACGCCAACTGCCCAGCACGGAGGGGCTGCCGTACCAGGGGTAGTAGAAGAGGTGCACGTTCGGGGAGAGCCCCTCGCCGGCGGCCGGCGCGGTCTCCAGAGTGAAGGTGTCGATGTCGAACAGGGCTCCGGCTCCGCCGGTGAACCGCAGGAACAACGGACCAAAGCCCGCGCCCGTCAACGCCGTGGAAACCGTCGTGAACGTCTCCCAGCCACCGGTCGGAGCCACCTGGACCGACCCCAGCAGCGGCCCGCTCTGCGAACCCGACCGCACCTCGATCGTCCCTCCCGCCCCCGCCGAGGACACCCGCGCGGTGAACGACCCGACACCCACCGTCGACACCGACGAGTACCCCACCCAGTCACCGTTGTCGATGTAACCGAGCGTCGCACCACCACTCGCGCCCCCGTGCCCCGCCACCTGCACACCCGACCCCGACGAGAACGACTCACCCTCGACGGTCACGGGGTCCGTTCCGCCACCGCCGGAGCCGCAGTCGGCCGGGGCGACGCCGGCCGCGTAGCGGATGCCGCCGAGCAGGAGCGCGCGGAAGGCCGGGTCGCTGTACGACTCCGCGGTGTGGCCGAGCCCGGTGTAGAAGGAGCGGCCGGCGCCCTGCGCGTGGCACCAGGTGATCGGATGGTCCGCCCCCATCTCACCGCCGCTGTACGACGCTTCGTCGAGGCTCTGCAGGACACGGACGCCGGGACGGGGATTGGTGCGGTAGTTGTACCACTCGTCGGTGCGCCTCCACTCCGCCCCGAGATGAGCGGTCGCCGGGTGGCTGCGGTCCTCGTTGATGACGGTGGCCTGCTGAATGGCGGGATGGCTCTTGAAACGGGCCCCGACGAGCTGCTCGTAGTGGGCCCACTCGTACTCGGTGTCGGCCGCCGCGTGCACGCCGACGAATCCGCCGCCCGCCTCTACGTACGACCCGAGTGCGTTCTGCTGGGCGTCGCCGAGGACGTCGCCGGTGGTGTTGAGGAAGACCACGGCCTCGTATCCGGCGAGGCCTTCCGGAGTGAAGGCCGAGCTGTCCTCGGTGGCCGTGACGGTGAAGTTGTTCGCGGCGCCGAGCGTGCGCAGCGCCGCGACGCCGGCCGGGATCGAGTCGTGGCGGAAGCCGGCCGTCTTGGTGAACACGAGGACCTGGTAGGCGGGGTCGGCGGCCTGAGCGTCCGCGCCGGGGACGGCGACCGCGGCGCCGGCGCCCAGGGCGAGGGCCGCGACGACGGCGGGCAGCCGCCGCCCCGGACGTCCTGAGGATGTGCGCATCACTGTCTCCTCTCCTCCCGCGGTCACGCGAGGGTGAAGGTGTCGATGTCGAACAGGGCTCCGGCTCCGCCGGTGAACCGCAGGAACAACGGACCAAAGCCCGCGCCCGTCAACGCCGTGGAAACCGTCGTGAACGTCTCCCAGCCACCGGTCGGAGCCACCTGGACCGACCCCAGCAGCGGCCCGCTCTGCGAACCCGACCGCACCTCGATCGTCCCTCCCGCCCCCGCCGAGGACACCCGCGCGGTGAACGACCCGACACCCACCGTCGACACCGACGAGTACCCCACCCAGTCACCGTTGTCGATGTAACCGAGCGTCGCACCACCACTCGCGCCCCCGTGCCCCGCCACCTGCACACCCGACCCCGACGAGTACGACTCACCCTCGACGGATGTGGCAGGTGTCCCGGAGCCGGAGAGGGTGAACGCGTCGAGGTCGAAGAGGTTGCCCTGCCCGGTGACGCCCTTGAAGACGAGGAACAGCTCGGTCGTACCGGCCGGGGCTCCCGCCAGGCCGCCGCGGACCTCGGCGAAGGTGTCCCAGCCGCCGGTCGGGGCGACGGCCGCCGACCCCAGCAGGGCGCCCGTCGGCGAACCGGCCCGGACCTCGAGGGTGCCGCCTGCGCCGCCGGACGAGACCCGGGCGGTGAAGCGTTCCGCGTCGCCGAGACGGTACGGCTCGAACGAGATCCAGTCGCCGTCGTCGGTGAAGCCGACGGTCCTGCCGCCCTCCGCGCCGCCGTGGTCGGCGGTCTGGATGCCCGACTGCCCGCCGAAGTGCTCGGCCTGCCGGTGGCGAGGCTGGAGGATACGCACACTGTGCGAGGTGAGCCCGGCCCGGTCGGTGTACTCGGCGTCGAGGACGCCGTACAGGTTCGCCGCGCTGTCGTGCTCGCCGTCCGTGGGGATGGTGAGCGTGCCGGAGCAGCCGTTCTTCGACGTGATCTCGTGGCGGTGGCTGTCGTGCCCGAGGAGGTAGGCGACCTTGACCTTGGAGCAGTCGACCGGGCCGTCCTCGGGATCGGTGACGGTGACGGCGAACGGGACGGTGTCGCCGAAGCTGAACAGCGCGCCGTCCCCGGGGGTGGTGAGGGTGACGCTCGGTGCGGTGTTGCCCACGGTGACCACGAGGCTCGCCGTGGCGCTGAGACCGGCCGGGTCGGTGACGGTGAGCGTGGGCCGGTAGGTGCCCGCGGTGGTGTACGTGTGGCCGGGGTGGGCCGCCGTGGAGGTGGCGCCGTCGCCGAAGTCCCAGCGGTGGGTGAGGGGGCCGCCCTCGGGGTCGGAGCTGCCCGCCGAGGAGAAGGCGACCGTGAGCGGGGTGGGTCCGGAGGTCCGGTCGGCGGCGGCTCTGGCGACCGGACTGCGGTTGCTGCCGCCGAGGTACTCGACGCGGTACAGCGCCTGGTTCCCGCTGCCGGAACCGTAGTCGAGCACGTAAAGCGCCCCGTCGGGGCCGAAGTCGGTGTCCATGACCTGCGTGCCGGTCCACGGGAAGTCCTCGATGACGCCGCGGGAGCCGTCGGCCTTCACTTCTACGGACTTGATCCAGCGGCGGCCGTACTCGGCAGCGAAGAAGCGACCGTCGAGCGACGCGGGGAACTTCACGGCGGAGACGAGGTCCGGGTCGAAGCGGTAGACCTCGCCGCCCATGGGCGATTCGGAGCCGCTGCCGAACTCGGGGGGCGAGCCGGCGTCGCCGTACTTGATCCAGGCCGGTGCGGCGGCGGGCAGGGTGGTGAGCCCGGTGTTGCGGAAGGAGTTGTTCACGGGGCCGCCCGCGCAGTCGTACCGGGCGCCGGAGGGACCGCTGGGGAACGTGTACTCGTTGTACGTCTCGGCCGCGGTGTTGGTGCCGGTGCAGTACGGCCAGCCGTAGTTGCCGGGCCGGGTGATGCGGTTGAACTCGACCTGGCCGCCGGGACCGCGTGCCGTGTCCGCGCCGCCGGCGTCGGGACCGTAGTCACCCAGGTACACGGTGCCGGTGGCCTTGTCGACGGACATCCGGAAGGGGTTGCGGAATCCCATCGCGTAGATCTCGGGGCGGGTCCTCGCCGTGCCCGGGGCGAAGAGGTTGCCCGGCGGGACGGTGTAGCCGCCGGTGGGCGTGGGCTTGATGCGCAGGACCTTGCCGCGCAGGTCAGCCGTGTTGCCGGAGGACCGCTGGGCGTCGAACTGCGGGTTGCGGGCGGTGCGTTCGTCGATCGGTGAGTACCCGGACGACTCGAAGGGGTTGGTGTCGTCGCCGGTGGTCAGATAGAGGTTCCCTGCGGCGTCGAAGTCGATGTCGCCGCCGACGTGACAGCACTGCCCGCGGTCGTTCGGGACTTCGAGGACGACCTTCTCACTGGCCATGTCGAGGGTGTTGTCGGCGCGGAGAGTGAAGCGGGACAGGTTGAGATGTCCCTTCCAGGGCTCGAAGTCGGCCGCGGTGCCGGTGGCCGGCGCGTCCCCGGCGGGTGTGTCCAGTCCGGGCGAGTAGTAGAGGTAGACGTACCGGTTGGTGGCGAAGCCGGGGTCGGCCGCCACGCCCTGGAGGCCTTCCTCGTCGTGGGTGTAGACGTCCAGCCGGCCGGCGACCTTGGTGTTGCCCGCGGCGTCGGTGTGGCGAATCGTGCCGTCGCGGGCGGTGTGCAGCACGGCCCGGTCGGGCAGCACGGCCAGCGACATGGCCTCGCCCATCTCGGCCGGGCCGTAGGCGAGTTGGACCTGCTGGTAGTCGCCTGGCGGAATGTCGCTCCGGCGGGCACCGACCGCGACGGTCCTAGCGGTCGTCCTGGCCGGTGTGGCCGTCGTGGCGGCATCGGCCGCGCCGGCCGCCGACGCGGTGGTCGTGGTGGTGGCGGTCGCGGTGGCGGCGCCCGGCAGCACGAGCGCGAACACGGCAAGGCCGAGCGACCACGCCCTGAAGGGGCGTAGGAACATGGGCTTCCTTCCTGACCTGGTGTGGGGGTGTGTCAGGCAAGGCGCGCGCCGTCGCGCATTGCGGGTACGCAGGGGCAGTCGGCCGAGCCTCATCGACCTGTCACCCATGCAGAGTTCTTGCGTTGATCGCGTAACTCTTGTCTCCGTCGTGCGAGTGTTTTGCATGCTGGCGAGCCGGGGGCAATTTGTCAAGGCACCATCAAAATCCACCGGGTCACGGGCCCGCGTGTCACAACGCCCAGGGCCGGGCAGGCGACTGACCACACGTCACCCGCCACACCCCCCGGACACGTGCGCAGCACACCCACGGCCCACCCGGCCCGCGCCGGCTCGAACGGCACGGTCGAACTCGCTCACGATCGGGTGAATCGGTGGACACATCCCCGCCAACAGAGCGCAAGACGGCGCGCCGAGAGCCGTTCCCGATCGGCCTGAATCACTCCTCACACGTCCGATTCATGTGAAGTGATCGTGAATTCGTCTCCATATTCGACCCCCCGCACGCCGCTGACCATGCGATTACCGTGCGGCCGGCATTCACATGCATCATCCGCACCACTGACCGAATCGGTCTCTTGACCCGCACTCGAGCGACGAACGAGACTCGCAGTGGCACTCATGCATCAGGAGCCACAGGCGCACGCGCCTGCGAATGGCCCTGCGAGACCGATATCGCACGGGGTGTGCGGCGGGGGAAAACAGCGACGATCTCGCATGCGTTGAACGCATGCGAGCAATTCTCGACCCCCTCTTCCCATCTCTTGGTGCGCGGAAGGGAATGGAGGGGGAATGCCGACGCACATGGGCTATCCCGGCGTATACATCGAGGAACTTCCCAGCAGCGTCCGTACCATCGCCTCGGTCACCACATCGGTGACCGCGTTCGTGGGGCACACCCGCCGGGGCCCGCTCAACCAGCCGGTGCGCATCACGAGTTTCGCGGACTTCGAGAGGCGTTTCGGCGGCCTCACCGCCCAGAGCGCCGTCGGCTACGCGGTGCACCAGTTCTTCGGCAACGGCGGCACGGTGGCCGTCGTCGTCCGTGTGGCCAAGGCCGGCACCGGCGAAGAGGCCTGCGTCACGCTCGACTCCACGGAGGGGCGCAGCGAGTGTCCCGTGCTCGAGGTGCACGCGAAGGAGCCCGGGGTATGGGGTTGTGGCCTGCGGGTGGCCGTGGACCACGACACCCCCACGCCGGACAAGACGTTCAACCTGCATGTCCTGGACGCGCGTGGCGACGCGCGGGAGACCTTCACCGGCCTGTCGATGCACTCCGGCCACGGCCGCTTCGCGGAGACGGTCGTGAACGCGGGCTCGTCGCTGGTACGGGTGAAGGTCCTTGACGAGGACCGGCCCGACCCGTCGGGCACCGTCTCCAAGCCCTTCGCCGCCGACCTGCCCGACCTGAACGTCGAGGTGAAGGTCAAGATCGGTGACGTGGAGCGGGAGTTCACGTTCTACGAGCCCGACCGCGACGGCGAACCGCCGACGGACGTCACCGAACTGGCCCTGCTGCTGGAGCGCAAGCTGCGGGCCCTGCCCGACGCGCCGGGCAAGCACGCCTACGCGGGGGCCGAGGTCACCGCCTTCGGCCGCCGGCTCCAGGTCGTCGCCGGGTCGGTGGACCCCGACGACGTCGTACGCTTCGTCGGCGAGTGCGCCAACGACCTCGGCCTGGAGGCGTCGGTGAACCCGCCGGTCTTCGCGCTCGCGGGCGGCAAGGACGGCGACGCGCCCGGGCCGCGCGATCTCATCGGCAGCGCGGCGGACAAGACGGGCGTGCAGGCGCTGCGCGACGTCGACGACGTCAACCTGCTGGCGCTTCCGGAGCTCGCGTCGTACGCGTCCACGGAGGACATGGTCACGGTGATCTCCGCGGCGGAGCAACTCTGCCGTGAACGGCGGATCTTCCTGCTGGTCGACTCTCCGTCGACCTGGGGCAGCGTGGACTCGGCGCGGGCGGGGATCGGCGCGTTCGACTCCGTACGCAGCGACCACGCGGGCCTGTACTTCCCACACCTGCAGCTCACCGACCCGCTCACCGGCCGGCTGCGGGCGTTCCCGCCGTCCGGCGCGGTCGCGGGTGTCATCGCCCGCACGGACGGCGAACGCGGTGTGTGGAAGGCGCCCGCGGGCACCGAGGCGCGTCTCGCCGGCGTCCGCTCGCTCAGCGTCCGGCTCACCGACCGTGAGAACGGCCTGCTGAACCCGCTGGGCGTCAACTGCCTGCGCACCTTCCCCGTCGTGGGCCCGCTGGTGTGGGGTGCCCGGACGCTCAAGGGCGCGGACGCGCTGGACAGCGAGTGGAAATACGTGCCGGTGCGACGGCTCGCGCTCCATGTGGAGGAGAGCCTGTACCGCGGCCTGCAATGGGTCGTGTTCGAGCCGAACGACGAGCAGTTGTGGCAGCAGATCCGGCTGAAGGCGTCGGCGTATCTCAATGATCTGTTCCGTCTGGGCGCGTTCAAGGGCGGCACGCCCCGTGAGGCGTACTTCGTGAAATGCGACAAGGACACCACCACGGACGCCGATATCGAACGGGGCGTGGTGAATGTCGTGATCGGTATCGCACCGGTCCGGCCCGCCGAGTTCGTGATCGTCAAGATCCAGCAGATGGCCGGCCAGTTCGACCTCTCATAGTCTCCAGGCCCGAGGAAAAGGAACACAAAGGAAACCGATGGCTGAGTTCCAGGTAAACGCCCATCGTTTTGACCCCTACAAGAATTTCAAGTTCCTGGTCCTGTGGGACGGTCGGACGGTCGCGGGCATCAGCAAGATCAGTCCGCTCAAGCGCACCACGGAAGTGGTCAAGCACCGGCACGGCGGCGATCCCAGCTCGCCGCGGAAGTCCCCCGGCCGCTCCGAGTTCGAGGGCGTCACCCTGGAACGCGGTGTCACCCACGACCCCGAGTTCGACCGGTGGGCCAACAAGGTGTGGCAGGTCGGGGCGGGGCTCGGCTCCGAGGTGTCGCTGCGCGACTTCCGCAAGGACATCATCATCCAGGTCCTCAACGAGGCCGGGCAGGTGGCCGTCTCGCACAAGCTCTACCGGGCCTGGGTGAGCGAGTACCAGGTCCTCGGCGAGCTCGACGCGAACGCGAACGCCGTCGCCATCCAGAGCGTCAAGCTCGAGTGCGAGGGCTGGGAGCGGGACTACGAGGTGCCGGAGCCGGTCGAACCGTCCTTCACGTACCCGGCCTGACCGCCGTCCGCGCGCGGAGGGGCGAACGATGAACGGTCCCATCGGGGCGTCGGCCGCGGGGCCGGCCGAACTGCTGGCCGTCTGGGAGACCGGGCTGGCACAGCACCCGTCCGACCGCTCACTGCTGCTGCACCGGGCCGCCAGGCCCGGGGCCGGTACCGACGAACTGCTGTCGGTACCGGTCGGGCAGCGGGAGGCGGACCTGCTGGCGCTGCGCCGCGCGCTGTTCGGCGAGCGGATGCAGGTGCGTGTCGAGTGCGGTGCGTGCGGCGAGGAGATGGAGTTCGACCTCGACGCCCGGGTGCTGGGCGCCGGGGCCGAACTGCCGCGGGAACCGCTGCGGGTCACCGAGGGCGAGTGGGTGGTCGAGTTCCGGCTGCCCACCGTCGCCGATCTCGCGGCGGCGGCGACGGCGTCCGGCCCCGCGGAGGCGCGCGGCCGGCTCGTGCGGGCCTGCACCCTGCGGGCGCTGCGGGACGGGGAACCTGTCGACGCCGACGCCCTGCCCGGACTGCTGCCCGAGCGGGTGGAGCGGCGGATCGCACAGGCGGCGGCGGAGGCCGACCCCACGGCGGACGTACGGCTCACCGTCGCCTGCCCCGAATGCGGCGACGCCACCCCGGCCGAGCTGGACATCACCTCCTACCTGTGGACCGAACTCGACACCTGGGCGCGGGACCTGATGCTCGACGTCCATCTGCTCGCCACCGCCTACGGGTGGAGCGAGCCGGAGATCCTGGCGCTCAGCCCGCTGCGGCGTCGCTACTACCTGGAGCTGTGCGCAGATGTCTGACCACTTCGACCGGCTGCTCGCCCGGTACACCCCGCTGGGTGCGGCCGGGCCCGCGCCGGCGCGTGTGCGGCCGCGCCTGCCCGGACCGTTCGAGCGTGTCGAGGCGCTCCGGTCCGGTCCGCCCGACCCGGACGAGCCGGCGGCACTGATCCCGTCGGCGCCCGCGGCACCGGCCGCGCCGGCCACGAGTGTGCGCCACGAGCACGAGGTGCGCACCGACCGCCACACGGTGGTGCGTACCGAGCGGATCCGGCCGGACGACCCGGCGCGGGCGGGGCGTGCGGCGCCGGAGCCGGAGCCTCGGCCCTCGGCCGCGGAACGGCCCCACGTACGGCCGGCTCCGCAGCAGTCACCGACACCCGCGAGGCGTCGCGGCCGCACCGCCGACCCCGCGGACACCGCGCCGCCCGCCACGGCGCCCGCGGTCCGGCAGGCGCCCGCCGCGGGGCCCGTTCCCGCGGCTGTCGCGCCGGTGCCGCGCGGGTCGGACACGGCGGCCGCCCGCGGCGCGGCCCGGGCCGCTGCCGGCCGCCGTGCGCCGAAGCAGGCCGAGCGGGTCGTGCATGTGCAGATCGGCCGGCTGGAGGTCAGCGCCGCACCGCCGCCCGGCCAGGACCGGCGGCCCGCGGCCGGCTCCGGCAGGGCCGCGCCGGCACTGACGTTGGACGACTATCTGTCACGCGCCTCACGCGGCGGGAAGAGGGACTGAGGACATGAGCAACGCACTCGCCGTCGCGACGGTCACCCAGGCGCTGAGCCTGCTCATCGCGGACAATCTGGCTCCCGAGATGGACCTCGCCGTCAACGTCGAGACGCGCAAGCCGCCGAACGAGCCGCCCACCGACCCGACCATCACGGTGTTCCTGTACCAGGTGACGCCCAACGCCGCCATGCGCCATACGGACCTGCCCACCCGCGGCCCGGACGGCACCCTGCGCAAACGCCCCGCCGCCGCCCTGGACCTGCACTACCTGATCAGCGCCTACGGGGAGGAGGCCACGCTCGTCGGCCAGCGGCTCATCGGCTGTGTGATCCGCACCCTGCACGAGATCCCCGTGCTGCCGAAGGACGTCATCGAACTGGCGGCCCAGGCGCCGTATCTCGCGGGCTCCGATCTCGCGGCGTCGACGCAGAAGGTCCGCTTCACGCCGACGGTGATGGACATCGACGAGACGTCGAAGCTGTGGGGGATGCTGCACCAGACCCCGTACGCCCTGTCGGTGGCGTACCAGGCCTCGCTGGTGCTGATCGAGGGCCGCGAGCGCCCCGTCCCGGCGCAGCCCGTGAGGGAACGGACCGTACGGGTACTGCCGTTCGGCGCGCCGGGTGCGCCGGTGCCGCCCGGCTCCGGCGCACCGTCCGGGAGCGCGGGGGACGCGCCCGAGGGGACCGCCGCGCCAAAGGAGACGCCAGGCGCCGGGGCGGGTGAAGAGGCGGCGGCCGAGCGGTCCGTACCGGCGCGCGCCCGCAAGGAGCAGCCGGCAGGCGGGCGCACGCCGGCGAAGCAGGCGGTCAAGCGGGCGGCGTCGGGCCGTTCCCGCAGGGCGGGCGGAACCGACGGGCCGAAGCCGCAGCAGGACGGAAAGAGCTGAGCCGGGGTGTCGCGGACGGGGGCGGGTGAGGACATGGGCACGTACAGGGAGGGCGGCGGCCACGCCGAGGCGGCGGCCCAGGGCCGGGCGCTGACGTCGGCGATCCAGGCCGTACTGGCCCGCGTCGACGCGCACGCGGCACGGGCCGGGCACCTCGGCGGGCACGCGCCTGGCGACGCCTCCGAGTCAGTGGGCCAGGACGGCAGGCCCGGGCCGGGCCGGGCAGGCGCACGGGCGGCTGACGCCCCCGGGCCGGGCCGGGCAGGAGCGGCTGCGGACCCGGCCCCCGCCACCCGGGCGAAGGGCGCCGCCGGCTCGGACCGAGCGGACACGGACCCGTCGCACGCCACCCCGGCCGCCGGGACGGCGGACGACCGCGATCCTGGCCGGGCGAGCACCGGCTCCGGCACCCCGGCGACCGACGCCTCCGGTCCGGGCGGCCGGGCGGGCACGGTCCCGTCGGACGGAGCGGCGGAGCCGTACGCGGGCCACGGCGCCGTCGCGGCACACGAGGCGCGTCGCGGCGACGCGTCCCCCGCCGAGGGGCCCACCTCGCTCGACGCGCTCGTGGCCTGCTTCGGGCTCAGTCCCTTCGAACGCGACATCGTGCTGCTCACCGCCGCGGCCGAACTCGATCCCACCACCGGCGCCCGGTGCGCTGCGGCATGCGGGGATCCCGAGCGGGGCCATCCCACCTTCTCCCTGGCCCTCGCGGCGCTCGACGCGCCGCACTGGAGCGCGCTGACCCCCGTCGCACCCCTGCGGCGGTGGCGGATCGTCGAGCTCGACGACGAGACCCGGCTCACCGCCTCCCGGCTCCGCCTCGACGAGCGCATCCTGCACTTCCTGGCCGGCTCGCCCTACCTGGACCCCCGGTTGCACGGAATGCTGCGCCGCAGCGGCGTACCGGACTTCCTCCCCGCCTCGTACGACCTGGCGGCGAGCCGTGTCGCGGCCGGCTGGGCGGGCGCGGGCCCGGGAGCGCCGCTGCGTGTCGAACTCGTCGGCGGGGATCTGCGCAGCCGCGCCGACATCGCCGCGGCGGCCGCCGGCCGCTCCGGGCTCGGCCTGTACGAGATGTCGGCGGCCGACATCCCCGCCGCGCCGGCCGAGCGGGACCGGCTGGCACGGCTGTGGCAGCGGGAGGCGATCCTGCTGCCCGCCGCCCTGCTGGTGGAGTTCGGTGACCTGGACCGCGAACAGGCGGCCGCCGCCGACGCGTTCATCGAGAGCGCCGCCGTGCCGCTCGTCGTCTCCGGCCAGGAGCCACGGCCGACGGCCCGCGCGCGGGGCGAGCGCGTCACCGTGCCGCCGCTCGACGCGGACGAGCAACTCGGCGTGTGGACGGAGGCGTTCGCCGGGGTGCCGGAGGTGCCCGAGAGCGCGCTGCGGGATCTCGTGGCGCAGTTCCAGCTGCCGCCGCACCTTGTGCGTTCGGCGGGCGCGGCCGTCGCACGCGACCTGCCCGGTGAGGACGAGCTGGACGCGACGGGGCTCGCCTGGCGGGCCGGTCTGACCGAGGCCCGGATGGGCATGGACGAGCTGGGGCGGCGCATCGAGCCACAGGCCGGGTGGGGCGATCTCGTCCTGTCCGAACGGCAGTTGAAGTTCCTGCGCGAGATCGTGGCGCATGTGCGCCGGCGCCCCACGGTCTATCAGGAGTGGGGTTTCGCGCACACCTTGCGGCGCGGCCTCGGCGTCACCGCCCTGTTCGCCGGCGGCTCCGGCACGGGAAAGACCCTGGCCGCAGAGGTGATGGCGAAGGAACTGGGGCTGGATCTGTTCATCATCGACCTGTCCCAGGTGGTCAGCAAGTACATCGGCGAGACCGAGAAGAACCTGCGGAAGGTCTTCGACGCCGCCGAACGGGGCGGCGCCCTGCTGCTGTTCGACGAGGCCGACGCGCTGTTCGGCAAGCGCAGCGAGGTGAAGGACAGCCATGACCGGTACGCCAACCTCGAGGTCAGCTATCTGCTGATGCGGATGGAGGCGTACCGGGGTCTCGCGATCCTGACCACGAACATGAAGCAGGCTCTGGACACGGCGTTCATGCGGCGGATCCGTTTCGTGGTCGACTTCCCCTTCCCCCAGGAGAGCGAGCGGGCCGAGATCTGGCGCCGGGTCCTGCCGGCACAGGCGCCGATGAAGGACATCGACCCCGAACTGCTGGCCCGGCTGACCGTGGCGGGCGGTTCCATCCGCAACATCGCGCTGTCCGGCGCGTTCCTCGCGGCGGAGGAGGGCGAGCGGCTGCGGATGCGTCACATGCTGGAGGCCGCCCGCACCGAATACCTCAAGCTGGACCGCTCCCTGACGCCTTCGGAGGTCCACGGATGGGTCTGAACGAGGCTCCGCGCGAGGCGACCGTGCGGGTGGAGATCGGCGAGCTGGCGCTCGACGGCTTCGGCCGGGGTGTCGACGCGGAGCGCGTCACTGCGGCGTTCCGGGCCGAGCTGACCCGGCTCGTACGGGAGCGGGGGGTGCCGCTCGCGGCGGACGGCGGCCGTGCGCTGGACGGGCTCGCGGGGCTGCCGCCGCTGCCCGCGACCGCGTCCGCGCGCCGCCTGGGCCAGGAGCTGGCGCGCGCGGTGCACGCCGGCCTGTCGGGCCGTGGCGAGGTGACGTCATGAGCACCTCCCACTCGCAGGAGTCGCGGTCGGACCAGGCGGGCAAGCGGCGCAAGCGCAAGGACCGGGACAGGTCCGGCGCCCCGGAGCCGAAGAACATCGTCAGCGGGGCGGGCCAGCCGCTGGACCTGAGCGTGCGCAGGGAGCTGGAGGAGCAGCTCGGGCACGACTTCGGCCGGGTCCGGCTGCACACCGACCGGGACGCGGGCACGCTCACCGAGATGCTGGGCGCGGACGCGGTCGCCGTCGGCCAGGACATCTTCTTCCGCGAGGGCGCCTACCGGCCCGGCACGCTCGACGGGCAGCGCCTCCTCGCCCACGAGTTGCTGCACACGGTGCAGAACCCGCACGGTCTCGGCACGCTGCGGGCCGGCCGCGACGCCGGCGCGGTGAGCCTGCCGCAGCAGGCGATGGAGCGCGAGGCGGAGTCGGCGGCGCAGTCGCTCGTACGCGAGGAGGAGGCCGCCGCTCCCGAGGTCGAGCCGGGCGCCGCGACACCCGGCTGGCTGCGGTACGCCCGCGTGGACGCGGACCGGAGCCGGCTGGAGCAGATCGATCCGGCGACGCTGGTGGACCGGCTGGCCAACGGCGTGGCGCGATCGCTGCGGGGCGATCCGGAGGACCGGTCGAAACGCACGCGGCGTCAGCTCGCGCGGCTGCCGGAGGAGTTGCGGGACAGCGTCCTCGACCGGCTGGAGAGCCGGCTGCTCAGCTCGGAGCACGAGAGGCTGCTGGACATCGTCGACGAGCTCGACGGCGACGAGGAGCAGGAACAGGAACAGGAGCAGGGCTCGCTGGACGCCCCGCACGCCGAGAGCGATCTGTTCGACGAGGTGGCCTTCGAGCGGGAGCAGGAACAGCGGGCCGCGGAGGAGGAGCAACAGGACCGGGAAAGGCCCGCGCCGGCGCCGGGCCCGGAGAAGGACCGGACGGACCCCGAGGGCGCTCCCGGGAGTACGCCGCAGAACGGCGGCACCGCACAGGACGGCACGACTCCGCAGGGCGGGCAGGCACCGCGGGGCGGCGAGCAGTCGGGCGCGGACGGCGGACAGGCGTCCGCCGGGCAGGAGCAGGCCGCCCCCGCCTCCGCACCTCAGCAGGAGCAGTCGCAGGCCGCGGCGGGCGGGGCCGGCGGCGCGTCCTCGGGCAGCGCATCGGCGGCCGGGCAGCAGGCGGGCGAGAAGAAGGAGTCCGGCGCCCAGGGCGGCAAGGAGGGCGAGGAGCAGCAGGTCGCCGAGGCCCCGAGCGAGGAGGAGTCCGCGGCGAAGAACCGTCCGGGGGCGGTCGACGCGCTCACGGCGGGACAGCGGATCAGGCCCGAGGACAGGGCGGGCCAGGAGAAGCCGGGCGGGTCGCCCACGGCAGCGGGCAAGGGCGTACAGGACCCCGGCCCGTTCAGCAGGCTCGACGGCGTACGGAACCAGGACCTCGACGGTCCGCGGGAGGAGGCCGAGGAGGAGCTGTCCGACAGCACCTCTGAGGTGGAGGTCGGCGGCGGGGAGAAGAGCGCCTGGGACATCAAGCTCCAGCCGGAGGACTTCCTGCCCGCACAGGACCTCGACGTGTCCGGCGTGCCCACCGCGGACGACACCGACCCGTCCGCGGCACCCGCGGCCCCCTCGTTCCCCGCTCCCCCGGTCACCAGGGCCGACAAGGTGCAGGCCGAACGGGACGCGGAGGACGCCGAGGACGCGGCGGCCGGGACGGAAGAGGACGGCGCAGACGCCCTCGACGTCGCGGAGGCACCGGAAGCCGACGAAGAAGGCGTGCCGGGCGACGGCGAGCCGGGCGGGCTCGCCCTGGAGAAGGCCGCCGCGGCGCCGCCCGTTCCGGCTCCGGCGTCGAAGGACCCCAAGAGCGGTGCCGATCCCAAAGCCGGGCCCGTCGCGGCGCAGACGGCCGTTCAGGAGAAGCCCGGCACGTCGGAGAGCGGCGACGCGACCCAGGAAGCCGCTGCCAAGGAGGAGAAGGGCACCCCGGCCGCGGGCGACCGCCCGGTCGCCGCGCAGGAGAAGTCGTCGCCGCAGGCGGCAGGCGGCAAGGCGGCGCCGGAATCCGCGGCGAAGCAGGAGCAGAAGCCGGCAGCTCCGGCTCCCGCAGCCACGGGCGAGCAGGCCGCCGGGGCGCCGGCGCCCTCCCCTGCGCGCGACACCCATGTCACCGGCGGGTCCAACACGGACACGTCCGGCGGGACGAGCAGCGACGCGGCCGGTGAGGCCCAGGGCCCGTCGTCGGACCCGGCCCCGGCACAGAGCACGCAGAGCAACCCGGCGCCCGCGCCTCCTCCGGCCCCCGCGCCCGCGAAGGCTCCGGCCGCCGCTCCCGCACCGGAGACCGCTCCGTCGCCCAAGGCCGCGCCGTCGAGGCGGCCGGCGCCCGCGCCCAGGACGCCGCAGGGCGGGGGCGGTTCACGCGGCCGTGGCGGGGCGGTGGCAGCGGCCAGGAAGGCGAAGAAGGACTCCGGGCCGGCGCCGAACCTTTCCGCCGTGTCCCCGGAGGCGGGTCTGTCCACCGCCTCGAAGCTGAAGCCCCACAAGGCCCTCGAGGCCATGGGCGGCGTGGGCGGCTCTGTGGACCGTACCGTCGGCGACGAGCACAAGACCCTCGCGTCGGCGCCGCCGTCGATGCAGCGCCCGGCGGGCGCTCCGAAGACGCTGGAGGGCAAGCCGAACTCCGACGCCCCGGCCCAGTACTCCCAGGATCCGGCGCAGAAGTCCGAGGCCCCGAAGGACGAGGAGGCCAAGGTCACGGGCGCCAAGGAGCCCGAAGGCCAGATCGAGGCGGAGAAGGCGGAGGAGCCCGGAGGCTGGGACACCTTCAAGATGGCCCTCGGCTTCGGCATCGGCAAGGTGCTCAGCTGGGTCGGCTTCGAGGTGGACGCGCAGGAACTGGCGGCCAAGTTCGCCGGCCTGCCGACCAAGGACGAGGCGCTCAAGCAGGCCCAGGCGGGCAACGCGCCGGGCGTGGAGATGTCCGGCGCCGCCGAGCAGACGGCGGGCGAGCAGGGCACGGCCGTGGACACCAAGGGTCAGGACACCGTCACGACGGCCCGTGAGGACTCCGCCCGCGGCATGGGTGAGGACCAGGTCTATCCGAATGCTCCGAAGGAGCAGATGAAGGGGAAGGTTCCCGGGCCGGACGGGGGGAAGGGCGGCGTGCCCGAGGGGGGCGCGTCGACGGGTGCCGTGCCGCCGGAGGCGGCGTCGGAGGTGGCCGAGCACGACAGCGGTCCGCAGTTCCAAAGGGCGTTCGGGGACGGCCAGAAGGGCATGTCGGAGGGCCGGCAGACCAAGGACAGGGACTTCCGCGACTCGCAGTCGAAGCACAAGGCGAAGGTCGACGCCGAGATCGCGACCAACACGCAGAGCCAGACGGGCGAGCGCGAGAAGGCGCTGAGCGACGTCAACACCCAGCGGGAGGACTGGCGCAAGGAGCAGGACGAGGAACTCAAGAACCTCGGCACCAAGAAGACCGAACGCCAGGACAAGGTACGCAAGGACGTCAAGGACCGGGAGGAGAAGACCGACAAGGACGTCACCAAGGAGAAGGAGGACGGCGACAAGAAGATCAAGGACGAGAACACCAAGGCCGAACGCGACGCGGAGAAGAAGCGCGACGACAGCGTCAGCGAATCGGGCAACTGGATCACCAAGGCCTTCGACTGGATCAAGCAGAAGGTCATCGAGATCAAGGACGCGATCGTCCGCGTCATCAAGGCGGCACGCGACGCGGTCGTCGGCTTCATCAAGAACTTCAAGGAGACCGTCGAACGCTGGATCAACGAGGCCCGCAGCTTCATCGTCGACACGATCAAGAATCTCATCGACGATCTGATCGAGTTCGCGAAGAACATGGTCCGGGCAGTCATCGAACTGGCCAACCGGATCCGGAAGTTCATCACGTCGTTGATCGAGGCGGCGATCGCCCTCGTCAACAAGCTCGCCACCGCACTGAAGCAGATCATCACCGATCTGCTCGACGCCATCGCCAAGCTGCTGAGCGACATCCTGAGTGTCCTCAAGAAGATGCTGATGGATGTGATCAAGGCCGTCGTGGACGCGATCAAGACCGTCCTCGACCACGCCGCCAAACTCCTCAGCGCGCTCGGTGACTTCATGCTCATCGCGGTCGACTTCCTCTCCGACCCGGGCGGCTGGCTGAGCGGCGCGAAGAACTCCGCGGTGGACGGGGCGAAGAACCACCTGTTCCGTGAGGTACAGGCGGCAGTGAAGTCGTGGTTCCAGTCGAAGATCGAGGAGATCATCGGCATCCCGAAGGCGATCATCGAGAAGCTGATCAAGGGTGGTTACACCCTGGAGAAGATCGTGAAGGAGACATGGGACGCGATCGTCCCGCAGCTCCCCTTCATCATCGGCGAGATCGTCATCACCAAGGTCGTCGCCAAGCTGATCCCGGGCGCGGGCTGGGCGATGGCGGTCATCGACGCGATCAAGGTCGCCATCGGCGCGCTCGGCGAGATCCTGCGCGCGATCGGCGCGGTCATCACCTGGCTGAAGGCCGTCCGCCAGGGCGGCGCGGGCATCCTCTTCGCGAAGGCGGTCGCGGCGGGGATCGTGGCGCTGCTGGAGCTGGCGTACGAGGCGCTGCTGAGCGGCATCGGCAAGTACGTGGCGAAGGTGGGTCAGCGTCTCAAGGGCGTGGCGGCGGATCTGGGCAAGCCCAAGGGCGACAAGGACAAGAGCCCGGCGCCGCCGGCCGCACCGCCCGGCGACAAGCGCGGCCCGGGCAAGGACCAGCAAGGCCAGAACCAGCCGGCGACGACCCCCGCCACCACCCCCAAGAAGCCGACCTCACCCGCCCCGGGCAAGGACAGGACGCCGCAGGACAGGCCGAGGACCACGCCGCCGGGGAAGCCCAAGGACACGACGCCGGGGCCGGCCGGGCCCAAGCCCTCGAACGGCGACAGGAAGCCCGCCGCGGACAACCGGAACGGCAAGCCGCAGGACCGCACCGACGACAAGCCGGACACCCGCCCGACGCCGTCCCCGAAGCCGAAGGCGCCACCGACCCCTCAGCCCAAACCGAAGCCCGATCCCACGCCCGCGCCCAAGCCGAAGAACGACACCCCGGGCCGGCCGCAGGACAACAAGGACTCCACCCGGCCGAAGGACGACCAGGACACCACGGCACCGAAGCCGGACGACAAGGCGACGCCGACCAAGCCGAAGGACACGGATCCGACCAAGCCGAAGGACCAGGACCCGGACAAGCCCAAGGATCAGGACCCGGTCCGGCCGAAGGGCAAGGACCGTAAACCGAAGGACGACGACTCCGACGGCGGCCCGAGGAAGCCGAAGAAATCCGAAAAGAAGAACGACCGCAAGCAGGAAGAGAACTCCGACGAGTCGAAGGAGAGGCGCCTTGACCTCATCGTCGCACGGATTCGCAGGATCCTGAGGAAGGAACTGCAGAAGGGAATCTCCATCCCGAGCCATCAGGGCCTGTTGGACGGACTACGTCGACACTATCGGCTTACGAGTCTCAACCGCCTCGGGGGTGACCCCGACTTCACCATCATTGCCACACTCAACCCTCGAAGGCCCGTCATCCGCGGAAAGAACAACCTACAAGGGGATGTAAAAGACTACGAAGATGTGCAGGCCGACCCCGATCTTCCCCCCACTCAGGTCCCCAAATTCGCCAACAACCAGCTGGCTCACGATTTCGAGGCCCGTTACATCACCAAAATGTACGCCAACTCTCATGGCTCGAGCGCAGACAAGGCACCTCGGAACGAACCGATCGGATTCCGGCATCTCAATTTGCACAAACTCAACACCGATCCGTCCAACTGGTGGGTCCGCATGCACCTTCTTTCTGACCAACTCGGCGGCCCCGCCGTTGGATCGAACCTGGTGCCTGCCCGGGGACCATCAGTCAATACCAAATTCAAGGATGCCATCGAAAAGCATGCGTACGGGTACCTCGGTGTCAGTGAACAGGCACCGAACAAGAGGGCCATCTGGTATCGCATTCGGGTGAACTACCACCCCGGTGCAGTAAAAGGGTTCCCCAGCTACATCCAGGCTCGCTGGGGGAGGCACGAACTGCAGCGAGAGAACAACACGAGTAAATGGGTCACGATGGACGCCTCGAAGGGCGGCGTCCACGAACAGCATGTTGCGCCGGAGAAACCCCCCACACCCGGGTCGCGGGCGCGAATAACCATCAACGGCGCCACATCAGGGCAGCTCAAGCATCTGCTAGACGTATCGCCGGCCTTTGCAGAGGCCGCCCACAAAGCCATCAAGGAGTTCAAGCGGAAGAACGGCCGCGATGTTGCCGATGTGCAGGAGCTCATCGATGCGCTGATCGACTGGGAGGATGCACGGAAGGCCCGGCACGGCAGAACGTCGTCCTTCTTCCCGGACTTCGACAAGAGGCTCGATGAGATCCTGACCGAGGGGGGCTCACTCCCCTTCTGACAACCAATTCTTCTGCGACAAGGAGCCGCGATGCGCACTCTCTCAGAGAGCGAACAGAATCATGTGAATTCCCTCAACGAGATCCTCGGGAGCGAGCACCTCACAGTCGACTTCTCCAAATGCGGGCCGACGAAGGAGCGCCTCACCGCCAATCCTAAATCCGTTTCGATGTTCCGCCGGTTCGATCACGTGGCCTTGAACGACGCCCTGCGAGAGTGCAATGTCCGACTGGTGGAAGTCTCTTGCCGCTGGCGCAGCGTCAATCAGTCTCCGGAATTCGGTGGTGAATTCAGGGTCAGAGATCTTTACGATTCCATTCTGCTACCTGCCCCCCAATTCTCCGCCGACACTGCGAATGAGCGAGACTTGGCGATCTTCACCCAGCTTCGCGTCGTCGATTTTCCTCAGCATGCAGGGACGGGTCATTTCGCAGCCATCCGTCTCCAGGAGCACGTCGATCCGCTGGAAATGTGGTACTACGACGCACGACTGAGCACCCTGCCGGGACGGGATTCCCCCCTGATCAAAATGGATGCCACCTACTGCGACTATCTGGCCGCGCTGGTACTCACCAAAGGCACCTTCGGCTGGCAGTACCTTTTCACGGACATTTCACTGCAGGGCATCTTTTTCCAGGAGACGGTGGAGGGGCTGCAGCAAATGCTCGGGCTCTTCCCCACCATTTTTCCGGAGCACGATTATTCTTCCCTGGCTGACCGGCTGGAGGCCCGCCTGTGACCCGCTACGCCGACATCCCCAAACCCATCCGCTCCGGCATCGTCGTCGTCGACCCCGAGCGCGGCACACCCCAGCGCATCATCGTGCTCCAGTTCAACCCCGACACCCTCGAGCGCAGTCTCTCGCCACAGGCCGCCGGAGGGTCCGGTGATGCCGGCGGAGGGGGCAGTGGGTCCGGGGACAGGAACGAGGCTCTCCGGCTCAAGGGCCCCGCTCAGGAGACCTGGAAGTTCACCGCCGAGATCGACGCCACCGATCAGTTCGAGGTGGCCGCTCCCGACGGGATCCACCCCGAGCTCGCGACCCTCGAGATGCTCGTGCATCCGACCACCGCGCAGCTGCGGGAAGCCGCCCGGCAGACCAAGAAGGGGACCATCGAGATCAGTCCGATCGAGATGCCGCTCACCCTCTTCACCTGGGGGTCCAAGCGGGTGATGCCCGTGCGGCTGACCGAACTGTCCATCAACGAGTCCGCGTTCGACGTGAACCTGAATCCGATCCGGGCGAGCCTCGGCATCGGCATGAAGGTGCTCAGCGTCAGCGATCTGCCCGCCGGGCACCGCGGGGCCGACCTCTACATGGCACATCTCGCGCAGAAGGAGCAGCTCGCCAGGGCCGCCCGCAGCGGCGGGCTCGGCGCGTTCGGGCCGGCCGGGCGCAACGGCGTCATCGGGGTCGGCGTCGGCAACGGCTCAGTCGGCGGCGCCGGCTTCATGGGGAGGGCCTGAAGGACATGGCAGAGATCGAGCCGTACGAGAGCGCCATGGACGCCATACCCGGCGCCCACCCGTACCCCCGCTCCAGCCGTTACCACGACGCCGAGATCGGCGTTCACCGCACCGCCGACGGCACCGAAGTGCGGTACGCCAAACGCCGTTTGCTCCCCCCGCTCGGAGAGGAACAGACCGAGGACGGCGAGTCTGCGACCCACACCGTCAACGCCGGTGAGCGTCCCGACCTGCTCGCCCAGCACTACTTCGGCGACCCCGCCCAGTGGTGGCAGATCGCCGACGCCAACCCGGTCCTGGACCCGCATGAGCTGACCGAGGAGGCGGGCCGGGACATCCGCATCCCGCACGCCGGCGGCTTCCCGGCGTCGGGGGGCCGCCATGTCTGAGCAGCCCGTGGGGCGCGGGCCCATCCACATCACCCTGCAGACGGGGCCACGGCTGACCCGGCCCGTGCCGCCGGAGGTCGTCGAGGCGCTGCTGTCGGCGCAGATCACGGCGACCGCGGGCGAACGCAGCGGGTTCCAGCTGGCGTTCGACCTCACCAAGACGGGCGCGCTGTCCCGCCGGCTGCTGCCGGAAGGGTTCTTCGACCCGAAGACCCGGGTGATCCTCTCCGTCAGTGTGAAGGGGACGGCCGAGGTGCTGCTCGACGGGCTGATCGTGCGGCAGGAGGTGGGTGCCAGCAATCAGCCAGGGCACTCCACGCTCACGGTGACCGGCGAGGACCTGTCGGTGCTCATGGATCTCGAGGAGCGCACGGACCGGTTCCCCAACCTGCGGCCGTCCCAGCGGGTGGCCCGGATCCTCGCCAAGTACGCCGACTACGGGATCGAACCGCGGGTCTTCCAGGAGAAGATCGAGCAGCCGCCGCGCGAACAACTGCGGGTGGAGTACCAGACCGCCACCGACCTCGCCTACGTCACCGACCTGGCGCGGGCCAACGGCTACATCTTCTTCCTGGAGCCAGGCCCACGGCCCGGCCGGTCGACGGCCGTGTGGGGTCCGGAGATCCGCATCGGGCAGCGCCAGCACGCGCTGAACGTGAACATGGACGCCAACTCGACCGTGGACCAGCTGACGTTCGCCTACGACGGCACCGCCCGCGAGGAGCCGCAGGCACGCGTGCAGAACCCGGCGACCCGCGACACGCTGCTGCTGCCGCAGCCCGACATCGGCCCGTTGCGCCCGCCGCTGGGCCGCCGCGCCACTCCGGCGCTCAGGCGCCGGACGCTGTCCGGCACGGCGAAGAAGGAGTCGGAGCAGGCGCAGGCGGAACTGCTGGCGCGGGCCGCGCTGTCGGCGGACGCGATCTCCGGTTCGGGGTCGCTGGACGTCAACCGGCACGGCTACATCCTGCGGCCGCGGGAGCTGGTGGGTGTGCGCGGCGCGGGGGTGACGTACGACGGCGACTACTACGTCAAGTCCGTGACGCACAACATCAGGCCCGGCTCGTACCAGCAGAACTTCACGCTGTCGCGCGAGGGGCTCATCGCCCGCAGCGGCACCGTACGGCCGTAACGACCGGCGATCAGGGCGACCGGCGAACAGGCGGTCGGGGGACAAGGGGACCAGGAGTACTTCGCATGGCTGCAGGACCGAACAGCCGGTATCTCGGCAAGTTCCGGGGGCGGGTGGTGAGCAACGACGATCCGCTGAGGATCGGCCGGGTGACGGTCAAGGTGCCGGACGTCCTCGGCGACGAGACGTCGACCTGGGCGCTGCCGTGTCTGCCGTTCACCGGCCGGGAGTCGGGGCAGTACGTGGTTCCGTCCGCGGGCGCAGGGGTGTGGGTGGAGTTCGAGCAGGGGGATCCCAGCTACCCCATCTGGACGGGCTGTTGGTACGGGGACTCCTCGGAGCTCCCGCCGGACGCGCTCACGGGCGGGCCGGCGCACCAGAACGTGGTGATCCAGACCTCCGACCGGCACAAGCTGGTGATGGGTGACGTGCCGGGCGGCAGCGGGATCCGGCTCCAGGCGGCGGGCGGGGCGTACATCCAGGTCGACGAGAAGGGCGTGACGATCGCCAACGGCCTGGGCGCGTCGATCGTGCTGAACGGCGCCGAGGTCAACGTCAACGAGGGCCGGCTGATCGTGCCGGGCAAGCAGTGACAACACGACGGGGAGAGAAGTCTTGTCCGGACACTCCGGGAACTCCGGTACCTGCGTCAGCGCCGCTTCCGCGCTGCACTGTCCGCACGGCGGCCGGGCGTTCGCCGCGGCCGCTCCGAGTGCCGTGCTCGTCGACGGGCATCCCGTCCGCACGGCGTCCGACGTGTTCGCCGTGACCGGCTGCGCGCACACCGTCGAAGGGGTGCCGCGGCCGTGCGTCAGCGTCCGCTTCGGTCCACCGCCGCGCGGCGGCGTCCTGGTCGACGGTGCGGCCGTGCTCCTGGACACCACGGCGGGGCAGTGCTTCGACGCCGCGCTCGTGCCGCAGGGGCCGCCGGTCGTCGCGGCGGTCCGCCGGGGGGTGACGTGCCGATGACGGCCCGGCGGCGTACCGACGTCGCGTTCCCGTTCCGGTCGGACCGGCGGGGACGTACCGCGCACGCGGCGTACGACGAGCATGTGCGCGACCTGATCGAGCAGTTGCTGTTCACCAGCCCGGGCGAGCGGGTGATGCGGCCCGACTTCGGCTGCGGGCTGCTGGACCTGGTCTTCACCCCGAACAGTCCTGAACTGGCCTCCGCGCTGGAGCTGTCGGTGCAGGCGTCGCTCCAGCGGTGGCTGGGCGAGCTCATGGAGGTGGAGTCGCTGGACGTGGTGAGTGAGGAGAACGTGGTCCGGGTGTATCTGCGCTATGTCGTGCGCTCCACCGGGAGCCGGCGCGACGAGGTGTTCGAGGGGAGCGGGCCCGCATGAGCGGCGTGAGCGAGGAGTTGGTCTGCCGCACGGACGGCAGGCGCGGCAAGGTGCGGGCGGCGCGGCTCGGCGGCGTGGACGCGGTGGAGGCCGGTGACGACGGGCTGACGCTGACCGTCACGTTCCTCGGCAAGGCGCCGCACGGGCTGTGCCCGGAGAACATCCGCATCGACGGCGGCCGGCGGATCACCGGGATCGAAGCGGTCGATGTGTGTGTGGAGCGGGAGGAGGACCCGGAGCTCGACGACCGGCTGCTGGTGACGCTGGACCGCACCGGGGACACCGGCCGTTACCGGCTGTCGGTGGTGGACACGGATCCTTACGGGCGACCGGGCACCGAGCCGTTCCCGGGCTTCGACCAGCGCTACTTCTCTGCGGAATTCGAGTTCCGGGTCGACTGTCCGACGCCGTTCGACTGCAAGGACGACCCGGGCGGCGACCGGCCCGGCTTCCCGGCCGCACCCGTCGTCGACTACACCGCGCGGGACTACGAGTCGATCCGCCGGCTGATCCTGGACCGGCTGGCGCTGACCACCCCCGACTGGGTGGAACGCAATCCGGCGGATCTCCAGATGACGCTGGTGGAGCTGCTGGCGCACACCGGTGACCGGATCAGCTACCAGCAGGACGCGGTGGCGACCGAGGCGTATCTGGACACGGCGCGCCGGCGTGTGTCGGTGCGGCGGCATGTGCGGCTGATCGACTATCCGATGCACGACGGCTGCAACGCGCGCGCCTTCGTCGCTCTCGAGGTGGTGCGGGAACTGACGCTCCTGCCGGGCACGTTCCGGTTCGCCGCCGTCGACGTCCGTACGCTCGGCCCACGGGACCGGCCGGAGATCGGCGCGGTCATCGAGGACCGGGACCTGGCGGTCCTCGGTGAGCGCGGCTCGGTGGAGGTCTTCGAGCCGGTGGTGGAGGGCGAGCCACTGGTGCTGCGCCCGGAGCACAACACCATCCGCTTCTGGACCTGGGGCGACGAGGTGTGCTCCCTGCCGAAGGGGGCGACGTCCGCGACGCTTCGGGACGAGTGGGCCGACGAGGAGTGCGCCGAGCGGGCGCTGCGACTGCGGCCGGGTGACGTGCTGTTGATCGAGGAGGTGCGCGGACCGCGTTCCGGGACGCCCGGTGACGCGGACCCGGCGCACCGGCAGGCCGTGCGGCTCACCTCGGTGACGCCCGCGGTCGACGCCCTGTGCGGTCAGCCGGTGCTCGAGGTGACCTGGGCCGCGGAGGACGCACCGGCGTTCGCGGTCTGTCTGTCCACGCGGGGCGGCAGGGACTGCGAACCGGTCGGCGACGTGAGCGTGGCGCGGGGCAACGTGGCGCTGGTCGACCACGGCCGGTCGGCCGGCGGCGAGCCCGAGACGGTCGTCGTGCCCCCCGACCCGGCCGTCCTCGGCTCCTGCGACCCGTGCGGCTCCGGCTGCCCCGACCGGGACGCGGGGAACGCCACCGCGGACCTGATCGGCGCCAGGCTGGACCAGACCCGTCATGGCCGGCTGCTCACCGCGGCGCAGGTGCGGGAGTTGTCCGACGTGGTGGGCGAGCGGGAGACGGCTCGGGCCGGGCTCGGTGTGGAACTGGCGGGCCGGCGGCGGGAGAAGGTCGTACCGGGTACCGCGTTCGAGCAGGCACAGGCGCTCGAGACGCTGCTGGCCCAGGTGGTGTACCCGGGCATCCGGCCGCGGCTGAGGCCCCGGCTCCAGCGCTCCCCCGTCGTCCAGTCGGTGCCGTTCCCGCTGTCCCGCCATGTCAGTGCCGGGCAGGCGGGCCGGCTCGCGGGCATACCCGCCCGGGTGCGGCAGCGGCTGGTGGAGCTGTGGCGCAGCGCCCGCGACCACGACGGTCTCGGCGAGGACGAGATCGCGGAGCTGGCCGTGCTGTTCGGTCTGCGGGTGCTGGAGCGCTTCGAGCTGCGCCGCCGTCCGGTTCCCGCGCTGCGGGAGCTGCTGCACCGCAGCGAACGCCTGCTGGCGGCGAAGCTGCGCCGGCTCGAGGTGCTGACGGCGCGGGCCCGCGCGGGTGCCGTTCTCGACGGCGGCATCGCCTGGGAGATCGCGCACACCTGGGGGCCTTCGTACGCGGTGGGTCTCCACCCGGACGAGCCCGAGCTGCGCGGCCCGGCGAGCGCCCTGCTCCAGGATCCGCGCGAGGCCCTGCCCGCGGTCCGGGTGATCGACGGCGAAACCGCGTGGACCACCCGGCCGGACCTGCTGTCGAGCGGGCCGAGGGACCGGCACTTCGTCGGTGAGCTGGAGGACGACGGGCGGATCGCGTTGCGCTTCGGGGACGGCCGGCACGGAGCCCGCCCTCGGCCCGGCGCACGGCTCGAGCTGCGCTACCGGCTCGGTGGCGGCACGGCGGGGAACGTGGGGGCGGAGGCGATCAACCATCTGGTGCTCTGCCGCGATCCGGAGGAGTCCGACGCCGGTGACCCACTGCCCGTCGCCGGTGTGCGCAACCCGCTCCCGGCGGTGGGCGGCACGGAGCCTGAGCCGCTGGAGCAGGTACGCCAGCTCGCGCCGCTCGACCTGAGGCGCTCGCGGCTGCGGGCGGTGACCGCGGAGGACTACGCGGCGCTCGCCTCCGCCCTGCCGGGGGTGCAGCGGGCGGCCGCCCGGATCCGCTGGACGGGCAGCGTGCAGGAGGCCCATGTGGCCATCGACGCCGCCGGTGCCGGGGAGCCCGGTCCGGAGCTGCTCGACTCGGTGGCCTACGCGCTGGAGGGCTACCGGCGCATCGGCCACGACCTGGTCGTCGGCCCGGCCCGCGGCGTCCCCCTGGACATCGCCCTGGCCGTGTGTGCGGCACCGGGACACCAGCACGGCCGGATCCTCGCCGAGCTGTACCGGCTGCTGGGCAGCGGGCGGCTGTCCGGCGGCCGGCTCGGCTTCTTCCACCCCGACGCGCTGACGTTCGGCGAACCGGTGCGGCTGAGCCGCCTGGTGGCCGCGGCTGCGGCCGTGCAGGGCGTGGAGAGCGTACGGGTGACCCGGCTGGCACGACTGTTCGACACGGGCCGGCCCTTCGGGGCCGACGACCCGGACGACCACGACGACGCACTGGAGGCAGGCGTGCTGCGGCTCGGCCCGCTGGAGATCGCACGTTGCGACAACGATCCCGACCGGCCCGAGAACGGGCGGCTGTCCATCGAGCTCGGCGGAGGTGGGCGATGAGCGCCGTGTGCGGTTGCGGCTGCGGGGGCCACGACGAGCGGCACGCGCCGCCGGCGGTCCACAATCCGCCGGGGCGCCGGTCGCTGGACTACCGGGTGGGTGAGTACGGCTCGTTCCTCGCGGCGATGCTGGACCGGCTCGCCTCGCCCGCCTACCCGGCGCTGCGGGGCCTGACCGTCCGTACGCCGGACGATCCGTCGATCGGGCTGCTGGAGTCGTGGGCGGTCGTCGGCGACCTGCTCACGTTCCATTCGGAGCGCATCGCGGAGGAGGCGTACCTGCGCACCGCCAACGAGCACCGCTCGCTGGCGCTGCTCGGGCGTCTGGTGGGACACCGTCCGCGTCCGGGCATCGCCGCCGACACGCATCTCGCGTACACCCTGGACCGGGATCCGCGGGAGGCGGAGGTGTCCGTGGTGATCCCGCGCGGTTCGCGCAGCAACAGCGTGCCCACGACGTCGGGCGAGCAGTCCCAGGTCTTCGAGACGGGCGAGGACCTCACGGCCCGCGCGTCGTGGAACGAGCTGGCGGTGCGCCGGCGCAGGCCGTCGCTGCTGACCCCCGCCGACCTGGAGCGGCGCTCCGCAGTACGGATCGCCGGGACGGCGTCGGCGCTGAGCACCGGTGACCGGCTGCTGTTCGTGTTCGGCGGTGAGCGGGCCGGGGACGGCGGCGGGCAGGCCGGGACGCCCGGCGAGCGCCGGCTGCTGAGCGTCGCCCGGGTGTCGGTCGACCGGGACGACGACGTCACGGTGATCGGGCTGCCGCAGTCCGCGCCGCCCGTACTGGGCGAGCTGGTCGACGAGCTGCGGGAGTGGATCACCGAGGACGACCGGGAGACGGAGGACGGCGCGCCGACGCCCGGCAACCCCAACCCCCGTCCGGTGAGCCGGTACATCGAGGAGTTCGACGCCCAGGTGCTGGCTCCGCTGCGGGCCGATCTGGACGACCTGGGGACACCCGCCGCGTTCGCCGCCCGGCTCGCCGGGCCCCACGAACGGCTGGCGGAGGCGCAGGCGGTGGCGGCGGCCCATGAGGAAGTGGCCGCCTGGTTCGAGCGGTTGGAGGCCGTCGTCGGCGATTTGCGCGAACGGGCGGCCGATCTGGAGCCGTCACGTCCGGCGCCGCCGGAGGAGGTGGAGCTCTCCCCCGGCTCGTCCGCGCTGCTGGCGCTGGGCGCGGTGCTGCCCGCGCTGCGCACACGTGACGTGCGGCCGGGTACGGCGGGCCGGTCCGCCGCCCGGCGCCGGGCGTCCGGCTCGGAACTGGCGGCGCAGCTGCTGTCGGTCCTCGAGCCGAGGGTGGCCGACGGGCTGTACCCGGCATGGCGGCAGGCGGCCCCGGCCGTCCCCGCCCTGCTGCGTGAGGTGCAGGCGATGCGGGTGACGGCGGCTCCGTTCGGTGCGACCGCACCGCTGCGGCCGGTGCAGGACGCCCGTGGGCGGGTGGTCAGGCAGACGGACTGGCCGCTGAGCGGAGCGGCGCTGACGACGATGCGGGTGGTGTACGACCCGGCGGGCCGGGTGCCCGTGCGTGCCGAGTTCCAGCACGTGGAGACGGGTTCCTCGGTGCAGGTGTCGGAGAACCTGCCGACGGAGAAGACGTTCGAACTGGGGCCGGGGCGGGTCACGTTGCGCACCCGTGCCGGTCAGGACCACGATCTGAGCTGGCTGAGCAGGCGGCCCGCGGACTCCCAGGAGCCAGGTGTGACGGCCCGGCTGGAGGACGGGCTGCCCGAGCGGACGCTGTTCGTGTCCCGGCCGGGAGAGGACGGCCGGGTGCGGGTGGCCGTGCACAACGGCGAGACGAAGAGCTGGCTGCTCGCGCCCGGGGAGCACCACCAGATCCGGCACGGCGATCACGAGCTGACGGTCCGTTACACGGTGGGCAGCGAGCCGGCGAACGTGGAGATCGGCGTCGCCACCGTGCCCCGGCCGGCCGACCGGCACGTCCTCGCGCTGGACTCGGTGCAGGACTCGATCACCGTCGGTTCCTGGGTGGCGATCGAACGGCCCCGCAAGGGGCGGGACACCCCGGACGGAATCCCCGGCGACGCGAAGCTCTCCTTCGTCACGACCCGGGTCACCTCCGTGCGCACGGCCGTGTACACCGACTACGGCATCACGGGCCGCGGCACGGAGTTGACGCTCGCGGAGCCGTGGCTGGACGACCACGACGTCCTGCTGTCCAACATCCGTGACGCCACGGTGCACGCCGGCGGGCAGTCGCTGCGCCTCGCCGACGAACCGCTCGGTGAGGACGTCCACGGCGACGAGCTGGAGCTGGCGGAGCTGTACGACGGGCTGCGCCCGGGGCGGCACCTGGCGGTGTCGGGCGAGCGAACGGACGTACCGCCGGGCGGGTCCGGCGGCTCCGGGATCACCGGGACCGAGCTGGTGGTGGTCGCCGGGGTCGAGCAGGTCGTCGATCCGCTGCTGCCGGGCGATCATGTGCACACCAGGCTGACGCTCACCACGGGTCTGGCGCACCGCTACCGCCGCGACACGGTCCGGGTGCTCGGCAACGTGGTGCCGGCGACGCACGGCGAGAGCCGGGACGAGCCGATCGGCAGCGGCGACGCCGGCCGCACCGGCCAGACGTTCGCCCTGTGGCAGTCCCCGCTGACCTGGCTGCCCGCGAACAATCCCCTGGGCGCGACGCCGGAGTTGGAGATCCGTGTCGACGGGCTGCTGTGGCACGAGGTGGACAGCCTCGCCGGGCGAGGGCCGCGCGACCGTGTGTACGTCACGGGCACCACGGCCGACGGCCGTACGACGGTGACCTTCGGCGACGGGGTGCACGGCGCCCGGCTGCCGACCGGGAGCGAGAACGTACGGGCCCGCTACCGCTTCGGCACCGGCCGGGCGGCGAACGTGCGGGCGAACCGCATCACCCAGGCGGTCACCCGCCCGCTCGGCGTCACCGGGGTGACCAACCCGCAGGCCGCGACGGGCGGCGCGGACGCCGACGGGCCGGGTCTGACCCGGCGCACGATCCCGCTGGCCGTGTCGGCACTCGACCGGCTGGTGTCGGTCAGGGACTACGAGGACTTCGCCCGTTCGCGGGCCGGCATCGGCCGGGCCGTCGCACGGGAGGTCTTCGACGGGCGGCGCCAGGTGCTGCATGTGACGGTGGCCGGCGTGGACGACATCCCGGTCGCCGGTGACTCCGACGTCCTGCGGGCGCTGCGTTCCTCACTGGCCCGGTACGGCGACGGGCGGCTGCCCGTGCGGGTCGACGTCCGCGAACCGGTGCTGCTGCTCCTCGCGGCGAAGGTGAAGGTCGCGCCCGACCACACCTGGTCGGTCGTGGAGCCGAGGCTCCGGCAGGCGCTGCTGCGCACGTTCGGCCCGGAAGGCAGGGAGCTCGGCCGTCCGGCGCGGCTGTCGGAGGTGATGGCGACGGCCCACCGGGTGCCGGGGGTGGACCACGTCGACGTCGACGTCTTCGGCGGCGTCCCGGCCTCCGTCACTCCGGGCGAACTGACGGGCCTGGGCGAACGCCTCGACGGGCCGGCGGCCACGGTCCCGGCCCGGCACGCCGAGTACGAGGAGGTGGTGCACCGCGTCACCGCCGACGGTGGCGAGACGCTCACCTCGGTCGCCGCCCGCCACGGCATCCCGCTCGCCGAGCTGCTGCGCCTGAACCCGGACATCACCGACACCCGGCCGCTGGAGAAGGGGCGGCGGGTGTTCGTCTTCCGGGGCGTCCGGCCGGCTCAACTCGCCCTGCTGACACCGCAGGTGCCCGACACGCTGATTCTGACGGAGGTCACCGCATGAGCAGGGAACCGGACGGTCTCGTGGAGCTGCTGCCGCAGTGGCACCGGCTGCGCGACGCCGAGCGCGGGGAGCCGCTGCGTGCGCTGCTCGCCGTGATCGCCGAGCAGGTCGACGTGGTGCGGGACGGTGTCGAGCAGGGGTACGAGGACCTGTTCGTGGAGACGGCGGCGCCCTGGGTGCTGCCGTATCTCGGCGACCTGGTGGGCTACACCCCGCTGCCCGGGTACGAGCGGGTACCGACCGGCGGCCTGGGCGGAGACGGGGAGGAGTCGCGTCGCCGGCTCGCCGAGGCGCTCGCCCCGCGCCGCGACGTGGCCGCGACCGTCTCCCACCGGCGCCGCAAGGGCACGCTGCACCTGCTGGAGGAGATGGCGCAGGAGATCGCGGGATGGCCGGCCAGGGCAGTCGAGTTCTCCCGGCTGGTCTCCCACCACCAGCCGGTGCGGTTGTACGGATCCGGGTCGTCCGCGGCCGACTCGCGCCGACTGCAGCGCGGCCGGCTGGCCGATGTACGGGACGGTGCGCAACTCGACCTGGCGGACACCCCGTTCAGCGCCACGGCCCGGTCCGTGGACGTGCGCAGGGCGGGTTCGGCACGTCGGCAGGGCGGTGGCTCCCCGGCCGGTGTGGGACTGTTCGTGTGGCGGCTGAAGCCGTATCACGTGACCCGGGCGCCCGCCTACTGCGTCGACCGGGCGCGCAGTCTCTACACGTTCTCGATCCTCGGCAACGACAGCCCCCTGGTGACCAGGCCGGTGCCCGAGCCGTCGGCGACGCACATCGCGACGATCGACAACGTACCCGCGTACATCCGCCGCCGGCAGCTGGCGGAGCGCCTCGCCGACCACTACGGCCCCGGCAAGAGCTTCACCATCTGGCGGGACGGCCAGGACGAGCCGGTGCCCCTGTCCGACATCGTCGTGGCCGACCTCTCGCAGTGGCGGTACCGGCCCCGGCGCGGCCAGGTGGCCGTCGACCCGGAGCTCGGGCGGATCGCCTTCGGCTCGCGTTCGGCCCCGCGGCAGGGTGTGTGGGTCACCTACCACTACGCGTTCGGGGACGACACCGGCGGCGGCGAGTACCCCCGCGAGCGGGACACCTCCCCCGCGGCGGAGTTCTACCGGGTGGGCCCCGGGCAGCGCTTCCAGAAGATCACGGACGCGTACGAGGAGTGGCGCGGCGACCGGCGGGCCGGCCGCTGCGGACCCGAGGGCGTCATCGAGATCACGCACAGCGGCGCCTATCAGGAGCAGCTGGACTTCGAGCTCGAGCGGGGCGACCGGCTGGAGCTGCGGGCCGCCGAAGGCTGCCGTCCGGTGATCCGGCTGCTCGACTGGTACAGCAACCGGCCCGACGCGCTCAACATCCGTGCCGCGGAGGAGGACCGCGGTCCCGGCCCGGACGCCCCGCGGATCGTCCTGGACGGTCTGCTGGTCACCGGAAGAGGGCTCCATGTGAGCGGCCCCGTCGGCACGGTGGTGCTGCGGCACTGCACGCTGGTGCCCGGATGGTCTCTGGAGCCGGAGTGCGATCCGCACTCGCCGGAGGAGCCGAGCCTGGTCCTCGAGCGGACCACCGCCTGCGTGCAGATCGAGCGGAGCATCCTCGGCACCATCGAGGTGATCGGCGACGAGGTGAACCACGATCCGCTGCCCATCCACATCCGGGACAGCGTCCTGGACGCCACCGGCCACGACCGGGCGGCGCTCTCGGCCCCCGACTGCCGCCACGCGCACGCGGTGCTGCACGCCCACCGCACGACCGTCATCGGCGAAGTGCACACCCACGCGGTCGAGATCGGCGAGAACAGCGTCTTCACCGGACAGCTGCGGGTGGCCCGGCGCGGGGTGGGCTGTCTGCGCTTCTGCTACGTGCCGCCGGGCTCGCGCACCCCGCGGCGCCACCGCTGCCGGCCGGACCACTCGGACGGCGCCGGACCGCAGGTGCGGCCGCTGCTGAGCAGCGAGCGGTACGGCACTCCCGCCTACGCGCGGCTCTCCGACGCGTGCCCGCCCGAGATCCGCCGGGGCGCCGACGACGGCTCCGAGATGGGCGTCTTCCACGACCTGTACGAACCGCAGCGCGAGGACAGCCTGCGGGCCCGGCTCGCCGAGTACACCCCGGCCGGGACGGACGCCGGGATCATCCCCGTCACCTGACACCAACCTTCCGACTGGCGAACTTCCTAGGGGGACCCCTCCTCATGCACGCTGACATCTCGCGCGACACCTTCCGGCCGGAGCGGCACTACTCGGCGGTGATCGCGCAGCAGGGCCGCGTACAACTGGACGCCGACGCCAACGAGCAGGCGGCGATCCAGCTCCACCAGGCCCGGACCGCTCTGTCCGACCTGATCGGCACGCACGGCGGGCCGAGCGGCGCGACCGGTTTCGAGGTGCGTTTCCTCGGCGGCAGCCGGGAGCTCGACGACCTGTCCATCGGCGGCGGCCGCTACTACGTGGACGGCATCCTGGTCGACGCCACCCGGCCCGCGCCCGGCGTACCCGTGCCGGACGAGGACGAGGCCGGCGACGCGGCGACGGACCCGCCGGCCACCTGGACCTACTGGGACCAGCCGGACGGCCACCGCGACCCGGAGCGCCCCGGCGACCGGCTGCCGACCCGGTTCCCCTACCTGGCCTGCCTCCAGGTGTGGGAGCGGACGGTCACGGCGGCGGAGGACCCGCTGCTGCGCGAGGTCGCGCTGGGCGCGGCGATGCCCGACACCGCGGCCCGGCGGAAGGTGGTGTGGCAGGTCGTCCCGGTGCCCGGCTCCGAGCTGGAGGTCGAGGACGGGGCCACCAAGGACCAGGTCCGCGAGGCGTTCGCCAAGTGGGAGGCGGCGCAGGCGCCGACGGCCCGGATGGCGGCCCGCAGCGAACGCCCGGACCGGGCCGACGAGGACCCGTGCCTGGTGCGGCCGGACGCCCGCTACCGGGGGCCGGAGAACCAGCTCTACCGGGTGGAGATCCATGACGGCGGCCCGGCCGGCGAGGCGACGTTCAAGTGGTCCAGGGAGAACGGGTCCGTGACCCTCCCGGTCGACGAACTGGACGGCACCTGGGTGGAGCTGGGCTCGGTCGGCAACGACGACAAGCTCGGTCTGAGCGTGGGCGACTGGGTCGAGTTCGTCGACACCGCCTACACGAGCCGCCGGGAACCGCTGCCGCTGCTGCGGGTGGAGGAGCTCGACCTGCCGGGCCGGCGGGTGCGGCTGTCGGGCGAACCGGACCCTTCGGTGGGCAGGCGGCCCGAACTCGCCCCGTATCTGCGGCGCTGGGACCACCGTCCCGGTTCCCGTCCTGCTGGCTCAGGCCGTTCGAGGACGGCCGCGCCGAAGTCGCGTGGCGGTGCGCTGCGCATCGAGGAAGGAGCCTGGCTCCCGCTGGAGGACGGGGTGTTCGTGTACTTCGAGGCGGGCAGGGCCTACCGCTCCGGTGACTTCTGGACGGTGCCGGCGCGCACGGCGACCGGATCCGTGGAGTGGCCGGTGGACACCGCCCGGCGTCCGCTGCTGCGCCCGCCGCACGGGGTGCGGGTTCACCGCGCGCCTCTCGCGTGGGTCCTCGGCGAGGGCTCCGTGGCCGATCTCCGGCTGGCTTTCGGGCCGTTGGCCGCTCCGCTGCCCGCCGCGGACGCGGAGGCGCTCGCGGCGGAGGAGAGCGCCGAGCAGGAGGCCCTCGCCGCGGAGCGGGCCGCGGAGGCCGGTTCGACGGACCCCGCCAACGGGCAAATCGATCAGGGACGGTCCGAGAACTGACGGTCCGCCGGGAAGGAGCACCACGATGGCAACGCCGCTGTCCGCCGACAAACTGCTCAGAGCCTTACGCAACGAAGGACTGCGTGTCGTCGAGCACCGAAGCTGGCGCACGCACAACCGCAACCACAAGGGCCCGTGGGGACCGGTGAACGGTGTGATGATCCATCACACCGTCACGTCCGGTACCTCCAGTTCCGTCGAGCTCTGCTACAACGGCCACTCCAGTCTGCCCGGCCCGCTGTGCCACGGAGTGATCGCCAAGGACGGGACGGTGTACCTGGTCGGCAACGGCCGGGCCAACCACGCCGGCCTCGGCGACGACGACGTGCTGCGGGCCGTGATCAACGAGTCGGCGACGCTGCCCGCCGACAACGAGGCCAACACCGACGGCAACCGCCACTTCTACGGCTTCGAGTGCGTCAACCTCGGCGACGGCAAGGACCCGTGGCCGGCGGCGCAGTTGGAGGCGATCGAGAAGGCGGCGGCCGCGATCTGCCGTGCCCACGGCTGGTCGCAGCGGTCGGTCATCGGCCACAAGGAGTGGCAGCCGGGAAAGGTCGACCCGCGCGGCTTCACCATGGACGCGATGCGCAGCCGCATCAAGGAACGGCTCGGCGGCAAGCCGTCGGGGCCGACGACCCCGCCCGCGCCCACCTACGAGCCGTTCCCCGGGGCGGCGTTCTTCCAGGTGGGCAGACGCAGCGCCGTCATCACGGCGATGGGCAGACGCCTGGTCGCCGAGGGCTGCGGCCGCTACGAGCAGGGTCCGGGGCCCGAATGGACGGAGGCGGACCGCAAGTCGTACGCGGCGTGGCAGCGCAAGCTCGGCTACTCGGGCAGCGACGCGGACGGCATTCCGGGCAGGACGAGCTGGGACAAGCTCAAGGTCCCGAACGTCTGACCGGCGGGCCCGCGGCCCGCGGGCGGCCCCGTGCGGAAAGGCACGGGGCCGTCGGCCGTTCGCGGGGCCCTGATCGACGTCACACGTCGTGCCCGTGGGCGGCCAGCCACCGGTGGACGGCAGTCTTGTCGGCGACGCTGACCCGCGCGGGGGCGTCCGGTGCGGGCCCCTTGTCGGTGTTGAATCCCGTGTCGGTGACCCGGGCGGTGACCCAGTCGGCCAGTTCGCGCGCGGACTCCTCGGACAGGGCGCGGCTCTCCCATTCATGGCCGGCCCGCTCGGCGGCGCCGGCGTCGTTGCGGGCGGCTTCCGCCAGCCAGACGGGTACGAGGCGCATCGCCACCTCCTCGTCGGACGGGGCGTGGGACCCGGTGTGTGCGGCATCGTTCATGGCGTCACCCTCACAGTTCGCGCAGGGCGGGCAGCAGTGTGCCGCGCGCCCATTCGAGGAACGGCTCCTGATGGTCGCCGCCGACCTGTACGAGGGCGACCTCGGTGAAGCCCGCGTCGACGTACGCGCGGACCGCGTCGACGAAGGCGCCGACGTCGTCGCCGCACGGGACGGTCCGCGCGACGTCGTCCTCCGTGACGAGCTCCGTGGCCTGCTCGAAGGACTTGGGGCCCGGGAGTTCCGCGTTGACCCGCCAGCCGCCGACGGCCCAGCGGAACTGGTCGTGCGCCCGTTTCACCGCGGCGTCCCGGTCGGTGTCGTAGCAGACGGGCAGCTGGCCGACGCGGGGCTTGCCCGTGCCGCCGTGACGGTCGAAGGCGTCGAGGAGTTCCTTCTTCGGCTCGGTGGCGATGACCAGGTCGGCGGTCCGGCCCGCGACGGCGCAGGACTTGTCGCCGGAGACGGCGACACCGATCGGCACCCGGTCGGCGGGTACGTCCCACAGCTTGGCGTCGACGACGTCGAAGTGGGCGCCGTGGTGGGTGACATGCTCACCGTCGAGGAGCCGGCGGATGATTCCCGCCGCCTCCTCCAGCATCTCCAGCCGTACGTGCGCGGCGGGCCAGTCGCCGCCCACGACATGCTCGTTGAGGTTCTCGCCGGAGCCCAGTCCGAGGCGGAAGCGCCCCTCGGACAGCAGTTGCACGGTGGCGGCCTTCTGCGCCACGACGGCCGGGTGGTAGCGGGTGGTCGGGCAGGTCACGTACGTCATCAGCGGGATCCGCGAGGTGGCCTGGGCCGCGGCGCCGAGGACGCTCCAGGCGTACGGGGCGTGGCCCTGTGAGGCCAGCCAGGGGAAGTAGTGGTCGGAGATGACGGAGAAGTCGAACCCGGCCTCCTCCGCACCGACCACATGGCCGACCAGGTCCCGCGGTCCGGCCTGCTCCGTCATCATCGTGTATCCGAACTGCACCATGGACTACTTCTCCGTCTCCTCGCCGTGCCACAGGGTCGTGACGTTGCAGAACTCCCGGATGCCGTGCCCGGACAGCTCCCGTCCGTAGCCGGACCGTTTGACGCCGCCGAAGGGCAGCGCCGGATGGGAGGCGGTCATGCCGTTGAAGAACACGCCGCCCGCCTCGAGGTCCTGTGAGAAGAGCTCCACCTCCGACCGGTCGCGTGTCCAGGCGTTCGAACTGAGGCCGAAGGGGCTGTCGTTGGCGACGGCCAGCGCCTCGTGCGCGTCGGCCACCCGGTAGACGGACGCCACGGGGCCGAACGCCTCCTCCCGGTGGATGCGCATCCGGTCGGACACATCGGTCAGGACGGTGGGCTCGTAGTACCAGCCGCGGTCGAGGTGTCCGGGGCGGCGGCCTCCGCAGCGTGCCGTGGCGCCGTGGCCCACGGCGTCGTCGACGAGTTCCTCCAGATCGGTTCGGCCCCGCTCGCTGGCGAGCGGCCCGACGTCGGTGGACTCGTCCATCGGGTCACCGACGGTCAGCTCCTTCATCGCGGCCGTGAACCGGTCGCAGAACTCGTCGTACACGTCCGCGTGCACGATGAAGCGCTTGGCGGCGATGCAGGACTGGCCGTTGTTCTGGACGCGGGCCGTCACGGCGGTGCCGACGGCGCGGCCGAGGTCGGCGGACGGCATGACGATGTACGCGTCGCTGCCGCCGAGTTCCAGCACGGTCTTCTTGACCTCGTCGCCGGCGACGGAGGCGACGGCGCGTCCGGCGCCCTCGCTGCCGGTCAGCGTCGCTGCCGCCACACGGCTGTCGCGCAGGAGCGACTCGATGGCGTCGGAGCCGACGAGCAGCGTCTGGAAGCATCCTTCGGGGAATCCGGCGCGGGTGAAGAGGTCCTCCAGGTACAGCGCGGTCCGGGGCACGTTGGAGGCGTGCTTGAGCAGTCCGACGTTTCCCGCCATCAGCGCGGGGGCCGCGAAGCGGACGACCTGCCAGAGCGGGAAGTTCCACGGCATGACGGCGAGGACCACGCCGAGGGGCCGGTAGCGGACCGTGGCCCGTACGGCTCCGGAGTCCTCGACGTCGCCTGCCGCCGGGTGCTCGTCGGCCAGCAGCTCCTCCGCCCGGGCCGCGTACCACCGCATGGCCTTGGCGCACTTGGCCGCCTCCGCGCGGGCGGCCCCGATCGGCTTGCCCATCTCGGTCGTCATCACCCGGGCGATGTCGTGCTGTTCCTGGTCCAGCAGGTCAGCGGCCCGGTTCAGCAGGGCGGCGCGCTCGCCGAAGGACCGGGTGCGGTGCCGGCCGAAGGCGGCGCGGGCGAGGTCGAGCCGGCGCTCGATCTCCTCGGGGCCCAGCGCGTCGAACGTCTCGAGTGTCTCGCCGGTCGCCGGGTTGACCGTGGCGATGGGCATGAAGGCCTCCTCCTCAGGCTCTCGTGCGGCGGGACGGCCGCTGTCAGATCTCTTCCTGATGGACGCCGCTGTTGAGGAGCAGCTGGACGTCCTTCTCCTGGTCGCCCGCGGCCATGCCCTCCTCCACCATGTCGAAGGCGGCGGCGAGCGCCAGCTGCATCTGGTCCACCGCCCAGTAGCCGCCCTGGAGCTCGGCCGTCACGGGTGCCGCGAGCCGGACGGGCTCCGCGGGATTGCGCGTGCTGGACACGTCGAAGGTCGCGGTCCACACGGTCGCGTGGCCCTCCGAGACGTACTGGGGCGTGTCGTCGCTCGCGCGGTCCGATTCGAAGGACCTGCTCAGGGCCCGGAAGACCGCGTCGGCGTCCTCCCGGGAGCAGCCACTGAGCGCCACCACGACGGACGTCGCGGATTCCTGTGCACTGTTCACCGTTGTTCCTGTCTGTCGGGACGTGTCCCCCGTGCGTGCTGCTCCTGCTTCCCGGCGTACCGCCGGGCACTCGCCGGCTCACCCGACGGTCCGCGCGGCGGCGGGGCTGCCCGGCGGCGGATCAGGTCAGGCACGCCCATCGCTCTTCCTCCAGCGCCTCGCCGTCATGGCCTCCGGCGACCCCGCCCGGGCCCTCCTCCAGCGTGACCCGGGGGCCGGGCGGGTGCGACCGGGCCTGGGCCGGATGCCCCTTCCGGCGCACGGGGCGGTGCGGAACGCCGGGTACCCAGGCGCCGCCGCCCGGAACATCGAACCGATGCGCCGGCCCCGGAATACGGGGGCCGATGAGAAGGTTCACTGTGCACACACTTGGCGGCGGGCGCCGTGTCCCGCCGCCTTCATCGAGCGGAGCGCCGGGACGGACCCCCGGCGCTCCGCCACGACCGCCGCCCGGAGGCCGCACGTATGCCGCAGTCGACAGCCGACCAGCCCCCGGGAGCGTCCGCGGACGCTCCCGAGCACAGAACCAGGGGCGTCGTGCCGGTCCTGGCGTTCGCGGGCATCGCGGTCGCGGTGATGCAGACCCTGCTGGTCCCGGTGATCAAGGATCTGCCGGCGCTGCTCACCACCTCGGCCGCCGACGCGACCTGGGTGCTGACGGCCACTCTGCTGGCGGGCGCGGTGGCGACGCCGATCATGGGCCGCCTCGGCGATCTGTACGGAAAGCGCCGGATGCTGCTGGCGAGCCTGGCCGTCATGGTGGCCGGCTCGCTGGTCTGCGGATTCACCGACGATCTGGTGGTCATGATCGTCGGACGGGCGCTCCAGGGGTTCGGCATGGGCGCGATACCGCTCGGCATCGGCATCATGCGCGATCTGCTGCCCCCTCGGCGGCTGGGTTCCGCCATGGGCCTGATGAGCTCCTCGATCGGCGTCGGCGGCGGACTCGCGCTCCCCGCGGCGGCGCTGATCGCCCAGCACGCCGACTGGCACGCCCTGTTCTTCACCGCGGCCGGCCTGGGTGCGCTGTCCATGCTGCTGACCGTGCTCGTCGTACCGGAGTCGCCGCTGCGGGCGCCCGGGCGTTTCGACCGGCTCGGGGCCCTGGGTCTGAGCGCCGGTCTGGTCCTGCTCCTGCTGCCCGTCACCAAGGGCGGCGACTGGGGGTGGGCGTCCACCACGACGCTCGGCCTGTTCGGCGGCGCCGTCCTGGTGCTCGGCCTGTGGGGCGTGTGGGAGCTGCGCATCCCCGCGCCGCTGGTCGACCTGCGGACCACCGCCAGGCGCGAGGTGCTGCTCACCAACCTCGCCTCGATCATGGTGGGGGTCGCGTTCTACGCCATCACGCTGGTGCTCCCCCAGTTGCTCCAGCTGCCCCGCTCCACGGGACACGGTCTGGGGATGTCGATGGTCGTGGCCGGCCTGTGCGTCGCCCCGCTGGGCGTCACCATGATGTTCGTGGCCCCCTTGTACGCGCGGATCTCCGCCCGGCGGGGTCCGAAGGTCTCGCTGATGCTGGGCCTCCTGATCATCGCCGCCGGTTACGGCGCGGGGCTCTGGATGATGAGCGCGGCCTGGCAGACGGTCGTCATCTCGGTGGTGGTGGGCGCGGGCATCGGCCTCGCCTACTCCTCCCTCCCCACACTCATCATGGGCGCCGTCGACCCGTCGGAGACGGGGGCGGCCAACGGCCTGAACACGCTGATGCGCTCGATCGGCACCTCCGTGTCCAGCGCGGTGATCGGGATGGTGCTCGCCCACACCTCGGTGCGTGCGGGCACGGTGGAGGTGCCCAGCATGCAGGGCTTCCGCATCGCGTTCCTGATCGCCACCGCGGCGGTGCTCGTCGGTCTGGCGCTGGCCTCGTTCCTGCCGTCCCGCGACAGGACGAAGCGGCCGGTGCTGCTGGCCTCCGGCGGGGACACCCCGGACCGGCAGGCGGCCGTCACCGTCCGGCCGTAGCGAGGGCCCGTGCCACGGGGCTGCCGGCCTCCTGACGCCGGGCCGGACGGACGAAGACGCGGAGTGCCGGACATGCGGACGGCCGGCGAGGTGCCTCCGGGGAACAGCCCTTTGACGAGCCCGGCGAACCGGTGGATGCGAAGGACGCACCCCGCCGGGGCTTAACTGGATTCATGACAGGCCGCGACAGGCCGGGCAGAGATGCGCACGGCAGGGGTTTTCCGGACCGGCAGTGGAAGACCGCCGCCCGTCGTGCACGGGACAGCGGGGCGGGCACGCTGTGGAGCCGGCTCTCCGCGCTCGACTTCCTCGGCAACTCCTTCCAGCTCGCCGCTCTCTCACTGCTGTGCTTCTTCCCCTTCCTCATCGTCCTGGCGGCCGCGGTCGGACGTGACGCCGCCACGACGCTCGCCGGCTGGCTGGGACTGAGTCGGCAGGCGGCCCAGGCTGTGGCGTCACTCTTCCCGGAAGGGGAGCCACCGGGCTCCCTCACCGTGGCGGGCGTCGCCATGCTGCTCCTCGGTGCCGTGGCCGTCGCCGGCATCCTGCAAAGCTGGTACCAGAGGCTCTTCGACGTACCGAGCCGCGGCTGGCGGGACCTTCCGTCACAGCTCTGCTGGCTCGCGCTCCTGCTGGCCTACGGTGCCGCGCAGGCCCTGGCAGGCGGATCACTCGATGCGCCCGCATCGCGGGGCCTGTTCGGTCTCGCCACGGCGACCTGCTTCTGGTGGGCGACCATGTACGTGTTCCTCGTGCCCGCCGTGTCGTGGCGCTCGCTCCTGCCCTCGGCCGTTGTCACGGCTGTGTGCTGGACGGGTCTGGGACTCTTCTCCGCCCGCTACTTCTCCGCTGCGATCGTGGCGAACAGCGAGAAGTACGGCCCCATCGGCGTCGTCATGATCATCATGTCCTGGCTGGTGGCGGTGGGAGTGGTCATCCACCTCGGAGTGGTCGTCGGCCGCATGTACCAGGAACGCCGCTCCGCGGCGCGTCGATGACCCGGCCCGAGCTGAGGGCAGTGGCCGCTCCCGCATCCCGCATCCCTGTGAACAAGCCCCCGGCCCCGGCAAGCCGCGCGCGGGCGCCGGAAGGCTGGGAAGCTGAGTGAGGGAGCGCACCCCATGACACGACCCTGACGGACAGTGGTGAGGAGCGCCGTGGCAGAAACCGACGAGAACGCTCTGGGACCGGCCGGTCCGATCGCTCCGGGGACCGATCCTCTGGGGGACCCGTTTCTGCGCACACGGATCGCGCTGCCGACGAGGCCCGCCACCTACCTGCGACGGCAACGCCTCGTCCGGCACCTCGACCAGGCCCTCCGGACGCCCTTGACCCTCGTCAACGGAGCCGCCGGCGCGGGCAAGACCTTGCTGACCGCCGACTGGGCCGCCGGCCTGCGGCAGCCCGTCGCCTGGCTGACCGCTGAAGCGGGGGACCGTGGCCCCGGGATGTTCTGGGCGTACCTCCTCCAGGCTCTGCGTGCGTGCGGTGCGCCGCTCTCCGGCGCGGTAGGGATCCCGGCGGAGGCCGCCCAAGTGCCCCGCAAGCTGCTGACCACGCTCGCCGCCGGTCTGAGCGAGCGTGACCGGCCGGTGGTCGTGGTGCTCGATGAGTACGACCGCGTGACCGACCCCGAGATCGCTCAGCAACTGGAGTACGTCCTGCACCACTCCGGTCAGGGCATGCGCCTGGTCATCGTCACCCGCACCGAGCCACTGCTTCCGCTGCACCGTTATCGGGCGGCCGGTCAGCTGACGGAGATCCGTGCGGCGGAGCTGGCCTTCACCCCCGAGGAGGCCGTCGCCCTGCTGGACCTGCACGGTCTGAGCCTGCCCCTCCACGCCGGGCGCGCCTTGGTGGACCGCACGGGGGGCTGGGCCGCCGGTCTGCGCCTGTCCGCCCTCGCGGCGCGCGACAGCGCCGATCCGGAGGTCTATCTGAAGGAGTTCGAGGCGGGACACAGTACCGTCGCGGACTTCCTCCTGGCCGAGGTGCACAGGCGGCAGACACAGGAGACGCAGGACCTCCTGCTGCGCGTGAGCGTCCTGGAGCGATTCTGTCCCGGCCTGGCCAACGCACTGACCCGACGGACCGACGCCGAGACCATTCTGGTCAAGCTGCATCGCGAGAACGCGTTCGTCGAGCACCTCGGGCACTCGTGGTACCGGCTCCACCCGCTGTTCGGGGAGATACTCCGGGCCCATCTGCAGGTCTGCCTCCCCGGCATCGAGCCCGAACTCCACCGACGGGCCGCGCAGTGGCTGCGCCGTTCCGGATCCCTCACGGAGACGCTTGCCCACGGCGCAGCCTCGGGGAACTGGGGCTTCACGGCCGGCGCCCTCGTCGACGACCTGGCGATCGGACAACTCTTCACCGGCCTGCGCTCGGACGGCCTCGACCAGCTGTTCTCCGGGATGGAACCCGCTGCCACCGGCCCCGCGCCCGAGCTCGTCCGGGCGGCCCGCGACCTGTCCCGGTACGACACCGAGCGCGGACTGTTCCACCTGCACCACGCCAAGGAGCGGCTCTCCTGCGACGCACCCGACACGGCGGCCGCGCAGCTGAGCTGTGCGCTGCTGGAGGCCCTGGCGGCGCGGCTGACCGGTTCTCCCGAACGGGCCGAGAACGCCGCGGCGGCCGCCGATCGGCTCCAGCAGGAGGTCCCCGGGCACCTCCTGGACAAGCATCCCGAATTCAACGCTCTCCTGATGACGCATCTGGGCTCCACGCTCCTGTGGGCCGGCCGCTTCGAGGACGCACGTGCCGCGCTGACCACCGTGACCGGCAGTCACGGCGGATCGTCGACCGCGCTGCCACGTCAGGAAGCGATGGGGTACCTGGCACTGATCGACTATCTGAACGGCTGGATCGGCAGGGCGGAGCGCAAGGCTCTCGCGGGTGCCGCCGAGGCCGAGCGGTCCGGTCTGCCCCAGCCGAGCGCCTCCGGCATCGGGCTTCTGGTGCTGGCCGCCGTGGCTGTCGACCGTGACGAGCTGGGCCGGGCCCAGGCCCTCCTCGACGAGACGGCCCGGCTGCCCTCCGCGGTGCACGATCCGGTGACGGCGGCGGGGCGGGCCATCGCAAAGGATCTTCTCCTGCTGGTTCGCGGCAACGCACGTGCCGCCGTCGAGGCGAGGGACCCGGCCGTCCCCGCCGCCGTGGCCTCCCCCTGGGCGGCCGGCCATGAGGCAGTGGTCGCCTCCGCCGCGCACCTGGCAGAGGGACGGCCCGAGAGGGCCGCCGAGGTGCTTCAGGACGTGTCCGGCGACCAGCCGGCGTGCGCCGTGGAAGCCGCGCGGATGCTGCTCGCCGCGGGCCGGCCAGGGGCTGCCCTCGGTCTGCTGGACAGCATCCGCACCGGGGCCCGGACCGGCCCGGCTGTGACCGTTCGGGCAGCGCTGGCCAGGGCCCAGGCCGCGGAGGGGGCAGGGGACACGGCCACCGCCCGCAGGCTCGTCGAGCAGGCCCTCCTCGACGCCCGGCGCGAGCGGCTCAGAAGACCGTTCCTCGATGCCCGCCCATGGATCCGGCCCCTCCTGTCCACCGAGCCTCTCCATGAACTGGCCGCGGACTGGCTCACGCCCGGTCCCTCGCGACGCGGCGGACCGACCGCGATCGACGTGCCGCCCCCTCCCCTCGTCGCGGAGAAGCTGAGTGGCCGCGAGCGCGACGTGCTGGAGCGGCTGGCCCGGATGATGTCGACCGAGGAGATCGCCGCCGACCTTTATGTGTCGGTGAACACGGTGAAGACCCACCTCAAGAGCGTCTACCGCAAGCTGGCCGTGAGTCGGCGCAACGAAGCGGTGCGCCGCGCGCGCGAGCTGGGCCTGGTGTGAACCCGCTTCGGGGACGGCGTGCGAGCGGCGGCCAGAGCCCTTCGGGAGCCCCTGGCCGCCGAGACCGGGACGGAACGCGCCGGCGAAAGCCGGGACGGCCGGCCCTCCCCCCTGGCGGGTGAGGTGCGGGAAGGGGTCCTTGAGGTGCGATGGGAGCGGCGGCAGCGCACGAGCGGGCCGCTGTCCGGCCGGTTCCGGTGACGCTCCGGGCCGAATCGGCGAGGTGGACACGTTGCACACCGGTGTGCTCCGACCGTCCCGGGGAACGGCTCGGTTCCCCAGGGATGCCGGGCACCCGCGCCGACCCGCCGCGGGAGCCCTGCCCACCGGCACGAGACAGAGCGCCGGCCGGGCGACGAGACCCTGAGCCCGAGGAGGCACCGGTGTCCCGGATCAACAACCCCGCCACCGGCAGAGAAGTCAGAACCGAGCGTCGAGCTCGTGCCGACTACACGGGCGGCGTCTACGGATCGATGCTCGCGGCCTCCGTGGTGATCGGCGCCGGCACCCTGGGATCCTTCCCGCGCACGGAGCTGGTACTGCTGTTGCTGCTCACCAGCGCGGTGTTCTGGGCCGCGCACGTGCACGCGCAACTGTTCGGAGCACGCCTGATGCAGCGGTCCCTCGACCGCCGGACCATATTGCGGGTGTGCCGCGAGGAGTGGCCGATCGTCAAGGCGGCTGTGCCGCCCGCGGTCGGGGTGGCCGTCAGCCCGCTCCTGGGACTGGACGTTCAGGGCGCCCTGTGGCTGGCGGTGTCCGTCGCCGTGGCGGGGCAGGTGGGCTGGTCCGTGGCCGCGGCGCGCCGGGCCGGTGCCTCGCGGCGTCTCATGACCGTCACCGCCTCGGTCAATCTGCTGCTCGGTCTGCTGATCATCACCCTCAAGATCGCTCTGACGCACTGAACCGGTCACCGGTGCGCCGGGGCCGACAGGTCACCTGTACCGGGTGAGGCCCAGCCGGGCCCTGAACAAGGACGATCGCAGTGAAGCGCACCGTCCGTCCGCCCATGTCGCCCGCGGGAGAACAGCCCATGCGCTACGAGATCCGCGTCGAGGGACACATGTCGGAAACACTGGCCCAGGCCTTCCCGGAGCTGGGTCACGTGGTGATGTCGGGCCAGACGCTCCTGTTCGGCCCCATCGTGGACGAGGCGCACCTGTACGGGCTGTTGGCCCGCTTCCAGTCGCTCGGACTGCGTGTCCTGGAAATGCGGCAGCTGCCGGAGTGATCGGCCGAACCGGAGCCGCGCCCGGAAGGCACCGCCGCCTTCCGCCTGAAGCCAGGAAGGCACCGCCGCCTAAAGACTTTCCGCCCTGATCCTGCCGGAGCGGCAGGCGACCTCCATCGCCCCGAAGTCCCGCTCGTTCTGGTCGGCGTAGCCCTGGGCGAACTCGGTGAGCGCACGGTCGAAGCGGTCGCTGCCGCCCAGATAGGCGGCGATGGCGACGGGATCTCCCGACCGGGCGTGGGCCCGCGCCAGGGACGCCCCGCACAAGCGGCCGAAGAGGGAGAGCAGACCCGGTCCCATCGTCTCCGGCCGTGCGATGCCCTTCCAGTCCCACAGCTGGCGCACGTAGAAGTCGCGGCCCTGCCCGTCGAGGCCCACGACGTGGGTCCAGCCCAGGAAGATGTCGCCGGCCGTCTGCATCAGGCGCTGGCCGGTCACCACCCGGCGGCCCTGGTTGTCGTAGCGTTCGCCGCCCACGTGGGGGGCCAGGACCGACTCCTGGGCCTCCTTGGCCTGCAGCAGCAGGGGATCGTCGTCGTCCCTGCCGAGCAGAAGCAGCACCCAGCAGCGCGTGCCGACACTGCCGACGCCCACCACCTTCCGGGCCATGTCCACCAGACGGTAGTGCCGCAACAGGTGGCGGCGTTCGTACGGCAAGGTGCGTGCGTACCCGTCCACGAGGCTCTGGAGCTCCACCTCCCGCCCGGTCCCGGACGCGTCGAGCTGACCGAGCGGAGTGATCAGCGGCGGGTCCGGTGCGATGCGCCGGCCCTCGGCCGTGACGCGGGTGAGCTTCGCGAACGCCCTCAGATGCGTACGCGTGCGGGCGCGCGCCGTGGCCTCGTCGGTACGGCGCCCGGCCTCCTTGTCCATCGACGAGGCCATCAGTTCCCGCAGATGGTCGGCGTCGTCCTGGGCGTACCAGACGTCCAGGGTGCGCTTGCCGGCGAACTCGCTCATCCGCTCCCGGTACGCGCTCACGCATGCCCGCACCGTTCTGTTCTGCTCCTTGACCGAGAAGCCGTTCGCCCGTGCCGCCGTCACGAAGCCGGCCGCCAGGCGCTTGACGTCCCATTCGAACGGCCCGGGCAGGGTCTCGTCGAAGTCGTTGATGTCGAAGACCAGACGTCGCTCCGGCGAAGCGAGCAGTCTGAAGTTCAGCGGATGGGCGTCCCCGCAGAGCTGCACCTGCAGCCCTGTGTTCGGAAGGGGTGCCAGGTCCGCCGCCATGATCGCTGCCGCGCCGCGGTAGAAACGGAAGGGCGACTCCAGCATGCGGCCGTAGCGGATCGGCACCAACTCCGGTACGCGCTCCTTTGATTGCTGCTCTATCACCTCGATGGGATCCGGTCGTTGCCGTGCCGTCTCGTACCAGCCGTGGCATGAACGTGATGCCCGCCTGCGCGCGTTCCTGCCGTGGGCCGCCCGCTCGGACAGGGGCAGGGACGCGGTGAAACCACTGGGTACGGTCATGGTCCGGCCTCTCGCTCGGTCGTCGTGTCTGCTCCGGCATCCGGCTCCCCCGGCGGTTCACGGCGCTGCCGGAGCAGCCCGGCCTGAACCGCGCTCGCCAGCACCCGTGCGGCGACGCCCACGAGCAGCAGCCCTCCCGCCATCTGCAGCATCGTCATCACCCGCCCGGCCTGGGAGCGTGCGTTGATGTCCCCGAAGCCGACGGTGCTGAACGTGGTCAGCGCGAAGTACAGGGCGTCCGTCCTGGTCAGCGGCTCGCTGAAGGACCCCGGGCTGGAGTCGTCCAGCAGGTAGTAGCCACCGGCGAAGAGGACCAGGAACAACACCAGCGTGGCAGCCAGGGCCTCGACGGCCTTCAGGCGCGGGTAGGGCGATCGCACGATCATCCGCACCTCCCCCGCGAACACCAGCAGGAGCGCCAGGAGTCCGCATGCGAACAGCGCCGCCCCACCGGCCGTGCCGCGCTCCTTCAAAGGCAGCAGGAAGTAGGCCGTGAGGAGGGCGGCGACGATGAACACCGCACGGGCGAGGGCCGCGACCGCGGCCCGCCGATCGGGGCGGAGCCGCCGACCGCGCCGGCCCGTGACGGATACCGGTCGGATGTGATCCGTCCGGGCTGCCTCGGGATCGCTCATCACGTGACTTTCGTTTCGTTCCGGCCGCGGTCCGCTCCGTGTCGGCGTACGCCGCTTCGCCGCACGGCCGACGAACGCCTCCGGTTCCCACCCCACCGCCCCGGTGACCCCCGACGGATCACCCGCCATGGGTGATCCGGCTGCCGACGGGGCGCGGAACACTGAATCGCTGACGTTCGGGCACGCAGCCCCACCGGCGGTCGGAAGCGATCGCTCGACCGCGCGAGGAGTACGCCATGACCGCATCGCCTGATCCGGCACCGCGCACCGGACCGGAACACATGGCAGGCACGGAGATCCCCCGCCCGGCGGGCGACCCCGCGACCGTGCTGGCACGCCTCGGCCGTTCGTGGACCTGGCTCCTGGGCTCCGCGGCGGCGACGCTGGTGCCCGGTGTCCTCGTACTGGTGTGGCCGGAGGGGACCCTGCACGTCGTGGCGGTCCTCATCGGCCTGTATTTGCTGGTCACCGGGGCGTTCCGGTTCGTGGCCGTCTTCGGGCGGGAGGAGCACGGTGAACGGCTCGTCGGGCTGCTCGTAGCGATTCTGTACATCCTGGCCGGGGTGCTGTGCCTGCGGAACCCGCTGCAGACCATCGCCGCTCTCTCGCTGATCGTCGGCGGTGTCTGGCTCGTTTCCGGTGTCCTGACCCTCTACACGGCCATCACCGCCAGGGACCTCCCCCACCGCGGCGTCGTCCTGGTCCTCGCGGTCCTCGGCATCGTCGCGGGGATCGTGGTGCTCGCCCTGCCCATGGAGTCGGCCCGCGCCCTGACCCGGCTGCTCGGCCTGTGGCTCGTCCTGCTCGGCCTCGCCGAGGGGGCGGTCGCCCTCGCGTGGCGGGGCGCGCTCAGAAAGGCGAGCACGACAAGCACGCACGGTCCTGCCGCAGCGGCCTGAAACCCGAACTGCCGCCGCACCAGGACAAGGACGCCGGGCCGCGCAGCTCACCCGCGTCGGGTGAGGCCCCCGGCCCTGGCCGTGTCCACGCTGAAGACAGCACGCGACGGGCCGCCGGCGAGCGCCCGGGACGGAGGAGAGACATGAGCGCGCAGACCTACCTGGCGTACGACTATCCCCTGCTGAGCGTCTTCTGGAGCATGCTCGTCTTCTTCCTGTGGATCATGTGGTTCGTCCTGCTCTTCCGCATCGTCACCGACATCTTCCGTGACGACGCGCTGAGCGGGTGGGCGAAGGCCGGCTGGCTGGTGTTCACCGTCCTCCTGCCCTTCCTGGGCGTCTTCGTCTACGTGATCGCGCGCGGCAGGAACATGGGCCGCCGGGAGACGGAGCACGCCCGAGCCCAACGGGAAGCGTTCGACACCTACGTCAGGGAGGCTGCGGGCGGCAAGGGCCGTCCCAGCAGCGTCGACGAACTCTCCAGGCTGTCCGAGATCCGCGCCCGCGGCGACATCACGGACGAGGAGTTCAGCAGGGCCAAGGACCTGATCCTGACCGGCCATGGGCCGGCCGGAGGCCCGGACAGCGCCACGCGGGCCACCACCTCCGGACGCTGAACGCGTGCGGACGACACGAGGAGCACCGGCATGACCGCGACACACACACGACAGGCAGACAGCACGAAGCAGGAAGTCGCGAGCGGTCTGACAGTGGTCGGGGGCGTCCTGCTCATGATCGTCGGTGTGCTCGACATCTGTCGGGGCATCATGGCGATCGCCGAGGACGACATCTTCGTCACCACACCCGACTACGTCTTCGAGTTCGACCTGACCGGCTGGGGCTGGATCCACGTCGCCCTGGGCGCGCTCGCCGTGCTCATCAGCCTCGGGCTGGTCCGCGCCGCGACGTGGGCACGCATCGCCGGCGTCGCCATCGCCGCACTCGTCATCATCGCGAACTTCCTGTCCCTGCCGTACTACCCGATCTGGTCCGTCGTGATGATCGCGATGTCGGCCTTCATCATCTGGGCACTGTGCGTGGTCCGGCGCGACGAGTCCTTCGACACCCACCGTCGCTCACCTGGCGACAGGTGAGCGGAGAGGGCGCCCGGCAGAGGGAAGGGCACGGTGGCCCATGAACGACAACCCCCGAGAGGGCAGGAGCGGATGGCCGCAGGGCAGTACCGGACGGGCTCGCCTTGCCGTCCTCGTTCTGCTGGGAAGCATCCTGGTGCCGCTCGTCACGGCCGGTCTGCGGAGCGTGCTGTGGGTGCTGGTCGGCCTCGCCGGATCGGCCCTCGCCGCCATGGGAGTGTGGTGGGCCCTGGCGCACACCGGTGCGGTCAAGGCCCTCGGGGTCGTTCTGTCGGTGGGAGCGCCGGTGACGGTGCTCGCCCTGTATGCGACATCCGGCATGCTGTGGGCGGCCTGCTTGTCCCTGGCCCTGTGGGTGCTGGCCGTCGCCCTTGCGCGTACTGCCCTGGCACCCGGGCCCAGCGTCGTCGAACAGCCGGTGGCCAAGGCGCCCCAGCAGCCCTGGATCCTCATGAATCCGCGCTCCGGCGGCGGAAAGGTGGGCCGATTCCGCCTCGTGGAGAAGGCCCGGGCGGCACACTGCCGGGTTGCCCTCCTCGACGGACACCAGGACGTCGCCGCACTGGCGCAGCAGGCCGTCGACGAGGGAGCCGACCTGCTGGCGGTGGCGGGCGGTGACGGCACCCAGGCACTCGTGGCCGAGGTCGCCGCGCGCAACGACCTGCCGTTCGTGGTGATCCCCGCCGGGACGCGCAATCACTTCGCCCTCGATCTCGGCCTCGACCGCGACGATCCGGCGGCGGCCCTGGAGGCCCTCACCGACGCGGTCGAGATCCGCGTCGACCTCGGCTACGCCGCGAACCGGGTGTTCGTCAACAACGCGTCCTTCGGAACGTACGCATCCGTCGTCGCCGACCCCGCATACCGGAACGCGAAGGCCCACACGGTTTCCCAGGCCCTCCCCGGCCTCCTCAGGGGAGTCGACCCGTCCAGACTGCGGATGCGGGCGGACGGGACGTACACCGAAGGGCTCCAGGCGCTGCTCGTCAGCAACAACGCGTACGGGCGTGCCGTCGACGCGGCCCGCCCCGGACGCAGGGAGCGGCTCGACTCGGGGCGGCTCGGCGTGGTGTGCGTGCGGGTCGACAGCGCCGCTCAGGCGGCGCGCATGGTCCGCGGCCCGCGCGCCGGGGGACTCGTCCGGCTGAGCGCGGAAAACGTCGTCGTCGAAGCCGACACGGCCACCCTCCCCGTCGGCATCGACGGGGAACACACCGTGCTGCCCGCACCCGTCGTATGCCACAGCGCGCCCGGAGTGCTCCGCGTCCATCTGCCGCGGCATCGCCCCGGTACGCCACGCACGAGCGGAGCGGCGGCCGACTGGCCACGCGTGGCACGACTGGCGCTCGGCCGCCCCGCCGCGCCTCCGAGCCCGGCCGTGCCTGACGCGCTCGTCCCTCCGAACCGTGAGGAAAAGCCATGAGCAACTACCCCCCGATCGCCGACCACGGGCTCGTCGGCGACCTGCAGACCGCCGCACTGATCGCCGCCGACGGCACGGTCGACTGGTGGTGCACCCCGAGGTTCGACTCTCCGAGCGTGTTCGCCTCGCTCCTCGACAGCGACCGCGGCGGCCACTGCCGGCTGGCCGTCGACGTCGACGACAAGGTCACCGTCCGCCAGCTGTACATGCCGGACACCGCCGTCCTGGTGACCCGTTACATGGCCCCGGACGGCGTCGGCGAAGTCCTCGACTTCATGGAGCCCGACCCCTCCACGACCCCCTCCGCCCAGCACCGCCTGGTGCGGGTGGCGCGGGTGGTGCGCGGCAGTCTGCCGTTCGAACTGATCTGCCGGCCGCGCTTCGACTACGGCCGCGCCGTGCACTCCCTGGACCACCTCGACGACGGATCAGTCGTCTTCCACGGCCCCGACACGGACCTCCACCTTCAGGCCACCGCCCCGATCGCCCTCCGCCCGGACGGCACCGATGTCACCGCCCGCTTCACCCTGCACGCCGGCGAACGGGCAGCGATCGTCCTCACCAGCGACAGCGGCGACGCCGCCGGCCGCAGCGGGCGCCCCGGCGGCCCGGCCCCCGACGACGAGGCGATCACCACCGTCTTCGACGCCTGCCGCGCGTTCTGGCTGACCTGGCTGCGCTCATGCCGCTACCGCGGCCGCTGGCACGAGATGGTCGTACGATCCGCGATCACCCTCAAACTCCTCACCTACGCCCCCACCGGCGCCCCGATCGCCGCCCCCACGATGGGCCTCCCCGAGCAGATCGGCGGCGAACGCAACTGGGACTACCGCTACACCTGGATCCGCGACGCCTCCCTCTCCGTCCGCGCGCTGATCGACCTCGGTTTCACCGACGAGGCACAGGCCTACCGCCGCTGGCTGCGCGAACGCCTCGACGCCACGGCCACCGCGTCCGGCGAACCACTCCAGATCATGTACCGCGTCGACGGCGAACCCCACCTGACGGAAGAGGATCTCGGACACCTGGAGGGATACCGTCTGTCCGCACCGGTGAGGGCCGGAAACGCCGCCGCCGACCAGATCCAGCTCGACATCTACGGCGAGGCCGCCTACGCGCTCGCCCAGGTCGGCGACATCGGCGGCATCCGCGGCTGGAAGGCCTTCGCCGGCCTCCTGGACTGGCTGGCCGACCACTGGGACCGCCCCGACGAGGGCATCTGGGAGACCCGCGGCGGCCGCCAGGACTTCACCTACAGCCGCCTCATGACCTGGGTGGCCTTCGACCGCGGCGTCAAGCTCGCCACCACCCACTCCCGCCCGGCCGACCTCGGCCACTGGGCCGCCGTCCGCGACACCGTCTTCCGTCAGATCGTGGACCGTGGCTGGAGCGAGAAGCGCCGCGCCTTCGTCCAGAACTACGACTCGGACGTCCTCGACGCCTCCCTGCTCCTCATGCCCCGCGTCGGATTCCTCGCCCCGAACGACCCCGACTGGCTGACCACCCTCGACGCCATGGACGAGGAACTCGTCAGCGACAGCCTCGTCTACCGCTACGACCCGGCCGCTTCCCCCGACGGGCTGCAGGGCTCCGAGGGCACCTTCAATCTGTGCAGCTTCCTCTACGTCCAGGCCCTCGCCAAGGCCGGCCGCGTCGACCAGGCCCGTTACGCCTTCGACAAGATGCTCACTTATGCCAACCACGTCGGTCTCTTCGCCGAGGAGATCGGGCCTTCCGGCGAGCAACTGGGGAACTTCCCCCAGGCATTCACCCACCTGGCCCTCGTCGACGCCGCCATCGCGCTCGACGAGGAACTCGACCGGGCAGAATCCAGAGGCCGATGACGACCGTCGCCACGACAGGACAGACGCTGCGGAGAGACCATGCCCGAACAGGCACCCCCCGCCGGCCCCCGCCCCCCGCCGGATGCCGGCTCCCGCCGCCGGATCCTCGCCCCGCTCGCCCTCGCGCAGTTCATCTGCAGCTTCGCCGGGTCGAACATGAACGTGATGATCAACGACATCAGCCACGACCTCGGCACGACGGTCCAGGGCGTCCAGGTCGCCATCACAATCTTCCTGCTGGTCATGGCCGCGTTGATGATCCCCGGCGGCAAACTGAGCGACATCCTCGGCCGTAAGCGCTGCTTCCTGGCCGGTCTCGTCGTGTACGGGGCCGGGGCCGTGCTCAGCGCGGTATCCCCCGGGCTCGGCGTACTGATCCTCGGTAACTCAATCCTCGAAGGCGTCGGGACCGCCCTGCTGATCCCGCCTGTCTACATCCTCACCACCCTTCTCTTCACCGACCTCACCTCCCGCGCCCGCGCCTTCGGCATCGTCATGGCCGCCGGCGGCGTCGGCGCGGCAGCGGGCCCGCTCATCGGCGGACTGATCACCTCGGCGATCAGCTGGCGCGCGGCGTTCGTCTTCCAGGCCCTGATCGTCGTACTGATCATCATCCTGAGCCTCACGCTCGAGGACCCGCTGCCGCCCGACCCCGGCCGGCACTTCGACGTCCCCGGCGCCGTTCTCTCCGCGGCCGGCCTGGCGCTGATCGTCACGGGCATCCTCGCCGCGGACAACAACCTGTGGCTGACGGCCGCCCTCCTGACGACCGGGGCGCTCGTCCTGCTCCGGTTCCTGCGCCGGGTGAACCGCGAGGAGAGGGCGGGGCGGGATCCGTTGCTGTCGAGCGACCTGTTCCGCAACCGCACCTCCAACCTCGGCCTGATCACCCAGAACGCCCAATGGCTGCTGCTCATGGGCACGTCGTTCACCGTCGCCGCTTTCCTGCAAGCCGTCCGCGGCTACGACGCCATCGAGACAGGAGTCATCTTCACCGCGGCCACCCTCGGCCTGCTCGCGTCCTCACTCGCCGCCGAGCGCCTCGCGACGCGGGCGTCCCAGCGCTTCCTGATCATGACCGGTTTCGTGATCGCCGTTGCCGGGATCGCCGTACTGATCGCTCTCGTCGCCGGCTCTGCCGGACCATGGGCATTCGCCCCGGGCCTGCTGCTGATCGGCCTCGGCCTGGGCGTGATGCTGACCCCCTCGGTCAACGTCGTGCAATCCGCCTTCCCCGAACAGCGCCAGGGAGAGATCTCCGGCGTCTCCCGCAGCATCTCCAACCTCGGCTCGTCCTTCGGCACGGCCATCGCCGGCACCATCCTCGTCGCCGGCCTGTCGAAGAACGCCTACGCCGCCGCGATGGCCGTCCTGGCGGTCGTCGGGCTGGGCGGCCTGGCCGCCGCGGCCCGCCTTCCCCGTACCCCCGCACCTGCTGCGGGCCGTGACGCGGCAGGGCAGGGCCGGCCGGGCGATGGCCCACAGAGGTAGTCACCTCGCGACAGGCACGCCCGCCCCCTGCCTTCGACCAGAAGGCGTACGGCGGCGAGGAGGGGCGGCCGGTCATTCTCCGCGCGATCGGTGGCCGAACCCCGGCTCGTCCATGGTCGCGGGGGTGCCGACGAGTGCCGGCACGGCGATCGGCCGGGTGGACCATGTCGTCCTGTTCCCCAGGTGGCGAGGACTCAGCCCGCCCCGTGGAAACGGAGCAGCCGGGGCGGCACGACGACGATCCCCCTCACATGCAGTCACGCCCCCTGCGGGCGACGGCGGGCCTCTTCCCGCCGCAGGAGCGCCACTTCACCGACGCGACGACCCGACCGGCGCCCGAGCGGCAGCGGGCAACGCGGCGGGGCGGATCACGCGGCGCCCGCGGCAGGAGGCGACAGTGCCTACGGCCGCGACGACGACGCCGCCCAAGAGATGGCCGTCCACGCGAGCGCCGGCTGCTCGCGCCACGACGGTCGGGATCCGGACACCCGGGGGCGCTGGGCGAACAGGAGTGATTGAGGCATAAAGGAGTGCCGGGCTCCCACCTCGGCCGCTCCGGAGGGTGCGCCCGCCGCCGGACGGCGGAGCCACGACACGGCCCCGGGGTGCGGGGCGCACCGGGGGCGGCGGCCGGGCAGGCGGGCGGCCGCGATGTGCGGGAGCCACTGCAACGCACTCACGGCCGGACTGAAACGTTGCAGTGGGCAAGATCGCGGGGGCGGCGCCGCCGCACATCACCCCTGGATCACCTCCCATCGACACTGAGCAGCCAAAATGACGTGCGCCATTCCGCTTGTCGTGCGGGAGCGCTCCCGATGGCGCCGTCTCCCCGACGGACGCCCCGCACCCCTGACAGAGCGTCAGCAAATGGTTCGCAGCATTTGCTCTCCCACCGCGCACGGCTCCGCCCCGCGCTGCGTCCAGGGCCGCCGGGCACCCGACCGCGGGCCCCCGCCGGTGCCGACGGGAACCACCGCCGCCGCCCCGGTGGCCGGACGCGCGTAGAGCGGCCGAAAGGCGATCTTGCCGCGCGACTCCCGGGAGCCGGAGGATTCGTTCCGCGGCGGTTGTCAGGCTCATGACGTTGAACGTTCCGTCAGGGTCCGGCAGCCGGCGCAGGACGGGCCCGCCCACCCAGCGGGCTCCAAAATCCCCCACGGAGGATGTAGTGAAGATCAAGCGCTTCGCCCCCCTCACCGGCGTCTCGAGAGCCGCACGGCTGACCGCCGTCGCCGCCGCACTCGTGACCGTCTCCGCGCTCGCGGCACCGTCCGCGCTGGCCGACCAGGCCGACTCCGCGCGGGCCACCACGGCGCAGCTCGCCCAGGTCGACGACGCGGTGCTCGGCGCCGACGTGGCCGGCACCGCCTGGTACACCGACAAGGAGACCGGCAAGGTCGTCGTCACGGCGGACTCCACCGTCTCCGCCGCCGAGATCGCCAAGATCAAGAAGGCGGCGGGCGAGCGCGCCGGCGCCCTCGAGATCAAGCGCACCCCCGGCACCTTCAACAAGCTCATCGCGGGCGGCCAGGCCATCTACGCGGGCGGCGGACGCTGCTCCCTCGGCTTCAACGTCCGCAGCGGCAGCACCTACTACGCCCTGACGGCCGGTCACTGCACCAACATCGGCTCGACCTGGTACACAAACTCCGCCAACACCACGGTGCTCGGCACGCGGACCGGTTCCAGCTTCCCGAACAACGACTACGGCATCATCCGCCACTCCAACGCCTCGGCGGCGGACGGCCGTGTCTACCTCTACAACGGCAGCTACCGGGACATCACCGGCGCCGGCAACGCCTACGTCGGCCAGACCGTCCAGCGCAGCGGCAGCACCACCGGTCTGCACAGCGGCCGGGTCACCGGCCTCAACGCGACCGTCAACTACGGTAGCGGCGACGTCGTCTACGGCATGATCCAGACCAACGTCTGCGCCGAGCCGGGCGACAGCGGCGGCGCCCTGTTCTCCGGCAGCACGGCCCTCGGCCTCACCTCCGGCGGCAGCGGCAACTGCTCGTCGGGCGGCACCACGTTCTTCCAGCCCGTCACCGAGGCGCTGAGCGCGTACGGCGTGAGCGTCTTCTAGGCCTTCCCCCACGGCCTTCGGCCGGCGGTCCGCCACCCCTGGGCGGACCGCCGGCCTCCGTCGTTGTCAGTGGCTCGGTGGATGCTTGACGGTCCGACACCTCAAGGAGGGGAACCGCGAGATGAACGATTCCGAGATCGCCGCCGCGCAGGCATACGTACGCCTGCTCCAGACCACCAGGGCCGTGCTCGCCGACCCGCAGCAGGCGCCGCTCGCGGTCCCGCTGCTGACGGTCCCGATGGCGGAGGCCGACGACGCCCTGCGCGCGGTCGGCCTGGCCGGCAACGAGGCGGACTTCTTCCGGCTCCTCGCGACGCTGCATCCCGCGGAACGGGAGGGCAGGAGGGCCGCGTGAACGGCGACGGCCCCCGCCCGGGACGCACCCGGGCGGGGGCCCTTGCCCGGTGCACCGGCGCCGGTCCGGGGCCGGGGCCGGTCCGCCGGCACAGCGGATCCCCGTGGCGAAGTACGGGTCGCGCGCCGGGCACGACCGGCCGCTCAAGGGCGACCGGCTGCTTCAAGGACCTCGAAGTCGCTGCGGAGTCCGGACCGGCGACAGGCACGCCCTGCCGTCAGCGACGGCCGGGGACGGCCCGCGGTCCGGACACGTCCGGTACGCCGGGACCCCTGCCGCCATGGGCAGGGTCGCGTTCATGGGCAGGCCCCATGGCCGTGAGGCATCGCGCGGGGCAGGTCCGGCACACACACGGACCGTTCGCGCGGCACCGGCGTTCTCCGACCGCTGTGCCGCGTCGGACACCCGGCGGTGTCCGGCGGCGTCTGCGCGGGAGGGGACATCCGCGCGTCACCGCCCGGCCGGCACGGCGAGCGAGGGCGCTTCGAACGGGTCGGCGGGCACCGCCTCCAGCGGCAGCGGCCGGAACTCCCGGACCGGCGGCTGGGGCACCTGCGGGCCGGACATGACGCGCTGCGGCTCCTTCACGCGACGGCTGAACCAGATCACCTTGCCGTGCTCGGTCGCACAGGTGCCCCAGCTGTCGCTGAGCATCGCGACCCTGGCGAGTCCGCCTTTGGCGGGGGACGACGTGTGCAGCCGCGGAAGGGTGCTGTCGCGGTCGGAGACCGACGTGTTGAGATGGCGCCCTGCCCAACGCACCTCCACCACACATGTCTTGTCACCCTCGACATGCTGGACCACATTGCCGACGAGTTCGTCGACGGCGCTGCAGACCGGCATGACATGGGCGTCGAGGCCCCAGTACTTCAGATGCGCTGCGAGAATGCGCCGGATCTGAGGAATGCGCTCTGGGGAGGCCGGTACTTCGATTCTGTACTGGCAGGCAACCGGAACGTTCATGACCGTGGCTCCTCACCGCGACGGCCCGTCATTCGTATGTGGCCCCCGAGTACGAAGAGTGAGCCTGTGTCGCTTCTGGGTAACCATCAGAGTGCACCGGCCACCCGTTCACCGCAACACGCGACCCCAACGGCCTGCTGGACGTCCGGGACTCGCCGCGACGGATCCGGAACCCCCTGAACGCGGCCACAGGGCGCGGAACCGGGCATATGGCTAGAATTCGAACATGGCAGAGCGGCCTGGCACGCCGACTGCGCCCGCCCTCGTCATGGAGACCGACAGCGGCTCCACGGTGATGGATCCGACCCGGGCGTACCACGTCGGGCGTGATCCCCTGAGCGACATCGTGATCGACGACCCGCGCGTCTCCTGGCACCACGCCGTGCTACGGGCCGACGACGGCCACTGGACGGTGGCCGACGAGAACAGCACCAACGGCACCTACGCGGAGGGCCGTCGGATCCATGTGCGGGTGGTCGGCCCCGGCAGTGTCCTCCGCTTCGGGAGCGCCGCCGACGGCCCGCGGGCCGTGCTCGCCGACCTGGCACCACCGGCCGTCGAAGCACCGGCCGTCGAACCACCGGTCGTCCCGTCACCTGCGCTCGCACCGCCGGCCGCGCAACCCGGGCCGCCGCCCGTCGTGTCGATGCCCGCCGCGACCGGGACCTTCCGCAGACCGACCAGTGTGCGGCCGCTGCCCGCCCGCACCGTGCGCATCGGCAGGTCACCCGACAACGAGCTCGTCGTCGACGACCTGGTGGTCTCCCGGCGGCACGCGGAACTGCGCACCGGGCCCGACGGCACGTACGAGATCGTCGACCTCGGCAGCCACAACGGCACCTACCTCAACGGCATGCCCGTCGACCGGGCGCCGGTGCGGGCAGGCGACATCGTCGGCGTGGGGCACTCCGCGTTCGTGCTGGTCGGCGACGAACTCCAGGAGTTCGTCGACACCGGCGAGGTCTCGCTCGACGTGCAGGACCTGACGGTCTCCGTGGACGGGGGCCGCAAGACCCTCCTGGACCACGTCTCCTTCCCCGTCGGCGAGAAGTGCCTGCTCGCCGTGGTCGGGCCGAGCGGCGCGGGAAAGTCCACCCTGCTGAACGCGCTCACCGGGCTGCGGCCCGCGCAGCGGGGAACCGTCCTGTACGACGGGCGCGACCTCTACCGCGACTACGCCGAGTTGCGCCGGCGCATCGGACTCGTGCCGCAGGACGACATCCTGCACGCCCAGCTGACCGTCCGCCGCGCCCTCTCCTACGCCGCGGAGCTGCGCTTCCCCCAGGACACCGAACGGTCGGAGCGGGAGGCCAGGGTGGCGGAGGTGATCCGCGAGCTCGGGCTCGATCAGCGGGCCGGCCAGCCCATCCACTCCCTCTCCGGCGGCCAGCGCAAGCGTGTCAGCGTGGCGCTCGAGCTGCTGACCAAGCCTTCCCTGCTCTTCCTCGACGAGCCGACGTCCGGGCTCGACCCCGGCATGGACCGCTCCGTGATGCACATGCTCCGGGGCCTGGCCGACGACGGGCGCACGGTCGTCGTGGTGACCCACAGCGTGCTCAGCCTGGACGTCTGCGACCGGCTGCTCGTCCTCGCGCCCGGCGGGAGGATCGCCTACTACGGTCCGCCCGGGCAGGCCCTCGGCTTCTTCGGCTTCGCCGAATGGCCCGAGGCGTTCGAGGCCTTCGAGAGCGACCGGGGCAGGGACTGGGCGGAGATGTACCGCGGATCCCGCTTCAACTCGCAGTACATCGTCGGCGCCACCGCCCAGCCGCGGCTGCCCGCCGGCCGTGCCCCGGGCCCCGTACCGCCGCCGCCCAAGACGCAGAGCTGGAGTGCGCAGCTGCTGACGCTGGTGCGGCGGTACACGGCCGCGCTGAGCGCGGACCGCACCTTCCTCGTCATCATGATCGCGTTGCCGTTCGTCATGGGGGCGATGGCCCGCGCGCTGGCCGGCGGCCGGCTCGACCGGGAGACGGCGCTGAACGCCCTGCTGATCCTGTGCGTCGGGGCCGTGCTGACGGGCGCGGCGAACGCGGTGCGCGAGCTGGTCAAGGAACGGCCGATCTATCAGCGGGAACGGGCCGTCGGCCTGTCCAGGTCCGCGTACCTGATGTCCAAGGTGGTGGTCCTCGGGACGATCACGGTGCTCCAGGCCATCGTGCTGACCCTCGTGGCCCTGGCCGGGGTCGACCTCGGCGCGCCCGGCGGCGAAGGCGTGCTGCTGCCGCCACTGCCGGAGCTCACCCTGGCCGTCGCACTGCTGTCGTTCACCGCGATGATGCTGGGCCTGCTGATCTCCGCCCTGGTACGCAAGGAGGAGGTCACCATGCCGCTGCTGGTGCTCCTCGCGATCGTGCAGGTCGTCTTCTGCGGCGCGCTGCTGAAGCTGGACGGCGTGGCGGTGATCGAGCAGCTGGCGTGGCTGGTCCCGTCCCGGTGGGCCCTCGGGGCGATGGCGGGCACGATCGGCCTGGGCCGTATCGTCCCCGGCGAGTTGACGGCCGATCCGCTCTTCGAGCACTCGGCGGGGGTGTGGCTGCTCGACATGGGAATGCTGCTGGTGCTGTCGGCGCTCTTCTGTCTCCTGGTCGCCCGTCTGCTGCGGCGGCACGAGCCCGCCGTGATGCGGAAGTAGGCCGGGTCCGCCATGGCTGCATGGGAGTTCCGCGCCACGCATGTCGTGCCGCCCTGGGGCATGCCCGCATGGGAGACGCCCGACGTGTCCCGGCCCACGACACCGCTCGACCCGCTGCTGCCGGTCCAGCTGGCCGAGCGGCGCGGCGACTGGGGGCAGATCGTGTGCGCCAACGGCTGGTCCGCGTGGGTCGACGGACGTCTGCTCGTCGCCGTGCCGCAGGAGCCGCCGGCCGTCGGCCGGCCCCCGTCCCGGACCGCGGACCCCCGGTCGCTGCTCACCCGCGCCGCCGAGACGCTCGCCCGCTACCGGCGTGCCGCCGACGACCTGGCGGACGGCCTGTCCGACGGCGAGTCCTTCCGCGGCCGGACAAGAGGGCTGCGGGCGGGCGTGGTCGTGGACGGCGAAGAGGTATGGCTGTACGACGCCGAACACGAGCGGTGGGTCTACTGCGACGGACTCGGCCTGAGCACGTTCGCGACCTCGCACGGCCCGGCGTCGAAGCCGAAGGCGGAGGGGGCGTCGGAGGCGAAGGGTGACGCGGACGCGGGCGGCGGTTCCGCAGCGCCCGGCCCCGTCCCGGCCCTGCCGGAACCGACACAGGTGGTCGCGACGCCGGCGCCCGGCCCGGACCCCACCCGCGTCGTCGACCACCCCGAATCCCCGCCCGACCCCACCCGCGTCGTCGACCACCCCGAAGCCCCGCCCGACCCCACCCGCGTCGTCGACCACCCCGAAGCCCCGCCCGACCCGACGCACGTGGTCGACCACCCCGAATCACCCGACGCCACCCGGATCGTGGACCGTCCCGAAGGGCCGTCCGCTCGTGGTGGTGAGCGTCGATGACGCCGCTTCCCGGGATGCCCGGCGGCAGGCCGTCCGAGCTGGTCGGCAAGGAGGTGGCCAGCTATCTGGTGGAGCGGGAGATCGGCCGGGGCGGCATGGCGGTGGTCTACCGCGCGCGGGACCTGCGTCTGGACCGCACCGTCGCCCTGAAGCTGCTCGCTCCCGAACTGGCCCGCAACGACACGTTCCGCAAGCGGTTCACCCACGAGTCACGTGTCGCCGCGTCGATCGACCACCCGCACATCGTGCCGGTCTTCGAGGCGGGTGAGACGGACGGCCTGCTCTACATCGCCATGCGCTACGTCGCCGGGCAGGATCTGCGGGTGCTGCTCGACCGCAAGGGTCCGCTGCCCGCCGTCACGGCGGGCCGCATCGCCGCGCAGGTGGCGTCCGCGCTGGACGCCGCGCATGCGCACGACCTGGTGCACAGGGACGTCAAACCCGGCAACATCCTGGTCGCGGAGGGCACCGACAGCGACCACCCCGAGCACGTCTATCTGACCGACTTCGGTCTGACGAAGAAGTCCCTGTCGCTGACCGGGTTCACCACCGTCGGGCAGTTCGTCGGCACGCTCGACTACGTGGCCCCGGAGCAGATCTCCGGCCGGCCGGTCGACGGGCGGTGCGACGTCTACAGCCTCGGCTGCGTCGTGTTCGAGACGCTGACCGGCGGTCCGCCGTTCAGGCGTGACGACGACATGGCCCTGTTGTGGGCGCATCAGTACGATCCGGCGCCGCCGCTGACCGCGGAGCGGCCCGATCTCCCCGAAGCCGTCGACACCGTCATGGCCAGGGCGCTCGCCAAGAGCCCGGACGACCGCTACGACTCCTGCGGCGAGTTCGTGGCGGCCCTGCGTGCGGCGGCGTCCGCCGTGTCCAGGGGACCGGGCGAGGGCGGCCGGCCGGCGACGGGGGTGGGCGCCCACGGCACGCTCCCGCCTCCTGGGACCCCTCCCCCGCCGGATCCGCCGCGGTGGGCGCTGCCGGTCTTCCCCGGCACCGCCGGGACCGGTCGTCAGTGACGTGGGGCGGCGGTCTGGCCGCGCCGGTGGACGCGCGTCGCCAGGAGCCCGCCGATCGCCCCGGTGACCAGCCCCCACGCGGCGGCGAGGCCGAGGGCGGGCCACAGGTTCGGGCGCAGCGCCACCTCTCCGGTCAGGTCGCCACCGAGGTCGCCGATACCGAGCAGGGAGAGTCCGTAGTGCGCGTAGAGCCTGACGAGCAGACAGACGGTCAGCACGGTCAGTACGAGGGCGACGGCCATGTGGAGGGCGTGCTGCCAGAGCCGCGTTCCGGCCGGTGAGCGGACGGCCATCAGGAAGGCCGCGCCCGTCACGAGTACCACCGCGGCGACGAGCAGCCACCACGCGCGCCCGTCTCGTTCGACGAGGGCCGCGAGGTCGAGTGTCGACATGTCGCCGCTGCGCAGCACCTCGTCGAGGAGCTTCGGCATGGGCAGGCCGAAGGGCCCCTCGACCTTGCCCTCCCAGGAGGCGCCGAGACCGAGTGTGAAAGCCAGCCAGACGAGGTTGGGCAGCCCGAGGAAGATCACGGCGAAGGTGTCGGCGGTGCTGTCGCGGGTCAGGGCCACGACGATGCCGATGACCACGCCGACCGCGACGTACGCGAGGAGCAGGGCGACCATGGCGTACGCGGCCGGCCGGACCGACTCCTGGAAACGCAGCAGCCGGGCGGGGAGCGGGCTGCCGCGCGACACGGCCACGGCGAGAGCCAGGACACCAGCCAGCCACAGCAGGCCGAACAGGAGGGTGAGCGGGACATCGGTGCGGAACCCCACGCGAGGGCTGATGTCCAGGAACTCCTCGAGGAATCCGCCCGTGGGATCCTCGACCGGGATCGTGAAGGTGTGGCGGGCGAGCGCGCCGAGGCCGATGAGGGCGAGCAGCCAGAGGAAGGCCAGCCGGGCGGCCCAGCCCACGAGTTCACCGGCCGAGGCGACGGCCCTGTGGCGCAGCGGCCGGAGGAATCCGGCGGCCAGGACGAGCGCTCCGGCCAGTGCCACGGAGAGGGGCAGCGCCGTGAGTCCGGCCCGTGTCTCCGCGATCGCTCCCGCGTCCCCGGCGACCTCCACGGTGCCGCCGGCCGCCATCACGACGACGGCCGCGACCACCGGCAGGAAGCCGCCGTCGGGCAGGTCCGCCGCGCCGGCCGTCCACAGACCCAGCGCCGCGACGGCGGCCATGACGACGAGGCCGGCGAGTACCGCGGCGAGCGCGTGGATCCAGCCGTGGGGCGGCCGGGTCGCGCCGGCGGGGCTGCTCGATGCCTGCTGACTCACGCTGCCACGCTATGCACGGCGGCCGGGGCACGCTCCCCGGGCGGGGCCGACCGCGTCGGCTTGCGGGTCTCCGGGGTGGCGGGCAGACAATAGGCACATCAAGTGACAGAACGGAAGTGATCGCGCCTTCCGCCTTCCTACGCCCGGGAAGAAGAGCTTGTGAGTGCCGAACCGCCGCCGTCCTCCGGTCGCCCGACAGGCCCGCCTCCGGGTCCGCTCTCCGGTCCCTCGCAGCCGGGCGGTCCCACACCGCCGCCCCCGCCCGGCGGTCCCACGGGCAGCAGCGCTTCGGGCGGCGCCGCCGGTCCGCCGAGCGGTCCGGACGGCCCCGCAGGTCCCGTGCCCGGCGGCGGTGGCCCCACCGGTTCGCACGAGGGCCCGGGGCGGCCCTGGTGGCGGTCAGTCCCCCGGATCGCGACGGTCGCCGTCGCGCTGGTGGCCGCCGTGGTGCTCGCCGTCGTGCTGACCCGCCCGGGCGGCAGCGGCTCCGGCGGGGCCGGCGGCGGCGGTAGTGAGGTGTTCCTCCAGGCCGCCGGCTCGACCGGGCCCGATCCTTTCACCGAGTCGACGGCGAAGGAGAGTTCGCCGCCGGCGTCGACACCGGCCGCCGAGCCGGACGGAGACCGGACCACGTCCCCCAACGTGACCCGCAGCGTCGAGGGCTCGGCGCCGGGACTGTACGAAGGCACCCGCAAGGCGGCCAGCTGCGACGTCGAGAAGCAGATCACCGCGCTCGGCGCGGATCCGGCGAGGAACCGGGCCTTCGCGCAGGTCCACCGGATCGAACCGTCCCGCGTCCCGGACTTCCTGCGCTCGCTGACCCCGGTGCAGCTGCGGATGGACACCCGGGTGACGAACCACGGCTTCAAGGACGGCGGACCGAGGGCCTACCAGGCCGTGCTGCAGGCGGGAACCGCGGTGCTGGTCGACGACCGCGGGGTGCCGCGGGTGCGCTGCGCCTGCGGCAACCCCCTGCTCCCGCCCGTCGCACAGAAGGACACCCCCCGCGCCATCGGGGACGCATGGCCCGGCTACCACCCCTCGAAGGTCATCGTCGTCGCTCCCGCGGACAAGCCCGTCAAGAGCTTCGTGCTCCGCGACGACGACAAGTGGATCAAGCGGCCGGCCGGCGACACCGGGACCCGTGACAAGGAGACCAAGGCTCCCTCCCGGGAGCCCGCCCCCTCCAAGGACGCCTCCCCTCCGGACGGCGGCAGGCCGCCGTCGGAGAAGCCCAAGGCCCCGCCCCCGCCCGAGCCCCCGTCGCAGGAATCGCCGCCGGCACCGCCGCCCGGATCGGAGCCGGCCCCCGCCGATCCTCCGTCGGAGCCGGAGGAACCCCCTTCCGAACCCGCCCCCGACTCGGGCGAAGAATCCCCGGACGGGCCGGCACCCGACGCGCCGGAGGAGCCCGCCCCGCAGCAGCCGGGCAGCACGTCCGGCCTCGCCCCCGGTGCGCCGGCACGGGCTCCGGTCGTCCTCGGATCGGTGCTGATCTAAGGTCTGCCGCTTGCGCGTCCCCCAGCAGGGGTGCGGGAGCGACGACTTCCCGGCAGGGCCCGGAGGTCCTGACGCATCGGTCGCGTCACCGCGGGCCGCGGCCGTCGCCGCCGGCCCGGCGGGTCAGGCGCGCCGGAGCCAGTCCCGGTCCAGGCGGTCGGCCAGGCCCGCGGCGGTGAAGGCGGCTTCCAGTTGGTCGCGGCCCTCGGTGAAGTGGGTCCAGCTGTCGTGGTGGACGGGGACGACGCGGCGTGCGCCGAGGATCCGGGCGGCTTCCGCGGCCTGGGCGCTGTCCAGGACGAGCAGCCCGCCGTCGAAGAGCATGGGGAAGCGGGGCGCTCCGGCGAAGAGGATGGCGGTGTCCACCGGGCCGAAGCGCTGGGCCGTCTCCTTGACCGCGTCGAGGGAGGCGTTGTCGCCGCTGACGTAGACGGTGGGCAGGCCCTGGCCGGTCAGGACGAAGCCGACGACCTGGCCGGTGAACGGCTCGACCTTCTCACGAGGCCCGGGGCCGTGGACGGCGGGGACGCCGGTCACGGTCACCGTGCCGCCACCGTCCGGACGGTCCAGCTCGACCGACTCCCAGTCGGCCAGGCCCTTGGCCTTCTTCCCCAGGCGCTGTCCGCCGCCGGGCGTGGTGAGGGTCAGCGGTACGTCGTCGAGCAGGGCGCGACCGGAGGTGTCGAGGTTGTCCGCGTGTTCGTCGTGCGAGAGCAGGACCACGTCGACGGGGCCGAGGTCGGCGGGGGCGGCGGTCGCGGGCGCCGTCTTGACCAGGGTCGGGCCGGCCGAGGGGTAGTCGCCGGGGCCGTCGAAGGTCGGGTCGGTCAGAAAGCGCAGGCCGCCGTACTCGAAGAGGGCGGTGGGGCCGCCGAACGTGCGGACCTGGATCTGCTCGGTGTCGTGCTGAGGCATGCTCATGACTCCTCGTTCTCACGGATTAATTCCATGTTTTCCGTGATGCAGCGTAGGTCGGTGTCACGGAAAAACGCAAGCGATACCATGAGGGCATGAACGAGACCGTGGTTACCGACGCCCGAGGAGCCGCTCTGCCACCGGCTCCGGGCGCCGACCGGCACACCTCCCTGGACTTCGCCGACACCACCGCGACCCTGCCCGCCGGCCAGAGCTACGACCTGCTCGCCGCCCCCGACTCGGCCATGCGCTGGCTCGCGCTGCACGACCTGACCACCCCGGAGGTGCGGCTGTACGAGGTGTGCGCGCAGCGGATGCGCACCCTGCGCGACCACGTGCGGGCCCTGTTCACCGCGCGCGTCGACGGCACCACCCCGCCCGAGAAGTCCCTGCGGGCCGTGAACGAGGCGCTCACGGCCCTGCCCACCGCGCCCCTGCTCGCCTGGGACGGCGCACAGGGCCCACGCCGCGTCCAGGCCCACCCCACCGACCAGGCCGTCAACCACGCGCTGGCGACCCTCGCCGCCGATGCCGCCGACCTGCTCACCGGCCCCGACGCCGACCTCCTCGCAGCCTGCGGCTCCGCCCCCTGCGACCGGTTCCTCCTGCGCACCCACGGCCGACGCCACTGGTGCTCCACCCGCTGCGGCGACCGTGCCCGCGCCGCCCGCGCCTACGCCCGGCGCAGCCGCGCTCCGGACGACGCTCCACGACCGAGCGTTCCTCGCGACGCGGCCGTGCACCGGTGACGGCGGGGCCGGTGTTCAGGTCGCCGAGGCGTCCTCGAGCGAGCGGGCGAGCTTGCGGTGTGAGCGGGCCAGGACCGCGGCAGCCGCGATGAGGATGGCGTCGAGGAAGGCGAGGGAGACGAGCGGGGGCAGCCAGATCGCCGCGATGCCTCCGTCGATGAGGGCGACACACGTGATCAGACGTTCCACCCAGGCGCCGCGGGCGGTGGCCTGGAAGAACCAGGCGGTGGTGGCGAAGTAGAGGAGGGGGCCGCCGAAGAGGAGCAGGGCGAGGGTGACGGAGCCGTGGCCGGTGGGGTGGGCGATGAGCAGTTCACTGCCGACGGCGAGAGCGACCAGGGCCGCCACGACGAGGTAGGCGCTGTTCACCCCGAAGCGAACCGTCCGCAACGCGTCGCCACCCGTGGCGGCGACGGTTGTCGTGACGACGTTCTCGCCACCGCCGAAGTAGGCGGCCCACAGGCACACCAGGGCGACGAAGACACCGGCGGTCGCCACCACGCCGGCGGCGTCGAAGGGAGAGTCGGTCAGCGCGCGGCCGGCGGTGAGGACGGTCTCGCCGAGCAGGATGATGAAGAAGAGCCGGAGGCGTTCGACCATGTGCTCGGCGTCGAATTCCATCTCCCGGCTGATGAGCCTGCGGCCGGGCAGCGGATGGGCGAGCCAGGTGCCGGTGAGGTCGACGAGTGCGGCCGCGGCCCACCACCACAGCCGGGGCCCGGAGCCGACCGTGGCCCCGACGAGCCACAGCGGTGCGGAGACGGCCGTCCAGACGAGGGTGCGGCGGAAGTGCTCGCGCAGCGCGTCGTTCCGGGCGGCCAGGGCCGTGACCGCGTTCGCGACGAACAGGATCGCCAGCAGCGGGACGACGAAGGCCCAGGCCCGGTCGGCGAAGGCCCGGGAGATCGCCGAGTTCATGAAGAGCCCGAGGCCCATGGCGACGACGACCATCCACCGCGTCACCAGCCGGCCGATGTCGAGGAACGTCGCCTCCAGACTCGTGTAGGCCCAGGAACCGAAGACGGCGACCAACAGGACCGCCGTCTCCGCGGCGCCCCGCCACGTGAGGTGTTCCAGAAGGTGGTGGGAGAGCTGCGAGACCGCGAAGACGAAGACCAGGTCGTAGAAGAGCTCCAGAGGCGAAACCTGGCGCCGCAGCCGCGTCGGCTCGGGCACGCTGCTCATGTTCGGGCTCTCCTGTGCCTCGGCGACGGGCCTGGCGCCCTCCCGTGTGCTGGTTCCTCACGGCGGGGCGACCGGTCGCATGTGTGCCCGTCCGCCGTCCCTCCCTAACGCGGCCGTCGGCAACCACGGGGCGTACGTCGCCGAAGAGGGACGCCGCCTAGCAGCCGGGGCACCGTCGGCGCAAGAGGGCGCGAACCGCCGTCGGCGGGCGCGGCTATGGGTGGCGTCACCATTCCTCGGCGCACGGGGCGTTCCTACTGTGACCGGAATCGTCTCGTCACCCGTGGGAGGTCCGGATGCCGCTGTGTGGAAGCACGCCAGAGCCGGTGCGCGTGCGGACGGTCCGCCGGCTGCGCCGGGCCGCCGGACGGCTGGGCGCCGCGCTCGCCGTCGTCGCGGGCGGTCTGCTGATCTCGCCCGCTCCGGTCGCGCACGCCGCCGTCGTCCTCGAGCACGTGGCCGACTTCGGTGCCGATCCGGGGAATCTGAACATGTACGTGTACCGGCCGGCGTCGCTCGCGCCGGACCCGGCCCTCGTGGTGGCGCTGCACGGCTGCACGCAGAGCGCCCAGGTGTACGCCGACAACTCGGGACTCACGACCCTCGCCGACCGGCACGGCTTCCTCGTGGTCCTCGCGGGCACGACGTCCGCCAACAACGCCAACAGTTGCTTCAACTGGTTCCAGACGTCGGACAACCGGCGCGGACAGGGCGAGGCCGCCTCCGTGCGGCAGATGGTGGCCCACGCCGAGTCCGCGTACGGCGCCGACGCGGGGCGTACGTTCGTCACCGGTCTGTCCGCGGGCGGCGCGATGACGTCGGTCATGCTCGCCGCCTACCCGGACGTCTTCGAAGCGGGCGCCGTGATCGCGGGCATGCCGTACGACTGCACCCGGGACACCGGCCCGTTCGTCTGCATGAATCCGGGCACGGACCGTACGCCGGCCGTGTGGGCGCAGCGGGTCCGGGACGCCTACCCGTCGTACACCGGACCGTGGCCGCGGGTGGCCGTGTGGCACGGCGACAACGACTCCACGGTCGCCCCGATGAACGCGGCCGAGCTCAGGGACCAGTGGACCGCCATGCACGGGATCGATCAGACCCCGGACCGGACGTCGACGATCGGCGCCAACGGCACGCGCAGGGAGCAGTATCTGGACGGGAGCGGAAAGGTCGCCGTCGAGGTGGACCGGGTGCCGTCGATCGGGCACGGGACGCCCGTCGACCCGGGAAGCGGCCCCGAGCAGTGCGGCCGTACGGGCACGGCGCACTTCATCGACTCGATCTGCTCCAGCCACTGGGTGGCCGGATTCTTCGGACTGGCGGGCGGAGACCCGGATCCCGGTGGTCTGCCCGCCCCGGCCGGCCTCACGGTGACCGGCAGCGACGACACCTCGATCGCCCTCGCCTGGCAGGCGGTGGACGGCGCCTCGGACTACGCCGTCTACCGCGACGGGACCCGGGTCGCCACCCCGCTGGGCCCCTCGTTCACCGACACCCCTCTCGCCGCGGGCTCCACGCACGCCTACCGGGTCGCCGCGCGTGACGCGGCCGGGACGGAGGGCGCCCGGTCGGCCCAGATCACCGCGTCCACCACAGGGGCGGCGGCGGTCTGCTGGACGGGCAGCAACTACGCGCACGTCCGCGCGGGCCGGGCGACGACCACCGGCGGCTACACGTACGCCAAGGGGTCCGGCCAGAACATGGGCCTCTACAACACCTTCGTCACGCACACGCTCAAGGAGTCACCGGCCGGCCACTACGTCATCGCCGACGGCAACTGCCCCTGATCTCCAGCACCTTGAACCGTCCGGGCACCCGCGGGTGCCCGGATGTCCACCCTTCCCGCCACTTCACCACAGGAGGCCCTTCCGTGCCGTTCGTCCTGCCGCCAGGCATCTCACCCGAGCACCGCGGACGCACCGGCCCGCTCGGCCGCGCCGTACGGGTGGTCGCAGGGGCCGCGCTGCTCCTCGGCCTGACCGCCGTCCCCGCCGCGGAGGCCGGCGAGCCGGGCCACTGCGCACGGCAGCAGACACTGCGGGTGCCCGGCGCCGGGCACCAGGAACTCTCGTGCCTGGACGAGTTGACGACGGCCGGGACGATCGCGTCGGGGCACACGGACCAGGCCGACTGGGCGGGGCTCACCCCGGCCGGGCTCGCCACGCCCAGCGGTGTGCCGGGCATCCAGATCGACGGCTACTTCCCCGACGACTCGGCGGGCAACACCAACCACGGCTGGAATCACGACTCCCAGTTCGTCATCCGGCTCCCCGACCGGTGGAACGGCGGCCTGGTGATCGCGGGCTCCCCCGGGGTGCGTGAGCAGTACGCCAACGACCGGGCCGTCTCGGACTGGGTACTGTCCCGCGGCTACGCCTTCGCCGCGACCGACAAGGGCAACACCGGGGCGGCGTTCCACCGGGACGGCCGGCGGCCCGGGGAGGCCGTCGCCGAGTGGAACGACCGGGTCACCCAACTGACCAGGGCCGCCCGCGCGGTCGTGGCCCAGCGCTACCACCGGCCGCCGCGGCACACACTCGCCACCGGCATGTCGAACGGCGGCTATCTGGTGCGCTGGCAGCTGGAGAACCACCCCGAGCTGTACGACGGCGGGGTGGACTGGGAGGGCACGCTGTGGCGCACGGAGGGCCCGAACCTGCTGACGTTCCTGCCGCCCGCGCTGCGCAGCTATCCGGTCTACGCCGCCGGCGGCGTCGGCGCCGGGCAGGCGCACCGGGAGATGGTCGCGGCCGGGTACCCGGCGGGCTCGGAGTTCCTGTGGCCGTTCCACCACCAGTACTACTGGGACCTGACACAGCGGATCTACCGCGAGGAACTGGACCCCGCCTTCGACGGAGCCACGGAGGCCGGGACGCCGTTCTGCGCTCCGGGGACACCGGCGTGCGACGCCGACTACGACTACGCTTCCCGCCCGCCCGAGGTGCACAGGGCCGTGGACCGGATCGCGCTGACGGGCCGGATCGGGAAGCCGCTCATCACGCTGCACGGCACGCTGGACGTGCTGCTGCCCATCGGTGAGGGGTCGGACGTCTACGCGCGCATGGTGCGCGAGGCCGGCCGTGACAGCCTCTTCCGCTACTACCGCGTCGAGGGCGGGACCCACGTCGACTCGCTGTACGACGTGTTCCCGGACCGGCTCCGGCCGCTGACGCCCTGTCACCGTTCGGCGTTCACGGCCATGGAGGAGTGGATCGGGCAGGACAGGAAGCCCGCCGCCGGACACACCGTGGCCATGCCCGGCGCCGGCGACGACCCGCTGACCGAGTGCTCCCTCGGCCGCGGTTAGGACGTCAGCCGCATGCCCTGCCGGACCGCCGGACCGCCGGACCGCCGCCCGAGGTGGCGGGCCGGCGGTCCGTCGCGGTGTGACTCCCGCGCGTCCGGTCAGGCGCGGGCCAGTCGCAGGGTGACCAGTTCGAACGGGCGCAGGCTCAACGGGACCGAACCGTCGACCAGTTCTGGAGCGGGCACGTCGTCGAGGGTCCGCTCCAGGAGGTCCGTGGCCAGAACCCCGGCGGCCGGAAAGCCGGGCGTGACCCGCGCCCGGGCCCGCCCGCCCGTCGCCTCGTACAGCCGCACCACCACGTCGCCACTGCCGTCGTCGGCGAGCTTGACCGCGCTGACGACGACCGCGTCGTTGTCGACGGTGACCAGCGGCGCGACCTCGGCGTCACCGGGGACGCGGCGCTCGGGGAGGTTGATGCGGTAGCCCTCCCGTACCGCGTCGCCGATCGAGGCGCCGGGGACGAGGGCGTGGCGGAAGCGGTGGACGCCCTGGTCGGTCTCCGGGTCGGGGAAACGCGGCGCGCGCAGCAGGGACACGCGCAGGGTGGTCGTGGTCCCCGCGTCGGAGGTGCGGACGGTGCGCGTGACGTCGTGCCCGTAGGTCGAGTCGTTGACGAGGGCGACACCCCAGCCCGGCTCCTCCATGTGGACGAAGCGGTGGTTGCACGCCTCGAACTTGGCGGCCTCCCAGCTGGTGTTGGTGTGGGTGGCCCGGTGGAAGTGGCCGAACTGGGTCTCCGAGGCGTACCGCTCGGCGTGGATGTCCAGCGGGAAGGACGCCTTGAGGAACTTCTCCGTCTCGTGCCAGTCGACCTCCGTGTCGATGTCGAGGCGCTTGGCGCCCGGGGCGAGGCCGATCAGCTGGGTGACCTTCGAGTCGCCGAAGGAGCGGACCACGCGGACCGCCGCGGCCGTTCCCGGGCCGGCCGCGGTGACCTCGTCGGCGTCCGTGAGGTCGGTGACGGTGTTGCGGTAGAAGGCGTCGACGTCCCAGGCGTCCCACATGTTGGGGAAGTCGGGGTGGATCTGGAGCAGGTTCGCGGCGCTGCCCGGTGCCAGGGTCTCCCGCTCGGCGCCGATGTCGTAGACGGAGACGACCAGGCCGCGGCCGTCGATCTCGACCTGGAGGAGACCGTTGTCGAGGACGAAGCCGCCGCCGTCCCGCTCGGTGAGCTGTGCGGTGCCGCCCTCCGCGGCGGGGGCCGCGCCGCCGGCGGCGACGCCGTGCCGCTGGTGCGGGGCGGCGTTGAACACCAGCTCGCCGCCGCCGGCATCACCCGCGAGGGCGCGCTGGGCCGCGCCGATGATGTCGTTCAGCTCGGCCGCGACGGCGGCGTACGTCTTCTCCGCCTCGCGGTGCACCCAGGCGATGGAGGAGCCGGGCAGGATGTCGTGGAACTGGTGCAGCAGCACCGTCTTCCAGATCCGGTCGAGCCGCTCGTACGGGTAGTCGGAGCCCGTGCGGACGGCGGCCGTCGCCGCCCACAGTTCGGCCTCGCGCAGCAGGTGTTCGCTGCGCCGGTTGCCCTGCTTGGTCTTCGCCTGGCTGGTGAGGGTGGCGCGGTGCAGTTCGAGGTAGAGCTCGCCGACCCACACCGGCGGGTGGGCGTACTCGGCCTCCGCCTTGGTGAAGAACTCCGCGGGGGTCTCCCACTGCACCGTCGCCGAGCCTTCGAGGTCGCGCAGGCGGGCCGCCTTGGCGACCATCTCGCGGGTGGTGCCGCCGCCTCCGTCGCCCCAGCCGGTCGGCGCGAGCGAGTGCCTGGCCATCCCCTTGTCCTTGAAGTTCCTCTCCGCGTGGGCGATCTCGCTGCCCTTCATGGAGCAGTTGTAGGTGTCGACGGGCGGGAAGTGGGTGAAGATCCGGGTGCCGTCGATGCCCTCCCACTGGAAGGTGTGGTGGGGGAACTTGTTCGTCTGCGACCAGGAGATCTTCTGCGTCAGCAGCCACTTGGAGCCCGCCGCCTTGATGATCTGCGGCAGTCCGGCGGCGAAGCCGAAGGTGTCGGGCAGCCAGGCCTCGTCGTTCTCGATGCCGAACTCGTCGAGGAAGAACCGCTTGCCGTGCACGAACTGACGGGCCATCGCCTCCGAGCCGGGCATGTTGGTGTCGGACTCGACCCACATCCCGCCGGCGGGGACGAACCTGCCGTCCGTGACCGCCTTCTTGACCTTGGCGTAGACCTCCGGGCGGTGCTCCTTGATCCAGGCGAACTGCTGGGCCTGGGACATCGCGAAGACGAAGTCCGGCTCGTCCTCCAGCAGGGCGGTCATGTTGGCCGTCGTACGGGCGACCTTGCGTACGGTCTCGCGCAGCGGCCACAGCCAGGCGGAGTCGATGTGGGCGTGGCCGACGGCGCTGATGCGGTGCGCGGAGGGCCGCGCGGGGGTGGCGAGGACGCCGGCGAGCTCGGCACGGGCGGCGGCCGCGCTGCCGCCCACGTCCTGGAGGTCGACCCGGTCGAGGGCGCGGGCGACGGCGCGGAGGATGTCGTGGCGGCGGGCGCCGTCCGCGGGCAGTTCGTGCATCAGCTCGCCGAGCACCTCGAGGTCGAGGACGAGCTGCCACACGGTCTCGTCGAAGACGGCGAGGTCCATGCGGGCGAGCCGGTACTGCGGGGCGCTGCCCGCGGTCTCCTTGTCGCCGAGCCGCGTCGGCACGAAGGGGTGGTAGTCGAGGATGACGGGGTTCGAAGCGGCCTCGATGTGCAGGCGGACCTCTTCCCCGCCCTCGGCGGGCGCCGCGACGCGGACCCACTGGTTGCGCGGGTTGAGGCCCTTCACCGGGGTGCCGTCGGGACGGTACACGAGGCCTTCGCACTGGAAGCCGGGCATGTTCTCGTCGAAGCCGAGGTCGAGGATCGCCTCGACGGTACGGCCCGCCCACCGGCCGGGGACCGTGCCGGTGACGGTGAACCAGCTGGTGCCCCACGGAGCACCCCACATGTCGCCCACCGCGACCGGCTCCGGCGTGGCGGCGAGACCTTCCTCGACCGGGACGGGCTCGCCCGGCGCGTTCCACACCAGGACGTCGAGCGGCACGGACTCGGGGTACACGGCGGGGCGGATGCGTTCGTCGAGGACACGCCTGAGGCGGGCTTCGACGAGGGTGCGGTCGTCATGCATGAGGGGTGCTCCGGGATTCTCGGGGGTGGGGCGTGTTACCAGGGACGGACGACGGTCGCGGGGGCGGACGTGGTGTAGAGCTCCCCCACGGCGCGCACTTCGAACCGGGCGGACTGCTCGCCCTGTTCGGGCAGGAGGCCACGGGCGAAGAAGGCGCGCTGGCAGGTGGCGCCGAGGAAGCGCCGTGTGCCGTCGGGCAGCAGCCGGTGGAGGGTGTAGTGGCGGGTGGCCGGCGCCGTCGCCCCGCCGGCGGCGCCGGGTGCGGCCTGCCAGACGAAGCGCATGCCCTCGTCCGTCGCGTCGGTGATCCGCGGTGCGAAGGGCGCGGCCGGTATCTGTCCGCCGCCGTCGTGCACGGCGAGCGCGCCGAGACGCCAGCGCACGGGGCCGCCGTCACCGGTGAGCCGGACGCCGAGGGCGTGCACGGTGCCGGACAGGCCGCCGAGCCGTACGGTCCGGGTGGTCCACCCGTCCTCGGCCGCCGCGACGGGGAGGTAGGTGTACGGGTGGGGTTCGCCGGGGGCGGCGGGTTCCGCCGTGGCGACCGCGAGTTCGACGGTGACCCGTCCCGCGTCGGCCCGGTGGGTGAGTTCGACGACCGTGTCGGCACCGAGCGGCAGCCGGGTGGCGTACAGGTCGACGGTGACGGGGGCGTCGGGGGAACCGTCGACGAGGAGGCTGCTGCCGCCGTGCCAGGCGTCGGCGAAGTCGAAGGCGACGTGGGGCCGGCTCCCCGTGGTCCGCACGACCCACTGGCGGGAGGGCATCCGGTCCTGGAGCCCGAGGTGGTTCCATCCGGTGTCCGAGACCGCCTTGCCCTGCTCGTACCAGCGCAGTCCGTGGCCGGTGTTGAAGACGGTGGCGAACGGCAGGCCGGACACGGTGGAGCGGTCGGCCACGGTGAGGGCCGGGGCACGCCAGGGGTCGGAGGTGTCGGGACGAGACGGGTCGAGCGAGCGGCCGCTCCAGAAGCGGTCGTCGGCCGCGTGGAACTGCTCCGGGGTGCGACCGGCGGGCAGGTGGTTGCGGGTCCATTCGGGGCGGTAGATGCCGAGCGAGACGACGGCGTCGCCGTTCGAGGGGACGATGGCGTCCCAGTCGACGGACTTGTTCCAGCCGCTCGCCTCGACGTCGACGCCGGCCCACAGCTCGTAGCGGCTGCGTCCGATCCGGTCGGCCAGCTGCCCGGAGGAGCCGAGGGTGGAACGCGACCAGCGGAAGTCGACGAACATGGAGTCGGCCGCCTCGAAGAACGGACGGTTGAGCTCGTTGAGCGCGCCCTGCCAGCTCACGGAGCCGTTCACGGTCATCGAGTCGTACCAGGTGACCCTCAGGCCCTTCGCTGTGCCGAGACTCCTCAGTTCCGTGAGGAAGCCGCGCATGTCGGCGGCGAGGGTGCTGTCGCCGCCGCCGGTCTCGGCGTTGACGAACCAGCCGTCGAAGCCGTACGCCACGGCGACGGCGACGAGTTGCGCGGCGAGCGGGAAACGTCCGAAGGAGTCCTTCTGCACGAGGTCCCGGGTCCAGCGCAGATCGCCGCCGTAGGCCACGGGCGGCAGGAAGACGTTGCCGAGCACGGGCACGCCGTGGCGGTGGGCGGCGTCGACGACGGGGGCGTTGGGCGCGAGGATCAGGCCCTCGCCGGAGGAGCCGCCCCAGAAGACCAGTTCGTCCACGTATCCCCAGTGGGTCGTGGCGTAGTAGTCGGCGGTGGGTGCGCCCTGGGGCGGGTTCGAGGCCGTGGGCGCGAAGGAGACGAGGGACTGGATCCGGGCCCTGTCCGCACGGGCCGTGGCGTTGACGGGGGGCGGGGTGAACCGGCGCGCCGCCGGGACCGACGCCTTGTTGAACGGCAGGTCGGCGTCGTCCTCCGCGCGCCAGGTCTTCAGGCTGCGCCAGGTGATGCCCTCCCCCGGGGTGCCGGGAGGCAGCGAGTCCGGGTACCAGTAGGAGGCGTACGGCGCGCCGAGCGACTTCCGCTTCGCGGCGGCGGCCGTGGCCGGTGCGAGGGCGGGGACGAGGGCCGCCGCGGCGGATGCCTTGAGGATGCCTCGTCTGCTGAGGTGGGGGGCCATGTCGTGTGCTCCGTATCGTGTCGTGGACGGCTTACGGTGCGGTGCGGGTGGCCGGCCTCGCGGGGAGACCGGCCTGTTCGGGGGTGACGACCTCGGTGATGCCGCGGGCGGCGAGGTGGTCCGTGTCATCGGCGCGGCTCGCGAGGACGGTGGTGGGGCGGGCGCCGTCGGCGGTGAGCCGGGCGAAGGCCTCGAATACGGGGCCGCCGGGGGCGCAGACGGAGCGCCGGGGCGCGGTCTCCTCGTCGCCGGCGTCGACGACGAGGGCACAGGTCCGTGGGGCGGGCCGGTGCTCGCGGTCACGCCACTGCGCGGCGATCCGGGCGACGGCCTGCCCGGCCGGCTTGACGCGGCGGTCGTTGGTCAGCAGGCCGAGGGTGTACTCGAGTTCGGGGAAGTCGGCGAGCGAGCGGGACACGTCGTGGGAGCACCACCAGGTGACGCCCCACAGGTCCGGGCAGTCGAGGGCGTTCGCGACGGTGGCCGCGGTGAACGCGGCGGCGTGCTCCGGCGGGATGTGCGGCGCGGGCGCACCGACCTCCTGGAGCCACACCGGGCGGTGCGGCTCCAGCGCCCAGGCCTTCGACAGTTCGACGAGGTAGGCGGCGTGGTGCTCGGTGGCCGTGGCGGTGGCGCCGTGCCGCTGCGCGGTGCCGTTGAAGACCCAGGAGTGCACGGCGGTGACCGCGCCGGTCCGGGCGGCGTGGGCGGGGGTGAAGGGCTGGTCGTCCTGGTACCAGGAGGCGTCGTACTCGGCGTGCAGGTGCATCCGGCCGGGCGCGCCCTCCTCGCAGGCGGCGAGCAGGCGGTCGAGCCAGCTGCCGGCCTGAGCGGGGGTGATGCGGTCGGGATCGGGGTGCGGCGCGGCGGCGAACTGCGCGATCTCGTTGCCGACGGTCATGCCGATGAAGTTGGGCCGGTCGGCGAGGGCCGCGGCCAGGGTCCTGAGGTACTCGGCCTGTCCGGCGACGACGTCCGGGTCGGTGAAGATGTTCCGCCGGTGCCAGGTCCGGGTCCAGGCGGGCAGGAAGTCGAAGCTGGACAGATGGCCCTGGAGGCCGTCGACGTTGACGTCCAGGCCGCGCTCGGCCGCGGCGTCGGCGAGCTGTACGAGCTGTTCGACGGCGCGGGGGCGGACGAGGGTGCGGTTGGGCTGGAACAGCGGCCAGAGCGGGAAGACGCGGATGTGGTCGAGACCGAGGCCGGCGATCGAGTCGAGGTCGGCACGCACCTCGTCGAGGTCGAAGTCCAGCCAGTGGTGGAACCAGCCCTGGCTGGGGGTGTAGTTGGCGCCGAAGCGCGGCGGGGCGGAGCTCATGAGGCGGCGACGTCCAAGTCTCGTGGGGTGTGGGTCGGAAGGCCGTTCGGCCGCGCGCTGCGCCCAAGGGGCCGTGCCACGCGCGCCGGTGTCAGCCCTTGACGGCGCCTTCGCCGACGCCGCGGAAGAAGAACCGCTGGAGGCAGGCGAAGAGGACGATCAGCGGGAGCACGGCGATGATCGTGCCCGCGGCGACCAGGCGTTCGTCGTTGGCGAAGGTGCCGTGGAGGTAGTTGAGGCCGATGGTGAGGGTGAAGTTCTCCGGGTCGCTGAGCACGATCAGCGGCCACAGGAAGTCGTCCCAGGCCCCCATGAACGCGAAGATGGCCACGACGGCGAGGGTGCCCTTGACCGAGGGCAGGGCGATGCGCAGGAACCGCTGCCAGACGTTCGCCCCGTCCACGTACGCCGCTTCCTCGACCTCGTTCGGCAGGTTCAGGAAGGCGTTGCGCATCAGCAGGACGTTCATGGCGCCGATGGAGCCGGGCAGCAGCACCCCGAGGAGGGTGTTGTTCAGGCCGAGGTCCCGCATGGTGGTGAACTGGGCGATGATGATGCCCTCGACGGGGACGAGCATGGCGAGGATGAACGCCAGCGTGGCGGCCCTGCGCCCCCGGTAGCGCATCCTGGCCAGCGCGTAGCCGGCGAGGGCGGCTCCCACACAGTTGGTGACGACGTTGGCGGCGGCGACCTTCAGCGAGTTGAGCGCGTAGTCCCAGACGGGGATGGTCTGCGCGACGCGGGTGTAGTTGTCGAGGGTCGGTTCGCCGGGGAGGAACTTCGGCGGGGAGCTGAAGATGTCCTCGTGCGGGCCCTTGAGCGAGGTGGACAACTGCCACAGGAACGGGCCGACGGTCAGCGCGAGCACGGCGAGCAGCAGCACGTACCGCACCGCGAGCCCGGTGACGGGGATCCGCTTGCCGTCGGCGTCGGTGACGTTGATGACGCTCACGCGTCCTCCTTGCGGTCGGCGCGCAGCACGAGCAGCATCAGCGCGACGGTGACGACGAAGACGACGACGGAGATCGCGGAGGCGTAACCGACGCGGCCCGACAGGCCGGTGCCGACGCGCTGGACGAGCATCACCAGCGTGGTGTCCTCGCCGGCCGGTCCGCCGGAGGGACCCGCCATCAGGTAGACCTCGGAGAACACCTTGAACGCGGCGACCGAGGACAGGGCCCCGACGAGGACCATGGTGGAGCGGACGGCGGGAACGGTGACGGTGAAGAACCGGCGTACGGGGCCGGCGCCGTCGACGGCGGCGGCCTCGTGCAGTTCTCGCGGGACGTTCGCCAGCGCCGCCAGGTAGATGATCATGTAATAGCCGAGGCCCTTCCACACCGTGACGCCCATGGCGCTCAGCAGCAGGAGCCACTGGTCGCTCAGGAATCCGACGCGGCCGACTCCCACCGCCTCCAGCACCGAGTTGACCAGGCCCCGGTCGTCGAGCATCCAGACCCAGATCAGCCCCACCACGACGATCGAGGCGACGACCGGGGTGTAGAAGGCGGAGCGGAAGAAGGTGATGCCGGGGATCTGGCGCTGGACGAGCATGGCCAGCAGCAGCGGCAGGATCACCAGCGCGGGTACGACGCCGAGCACGTACAGGCTGCTGTTGCGCAGGCCGATCCAGAACATCTCGTCGTCGAGCAGCTCGCGGAAGTTCGCCAGACCGACGAACTCGCCGGGGACGAGGGTGCGGCGGTCGGTGAACGCGTTGACGAGGGTGCTCAGGAACGGGTACAGGCTGAACGCGCCGACGACGAGCAGTCCGGGCGCCGCGAACAGCCAGGGGCTGTACGGCAGATGGCGCCGGATGCCGCGGCGCGGGCGGCGCCCCTCGGAGCCCGTTCCGTGGCCGGGGCCATGAAGTGGCGGGCCGGCCGGGACGAGGTCGGAGGTGGTCGTGCCGGAGGCGGTGGAAGTCTTCATGACAAGGGCCGATCAGCTCTGCCGGAGCAGCCGGTCGCAGGCCTTGACAGCGTTGTCAAGCGCTTCCTCGGGGCTCTGCTTCCCCTGCAGCGCCCGGGCGACGGCGTTGCGCAGCTCGGTCTTCATCTGCTCGCTGAACAGCACAGGCGTGTAATTGACGGCCGTCTTCAGGGACTTGGCGGCCGCGACCCTCACCCGGGTCTCGTCGGTGCCGTCCTCCTCGGTGAAGTAGGGGTCGTCGAGGGAGCCCGCGGTGCTGGGGAAGATCGCCACCTGCTTGGCGAACTCCATCTGCCGGGTGGCGTCGGTGACGAAGTGGGCGAAGGCCACGGCGGCGGGCTTCTGCTTGCTCCGCGCGTTCACCATGACGCCCATGACGTACATGTTGGCCTTGCCGGTGCTGGTGATCTGGTCGGTGATGCCGATGTTCTTGTAGAGGCTCGGGGCCTGCTTCTTGAAGTTGGCGAGGTCGAGCGCGCTGCCCGGGTTCATGGCCACGGACTCGGTGAGGAACTTGTGCCCGGAGGACTCGGGGGTGGCCGTGAGCGCCTGGGGGTCGAGCGCCTTGGCGTCGTACAACTCCTTGTAGCGGGTGAGCAGTTCGACGCCCTTGGGGTCGTTGAAGGAGAAGGCCGTGCCGTCCTCGTTCATCAGCGGGACTCCGTAGCGGCCGAAGTCCTCGATGGTGGGCACGTTGGCGAGGGCGGCGACCTTGCCCTTGCTCTGCCGCGCCATCGTGAGTCCGGCGTCGAAGACCTCGTCGTACGTCGTCGGCGGCTTCTCGGGGTCGAGGCCGGCGTCCTTCAGGAGACGCTTGTTGTAGAACAGGGGGCCGGTGTTGAGGTACCAGGGGAAGGCGTAGGTGCCCTCCGCGCCCGGTACGCGGTGCGCGTCCCAGGCACCCGGCAGGTACTCCTTCTTGTACTGCGGTGCGGCCTTGTCCAGGTCGAGCGCGAGGCCCGCCTTCGCCAGCGGCGCGACCAGGTCCGGCGAGACGTTCACGACGTCGGGCAGGGTGCCGCCGGCGGCGTCGGCGCTGATCTTGTCCGCGTACCCCTCGGCCGGCCGGTCGACCCACTTCACGTCGGTGCCCGGGTGCTGCTTCTCGAAGTCGGCGATGAGCCCGTTGAAGTAGTCCTTGAAGTTGGCCTGGAGGTTCCAGGTCTGGAAGGTGATCTTGCCCGCCACCTTGCCGGAGGCGTCGGACGAACCCGCCTCGGAGCCCCCGCAGGCACTCAGCGGCAGGACGACGGCGATGACGGCGGCAGCGGCGACTGCCCTGCGGTTGATGCGCACGGTGAACGGCTCCTTTGCTCGGACCAGACGCGTGACGGGCAGCGGCGGACCGCACCGCCGAAGCGGGCGGCGGCCGTTTGCCCAGCAGACCTTGCATTGCACCGCCGGAGAAAGTCAACAGATTCGCCGACCTAATCCCTATGGGCGAGCATCAGTACAGGTCAGAGCCCTTTGTAAGGCGCCTTGCGTTGATCTACTAATGCGCTTTAGGCTCCAAGGACTCAAGCGCATTAGTCATCGGGCGACGACCGTTCGGCCTTGCCCGCCGCAGGCCATAGGATGCTCCCGGCCCGGTTCGCCGACGGGCCGGGGGAACACGGGAAAGGGGTCCGGGTGACTGCCAGCACCCCGTCCGCCAAGGACACTCCGCCGAGCAGACGCGCACCCGCGCGGCGGCCGACGATGAAGGACATCGCCCGGCGCGCCGGGGTCTCGGAGAGCGCGGTCTCCTTCGCGCTCAACGACCGCCCCGGCGTCTCCGAGATCACCAGGGACCGGGTCCGCCGGGTCGCCGAGCAGCTGGGCTGGCGGCCGAGCACCGCCGCCCGCGCACTGTCCGGGGAAGGCGCGGCGACGGTCGGGCTGGTCCTCGCGCGGCCCGCCACCACCCTGGGCGTGGACTCGTTCTTCCTCCAGCTGATCTCCGGCATCCAGGAGGTCCTCTCCGAACGCCAACTCGGCCTGCTGTTCCAGGTGGTGGAGGACGTGGACGCCGAGTGCGCGGTCTACCGCCGCTGGTGGGCGGAGCACCGGGTCGACGGCGTTCTCGTCGTCGACCCCCGTACCGACGACCCCCGGCCCGCGCTGCTGGACGAGCTCGGCCTGCCCGGCGTCGTCATCGGCGGCCTCCCGGAGGAGCACCCGAACCTGTCCCAGGTGCGGGCCGACGACACCGGGGCCATGGCCCACGTGGTGGGCCGCCTGCACGAGCTCGGCCACCGCCGGATCGTGCACATCGCGGGCCTGTCCTCGCTCGCCCACACCGACCGGCGTATCCGCTCACTGCGCGCGGAGGCCGAGCGCCGCGGCCTGGCCGAGGTCCGCTCGGTGACCACCGACTACTCCGACACCCAGGGCGCGGCGGTGACACGCCGGGTCCTCACCTCCGGCAGCCGGCCCACGGCGCTGGTGTACGACAACGACGTGATGGCGGCCGCCGGCGCGGCGGTCGTCGCCGGCCTCGGTCTCTCGGTCCCGGGCGATGTGTCGGTCGTGTCGTGGGAGGACTCGGTGCTGTGCCGCATGGTCCATCCGTTCCTCACCGCCCTCTCCCGCGACCCGGTGACCTTCGGGCGGACCGCCGCCCAGGAGCTGACCGCCCTGCTGGACGGCGGCGCCGCCCGCTCCGTCCACGTGCCGCTGCCGGAGCTGATCGAGCGGGAGAGCACCGCACCGCCCCGCTGACCCGCAGGTGCGCGGCATAGGATGCGCCACATGGAACAGCGGGTATTGGGCAGGACCGGCAGGAACGTCTCCGTGGTGGGACTCGGCACCTGGCAGCTCGGCGCCGACTGGGGTGAGGTCGCCGACGAGGACGCGATCACCGTCCTCGACGCGGCCGTCGAGTCGGGCGTCACCTTCTTCGACACGGCCGATGTGTACGGCGACGGGCGCAGTGAGCAGCTCATCGGCCGCTATCTGAGCGAGCGGCCGGACGCGGACGTGTTCGTGGCGACCAAGATGGGCCGGCGCGTCGACCAGCTCCCGGAGAACTACGTACTGGACAACTTCCGCGCCTGGAACGACCGTTCGCGCAAGAACCTCGGCGTGGACACGCTCGACCTGGTCCAGCTGCACTGCCCGCCCACCGCCGTCTACTCCTCGGACGAGGTCTTCGACGCCCTCGACACGCTCGTCGCCGAACAGCGGATCGCCGCGTACGGCGTGAGCGTGGAGACCTGCGAGGAGGCGCTCGCCGCCATCGCCAGGCCCGGCACCGCCAGCGTCCAGATCATCCTCAACCCCTTCCGGCTGAAGCCGCTCGAAGAGGTCCTGCCCGCGGCGGCGGAGGCGGGCGTGGGCATCATCGCGCGGGTGCCGCTCGCTTCCGGGCTGCTGTCGGGCAAGTACACCAAGGACACCGTCTTCGCCGCCGACGACCACCGCACGTACAACCGGCACGGCGAGGCGTTCGACCAGGGTGAGACCTTCTCCGGCGTCGACTTCGCGACGGGCGTCGAGGCCGCCGCCGAGTTCGCGGAGCTCGCGGGGCCGGACAGCACACCGGCGCGCACGGCGCTGCGCTGGATCATCCAGCAGCCGGGCGTGACCAGCGTGATCCCCGGAGCGCGCTCCGCCGGCCAGGCCCGCGCCAACGCCGCGGCGGCGGACGAGCCGCCGCTGTCCCACAGCACCCTGGACGCGGTCCGCGACCTGTACGACCGGCGCATCCGCGCGCAGGTGCACAGCCGCTGGTAGCGACTGCGGCAGGCGGAGAACCGACCGGCTCGCACGGGCCGCCCTCGCCCGGCTGCGGCTGCGGCTGCGGCTGCGGCTGCGGCTGCGGCAACGGCAACGGAACGGCGCACGCGCTAAGCAGCGCGAAGGTACTGCGCGCGCGGTAGCCGGTCACTGGTCCGCAAGGGTGACTCGCGCCGTGGCGGCACCCGGCTAAGGTGCGCGCATGAGTACAGCGCGGTCCCGTGTCAGGGCCGGTGTCACAGACTGGGCGATCGCCGTCGGTGTGGCGGCGGCGCTGCTGATCACCGGGTTGTCCGGGCGGCACGCCGCCTCGGACCTCGACCTGCTCGGCTACGCGCTGCTGGCGGCCGGCGGCCTGGGACTGGCAGCGCGCCGCCGGGCCCCGGTCCCCGTCCTGGCCGTCACCGGGCTGTGCGCGGTGGGGTACCAGGCGGCCGGTCTCGACGTACCCGCCGTCGCCTACCTGTTCGCGGTGTACGCGGCCGTACGGGCCGGTCACCGCACGCTCACGGTGGTGGCGAGCGTGGTCATGCTGGCCTCCCTCCCCCTCGCGGGCCTGGTCTCCGGGCTGTCCGCGGGCGAGGCGTTCGCGCAGGCCCGGGGCGCCCTCGAGATCGCCTGGCTGATCGCCGCCGGCGCCGCGGGTGAAGCGCTGCGGCAGGCCGAGCGGCGGGCGGACGAGGCCGAGCGCACCCGTGAGGAGACCGCGCGGCGCCGTGCTGACGAGGAGCGGCTGCACATCGCGCGGGAGCTGCACGATTCACTCACCCACCAGATCTCGATCATCAAGGTCCAGGCCGAGGTCGCCGTCCATGTGGCCCGCAGGCGCGGTGAGCAGGTGCCGGAGGCCCTGCTCGCGATCCAGGAGGCCGGACGTGAGGCGACCCGGGAGCTGCGCGCGACGCTGGAGGCGCTGCGCGACGACGACACCACCCCGCCACGGGGGCTCGACCACGTCAAGGAGCTGGTGGAACGGGCCCGTTCCACCGGCCTGGACGCGACGCTGACCATCGAGGGGCCACGGCCCGACGTGCCCGCCGCCGTGGACCGGACGGTCTACCGGATCGTGCAGGAGTCGCTCACCAACATCGCCCGGCACGCCTGCGCCGGCACCGCGTCGGTCCGGATCGACTGCCGTCCGGACGCCCTGAAGATACGCATCGACGACGACGGCAAGGCCGCACCTGGCTCCGCCCCGGTGCCGGGCGTCGGGCTGCTCGGCATGCGCGAACGGGTCACGGCCCTCGGCGGACGGCTGCGCGCCGAACCGCGCGGCGAGGGCGGCTTCACCGTCCAGGCCGAACTCCCCGTGGAGCAGACGTCATGATCCGTGTCCTGCTCGTCGACGACCAGCGGCTCCTGCGCAGCGGATTCCGCGCGCTGCTCGACCTCGAGGACGACATCGAGGTGGTCGGCGAGGCCGGCGACGGGCTGGAGGGCGTGGCACTGGCCAGGCAGCACCTGCCGGACATCGCTCTCATCGACATCCAGATGCCGGTCGTCGACGGCATCGAGGCGACCCGGCGCATCGCCGCGGACCCGGCCCTGGCCGGCGTGCACGTCGTCATCCTGACCAACTACGGCTTCGACGAGTACGTCTTCGAGGCGCTGCGCGCCGGCGCGGCCGGATTCCTCGTCAAGGACATCGTGCCGGAGGACTTCCTCCACGCCGTCCGGGTCGCGGCCCGCGGCGACGCCCTGCTCGCACCGTCGATCACCCGCAAGCTGATCGACCGGTACGTCAACCAGCCGCTCCACACCGGCTCCGGCAACGGCACGGGGCTCGAGGAGCTCACCAACCGTGAGCGCGAGGCCGTCGCCCTGGTGGCGCAGGGCCTGTCCAACGAGCAGATCGCCGACCGCATGGTGATCAGCCCGCTCACCGCGAAGACGCACGTCAACCGGGCCATGGCCAAACTCCACGCCCGTGACCGCGCCCAGCTCGTGATCCTCGCCTACGAATCCGGCCTGGTCACCCCGCGCGGCCACTGATGCCGAGCGGCCCGAGGACCACCACGACACGTACGAGGACCGGGTGCGAACGAGCGCGGACCTGGCCGGGCTCGGCGAGAAGGAGCTCTACGCCCGCGCCACCGACCTCGGCATCCCGGGCCGGTCCACGATGAAGCGGGACGAGCTGCTGAAGGCCCTCACCGCGGCGGACCGCACCGCCGCCTGAAAGGGGGTCCTGAAATCGGGTCCATTCGGGGGTCCGGCCGCTCACCGGCGGATATACCGGCCAGATTGGGTACCCGGTAGACATGGTCACTATCAACGAGCCGGCGGGGGACGTCGCCACTGTCCTCGCGGCCGGTGAGGGAGCACCCGCGGTCATCGTGTTCGGACTGATCGTGGTCGGTCTCATCGTCCTGCTCGTCTATGTGGTCTGGCAGGTGGGCGCGCGGCGGCGGCGCGATGCCCCACCGGGACCCGAGGAGCAGCCGGTGCGGCCCGATCACCAGACCCATTACGAGAGCCGCCTGGAGCCGGACGAGTTCGACGTCACCGAGGGACACGAGGTGCCGGGGCGCCTGACACCTCACGAGCTCCACGGCTACGGCAACATGGGCTCCCGGCCCGCACCCGAGAGCAAGCCGCCCCGTGACTCGGACGAGAGCGGCGGCGCCTTCGGCAGCGGCGGTCACGGGGGCTGAGACCCGCCCCGACGAGTACCGCCGGCCCCTCCGGGCCGGCGGTACTCGTCGCTGCCCGGGCCTGCCTCCGGACCCTGGCGGGGCTCCGGCAGCCCGGGTGAGGGCGGCTCCGGGGCGTCCTGCCCGTGCTCTTCGGGGTCTGCTACGGACGTGGGAGTGCTTCCGCGGCGCATCAGGACCGCCGGCACCAGCCAGCACAGGGTGAGCCCGCCGACGACGGCCACGTCCAGGATCAGCGCGGTCCTGTCACTCAGAGCGGTCACGCTGCGCAGCACGAGCAGCAGGCCGAGCGCCACCATGCACAGAAGGATCGCCAGCCCGGCGATGGTGAACCGCGAGGCCCAGGTGACCGCCTCGTACTTCATCCCGCGTCCTGTGACCATGCGGTGGATGCTCACGGGCGCCGTCAGCAGGCCGGTGGCGGCCGCCCCGAGGAGCAGACACACCACGTACATGAGCCGGTCGCTCTCGCCGAGACGCGGGAAGAGCGGGGTGAAGGCGACGGCGAGCAGAAAGACGAAGAGCAGCTGCACGCCGGCGAGGGCGACCCTCACCTCACGGAGAAGTTCGCCCCACAGCCGGTCCAGCCGTTGTTGAGGTGTCTCCCGGCGCTTGCCGGGACCGGTCCTCGCTATCCTCATGGCCGGCCGCCGATCAAGGCGGTCCCGCACCCCGGCGGCCCCTAGCGTGGCGGCGGTGCGCCAGCCGCTCGGACCAGCGGCAGGCGAGCGTGAGCAGTCCGACCAGGGTCAGCGCCCATGTGCCGGAGAACGCCCAGATCAGGCCGGGCTGTGAGGTGGATGCCGCCATGGCGAGCAGGACGAACGTCAGTGCCGCGAGGACGCCGACGGCGGCGGCGAGAAGGTGCGACCGGAACCGGTGGGTCATCCTCGCGAGCGGCGGTCCGGGACTCATGGTCCGCAGCCGCCGGTCGAGGAATTCGTCGGCCCGTAGATCCTGTTCGATCTCGGCGAGGATCAGCCGTTCCGGTTCGGAGAGTCCGGATCCGTCCATGGCTGGCGCCTCCGTACGCTTTCAGACGGTCGGTTCAGTCCTCGCCCCGGAAGATGTTGCTCTCCGGGTTGCTCTCCCCCTGCCGGTCGGATTCACGCCCTGACAGGACCGCGGGCCTGCAGGTGCGTATCCGTTCCGTCTCCGGGATGCGACGGGTGGTGCTGCCGGTGTCGGCCCGGGTCTCCACGGCTGACACCTCCTTGATCGTCGTACCGGCACGTTCGTGGCGCCGGGTTGCCTTGTCCCGGGTACCCCGTCCGCCGCCGCTCAGTCACCCGTGTCCGACGAGGCGCGGATGAGGCTTCACCGGCCTGTCGCCGGGCACCCGGACCGCATGTCGAACGAATCTCACGCACCGCACACGGCCGGCGCCACGCACCCGCGCACGACGGATTCGCACTGGATACGCACCACCGACGCCACGGACCACCCTCCGCTCACCGAGGACATCACCGTCGACGTGGCCGTGGTGGGCGGCGGCATCGCCGGGCTGAGCACCGCGTGGGAACTGACCCGGGAGGGCGGACGCTCCGTGGTGGTCCTGGAGGCCGACCGCATCGCGACGGGCGTCACGGGGTTCACCACGGCGAAGGTGACGGCACAGCACGGCCTGATCTACGACCGGCTGCGCCGGACCAGGGGCGGCGAGGGGGCCCGGCTCTACGCCCGCTCCCAGCAGGCGGCGGTGGAACGCGTCGCCGAGGTCTCCGCCGCGCTCGGCATCGACTGCGAGTTCGAGCGCAGCCCGTCGTACGTCTACTCACGGGACGGCGCCGAGCGCGACGCGCTCAAGGCCGAGGCCGAGGCCGCCGCGGAAGCGGGTCTCCAGGCCGCGTACGTCGAGGACACCGGGCTGCCCTTCGACGTCGCCGGAGCGGTGCGGATGGAGGAGCAGGCACAGTTCCATCCGCGCAAGTACCTCCTCGGTCTGGCACGGGACCTCACCGCCTACGGCAACAAGATCCACGAGCGGACACGGGTCACCGGCCTGCACGAGGGCTCGCCCTGCCGGCTCACCACGGAGAACGGCCGGACCGTGACCGCGCGCGATGTCGTGATCGCCACGCACTTCCCGGTGTTCGACCGGGCGCTGCTCTTCGCCCGGATGTCGCCGCGCCGTGAGCTGGTGGTGGCGGCGCCGCTGCCGGCCGACCGGGATCCGGCAGGGATGTACATCTGCGAGGAGGGCACCAAACGGTCGGTGCGCACGGCCCCGCTGGGCGACGGCCGCCGGCTGCTGATCGTGACCGGGGAGACGTTCACCCCCGGCACGGTGGACGTCCCCGAGCGGATCGAGCGCCTCGACGAGTGGATGCACACGCACTTCCCGGTGGAGGAGACCATGTACCGCTGGGCGGCGCAGGACAACGACGCGAGCGACACCGTGCCGCTGATCGGGCCCTTCCATCCGGGTGCCAGGCACACGTACGTCGCCACGGGGTTCGGCGGCTGGGGCATGAGCAGCGGCGTGCTGGCGGGACGGCTGCTGGCGGGCACGATCTGCGCCGTCAAGGCCCCGTGGGCGGACCTCTACGATCCGCGGCGGATCTGGAGCACCGTGCGGGAGGCACCCACCCTGCTGTCGCAGCAGGCCGAGGTCGGCAAGCACTTCGTCGGTGACCGGCTGCGCACCACCCATGTGGACTCCGCGTCCGACATCGCACCGGGCACGGGCGCGGTCGTGCGTCTGAACGGGCAGCGCTGCGCCGTGTACCGCGACGACGACGGCGGCTGCCACGCGGTGTCCGCCCGCTGCACCCATCTGGGCTGCGTGGTGGCGTTCAACGAGGCGGAGCGCAGCTGGGACTGCCCCTGCCACGGCTCCCGGTTCGGGGTCGACGGCTCCGTACTCCAGGGTCCGGCGCTGCGGCCCCTCGAACAGCGGAACGTCGACGGGCCCGAGGGCTCATGAGCGGCCGAACCGCGCATCGCACCGCAGGCTGGTAGGAAGTAGATCGAAGCATGTCATCCGACGCGAAAGGGCTGCGGCGTGGAACCGACCAGCCGACCGGGGACCGCGGGCGCCGCAACCGTCGCGGACGCCCATAGCTCCGCGGTCACACTGCACGTCAACGGCGTCAGTCACACGCTGACACTCGACCACCGCACCACGGTTCTTGACACCCTGCGCGAGCACCTGGACCTGACGGGTCCGAAGAAGGGCTGCGACCACGGCCAGTGCGGCTCGTGCACCGTCATCGCCGACGGGCGGCGGGTGAACAGCTGTCTGATGCCGGCCGTGTCCCACGACGGCGCGCACATCACCACGGCCGAGGGGCTGGCCCCCGGCGGCGAAGCGCATCCCGTGCAGGAGGCGTTCGTCGCCAGGGACGCCCTGCAGTGCGGCTACTGCACCCCTGGGCAGATCTGCTCGGCGGTGGCGATGCTGGCGGAGGCGGCCGACGGCCGTCCGTCGCTGGTGACCGGGCGGCAGGAGGGGGCGGACGGGTCCGTCACCCTCACGCCCGATGAGATCCGCGAGCGCATGAGCGGCAATCTGTGCCGCTGCGGCGCCTACCCCAACATCGTGGCGGCCATCGAGGACGTGACACCGTGAAACCCTTCGCCTATGTCCGACCCGGCACGGCCGCGGAGGCCGTCGCCGCGTACGCCGCGCACACCGGGGCGCAGTACCTCGCGGGCGGCACGAACCTCGTCGATCTGATGAAGCTGGGTGTCGCGACACCCGACGTGCTCATCGACGTGAGCCGGCTGCCCCACGGCACGGTCGAGGGCGTGCCGGGAGGCGGGCTCCTGATCGGCGCCGCCGTGCGCAACAGTGATCTCGCGGCCCATCCGGCCGTCCGGACACGCTATTTCGCGCTGTCGCAGGCGCTGCTCGCCGGGGCCTCCGGGCAGTTGCGGAACGCGGCGACCACCGGCGGGAACCTGCTCCAGCGCACCCGCTGCACCTACTTCCAGGACATCTCCAAGCCCTGCAACAAGCGTGCGCCGGGCACCGGCTGTCCCGCGCGGGCGGGTGTCCACCGCGACCTCGCCGTACTGGGCCACTCGGAACACTGCGTCGCCACACACCCCTCCGACATGGCGGTCGCCCTCGCCGCGTTCGACGCCACGGTCCATCTGCACTCCACCGACGGCGACCGGTCGCTGGCGGTCAGCGACTTCCACCGGCTCCCTGGTGACCGCCCGGACGTGGACACCGAGCTGAGGCCCGGCGAGCTGATCACGGGCGTGGAGCTGCCGCCCGTGCCCACCGGGGCGCGGTCGGCGTACCGCAAGGCCCGCGACCGTGCCTCCTACGCCTTCGCCCTTGCCTCCGTCGCCGCGGTCCTCACCGTCGAGGGCGGCCGGGTCCAGCACGTGGGTCTGGCGTTCGGCGGTCTCGCCCACCGGCCGTGGCGGGCCCGCAGGGCGGAGGAACTGCTCGTCGGCGGGCCGGCCGGCCGCGAGGCCTTCGCCGCCGCGGCGGAGGCGGAGCTCGCGGTGGCGGAGCCGCTGCGGGACAACGCCTTCAAGGTGCGGCTCGCGCGCGATCTCGCCGTCGACGTCCTCGCCGGGCTCGCGGACGGGGACGACGGCGGCGAGGAGCGGTCATGAGCCGGCCGGTCACCGTGCTCGGTGCGCCCGCCGTCCGCCGGGAGGCCGTGGAGAAGGCCGCCGGCGCCGCGCGCTACGCCGCCGAACACACCCCGTCGGGCTGCGTGTACGGCTGGCCGGTGCCCGCCGCGGTCCCCCGCGGCCGGGTCACGGCGCTCGGCACGGCGGAGGTGCTGGAGATGCCCGGCGTGCTGGCGGTGCTCACCCACGAGAACGCCCCCCGCCTCGGACAGCCCGACGACCCGACCCTCCGTCTCCTCCAGGACGACCGCGTACCGCACAGGGGCTGGTACATCGCCCTCGTCGTGGCCGACACCCTGGAGAACGCCCGCGCGGGCGCCGCCGCCCTGCGCGTCGGGTACGAGGCCGAGGAGCACGACGTGAGGCTCACCGGCGACCGCCCGGACATCTACACACCCGAGGAGGCCAACGGCGGCCACCCCGCCGTGCGCGAGAGGGGCGACTTCGAGGGCGCCTACGCGGCGGCCGACGTCCGCGTGGACGCCTCCTACCGTCTCACCGCGCTGCACAACCACCCGATGGAGCCGCACGCGGCCACCGCGCAGTGGGGCGACGGCCGGCTGACGGTGTGGGACTCGAGCCAGGGTTCCGGACCGGTCAGGGACACCCTGGCCCAGCTGTTCGGGCTGGACAGGAAGCAGATCACCGCGGTGTCCGAGCACGTCGGCGGCGGCTTCGGCTCGAAGGGGACGCCCCGGCCGCCGGTGGTGCTGGCCGCGATGGCCGCACGGCACACCGGGCGCCCCGTGAAGGTGTCCCTGCCGCGCCGTCAGATGCCCGCGGTCGTGGGCCACCGGGCTCCGACACTGCATCATGTCCGCCTGGGCGCTGGCGCCGACGGCAGGATCACGGCTCTCGCCCACGACGTGGTCACCCAGACCTCGCGGGTGAAGGAGTTCGTGGAGCAGGCCGCCGTCCCGGCCCGGGTCATGTACGTCTCCCCCAACAGCCGGACCGTCCACCGGGTGGTGGCACTCGACGTGCCGACCCCGTCGTGGATGCGCGCCCCCGGCGAGGCGCCCGGGATGTACGCCCTGGAGTCGGCGATGGACGAGCTCGCCGTCGCCACCGGGCTGGACCCGGTCGAGCTGCGGCTGCGCAACGAACCGGCGACCGAGCCCGACTCGGGACTCCCCTTCAGCAGCAGGAACCTCGCCGCGTGCCTGCGCCGCGGCGCCGAAGTCTTCGGCTGGGAGGAACGCGACCCGCGTCCGGGCGTCACCAGGGAGGGCGGCCTGCTGCTCGGCACCGGCGTCGCGGCGAGCACGTACCCGGTGCTGATCGCCCCCTCCAGGGCCACCGCCCACCTCGGCGCCGACGGCGTCCACCGCATCCGGGTCAACGCCACCGACATCGGCACCGGCGCCAGGACCGTGCTGGCGCAGATCGCCGCCGAGGCCCTGGACACACCGCTGGAGACGGTGACCGTCGAGATCGGCAGCTCCGACCTGCCCGCGGCGCCGCTGGCCGGGGGATCGTGCGGAACGGCCTCCTGGGGCTGGGCCGTCCACAAGGCCTGCACCCTTCTCGCCAAGCGCCTCGCGGACCACCGCGGCCCGCTGCCGGCGGAGGGACTGACCGCGTCGGCCGACACCAAGGAGGAGACCGGCCGGGAGCCCGCCCACGCGCGGCACGCCTTCGGCGCCGTCTTCTGCGAGGCGCAGGTGGACACGGTGACGGGCGAGGTGGCGGTGCGCCGGATGCTCGGTGTGTTCGCCGCGGGCCGCATCCTCAACGCCCGTACCGCGCGGTCCCAGTTCATCGGTGGGATGACGATGGGCATCGGCATGGCGCTGATGGAGGGCAGCACCATGGACGAGCGCTTCGGGGACTACGCGGAGTGCGATCTCGCCTCGTACCACGTGCCTGTCTGCGCCGACGTGCGCTCCGTCGAGGCGCAGTGGATCGAGGAGGACGACCCGCACCTCAACCCGATGGGCAGCAAGGGCATCGGTGAGATCGGCATCGTCGGCACGGCGGCGGCGGTGGCGAACGCGGTGCACCACGCGACGGGCGTCCGGTTCAGGGAACTGCCCCTGACCCCCGACAAGCTGGTGCAGGCGCTCGAGGGGGCGCCGGCCCTCAGCGACCGGGACCGCTGACGCCGGCGGCCTCGCGGAGCACCTCGACGAGCATGGACGAGTTCATCAGCCGGGTGGAGACGTTGCGCCTGCTGGGGTGGTAGCTCCCGAACAGATGGAGCTCCGGCCGTTCACCGTCGTCCGGCAGGACGACATGGGCGCCGTGCCCGAACACGGGGCGCGGCCTGGGCAGTCGGCGTCCGGTGGCCTCGAGGACGGGCAGCAGTGCCTGCCACCCGAAGCCGCCGAGGACGACGATCGCGCGCAGGTCCGTCAGCAGCGACAGCTCGGTCGCGAGCCAGGGACGGCAGGTGTCCCGCTCGGTGGTCGTGGGCCTGTTCTGCGGCGGGGCACAGTGGACGGGCGCGGTGACGCGTACGCCGTGCAGGACAAGGCCGTCGCCGGGGTGCGTGGACGTGGGCTGCGAGGCGAGGCCCACCTCGTGGAGTGCGGCGAACAGAAGGTCACCGGAGTCGTCCCCGGTGAACATGCGGCCGGTGCGGTTACCGCCGTGGGCGGCGGGGGCGAGGCCGACGACGGCGAGCGACGCGTCGGCGGGGCCGAAGCCCGGCACCGGCCGGCCCCAGTACTCCCAGCCGAAGAAGGCCGCACGCCGGTCCGTGGCCACCTGTTCCCGCCAGGCGACGAGTCTCGGACAGGCACGGCACCGGCTGACGGCCTCGTCCAGTTCCCCGAGTCCGCCGCACCGGGGCGCGGTCCGCGCCGGGAAGCCGGGGTCCTCGGGCGGGGGGCCGGTCGCCTCGTGCCTGTCCATGGAGCCACGTTAGTCCGGGGCGGCCAGGAGACCGGGACGGGCGGACCTGCCGGTGCGGCAGGTGTGAAGGCCGGGCGTCACGGTACGGGGACGCCGTCCGCCGTCCCGGCGGGCTGCGACCACCGCGCGGCCAGCAGCAGGGCGATGTCGTCGGGGCGGTCGGGGGTCTGTCGGGCCTCGTTGATGAGGCGGTCCGCGGTGTCCGACAGCGGGGCGTAACCCAGTTCGGAGAACGTGAGCCGCAGTCTTTCGATGCCCAGGTCGATGTCGACGCCCGGCTGTTCGACGAGGCCGTCGGTGAACAGGGCGAGCACCGCGCCGGGCTCCAGGAACAGTTCCGTGACGGGGTAGACGGCGCGGGCGTCCACCCCGAGGACCACTCCGCCCGGCAGGGCGAGCACATCGGTGCGGCCGTCCGGGTGACGCAGCAGGGGCTGGAGATGGCCGGCGCGGACGGCGTCGGCGCGGCCGGTGGCCGGGTCGAGCACGATGTAGCAGCAGCTGGCGAAGAGGCCCGGGTCGAGGTCGATCAGCAGCCGGTTGGTGCCCGTCATCACCTCCACGGGGGTGTGGCCGCTGACGGCGAGGGCCCTTACCGCGCTGCGCAGTTGCCCCATGGTGGCGGCCGCCTGGACACCGTGGCCCTGTACGTCCCCGATGATGAGCGCCATCCCCCGGCCGGTGTCGATGACGTCGTACCAGTCGCCGCCGACCTCCATGCCCTGGGTGCCGGGAAGGTGCCGGGCCACCGTGTCGAGCCCTTCCACGGCGGGCAGCCGGTGCGGCAGCAGGGCGTCCTGGAGGCCGCGGGCGAGCGCCGCCTCCGAGTCGTACCGGCGGGCCCGTTCGAGGGCCTGGGCGATGAGTCCGGCGAGCGCGGTGAGGACGGTGCGCTCCTCGGGGCTGAATCCCCGGGGCCGGTCGAAGCCGAGGATGCACGAACCGACGGGGCGGCCGGAGGCGATCAGCGGCAGGAAGGCTCTGGCGCCGACGTGCGCGTCCATGGGGATGCCGGGGTAGGCGGCGGCGAGTTTCTGCATCGACTCGAAGAACAGGGGCCGTCCGGAGGTGAGGGTCTCGACGCCGGGCAGTTTGGTGTCGAGACCCACCCCGTCGAAGCGGTTGAGGAAGCCCCGGGGGAACCCGGTCTCCCAGGCCAGGTACAGATGACGGTTACTGAGCATGTAGATCGCCAGCTGACGGCCGCCGAACGCGGGCAGCAGCTCCTCGGTGACCACGGCGGAGACCTGCCGGGCCGTGACCGCCTCGGTGAGCGCGATGGCGAGGGCGACCGGGCGGTACAGGGCCACGGCCCGGTCCGCCGGTGAGCCGAGACCGGCGCCGGGCTCGGCCACGGATCCCGGGGCGTAGGTGGGCTGCGCGCCCGCGTCGAGGGTGAGGGTGAGGCCGTCGAGGCTCGAGTGGAGGGTGACGGACAGCCATTCGTCGGTCCCTCTGAGCAGGAAGTGGACCGGGTCGGGCGACAGCAGTGCCGCCCGGTAGTGGTCCTCGTGGGCGGCCTGCCCGAACGAGTCGACGGCCTCCCACAGGACACGCCCGATCAGATCGGCCCGTGGCTGTCCGAGAAGTCTCTCCGCGCGCTCGTTCATGTACGAGATGCGTCCGAGGCGGTCGACGGAGCAGATGCCCACCGGGAGCCGGTCGGCGGCCTCCGGGACGACCGGGCCGGCGCCGAGGTCGACCAGGTACCCGGTCAGGTGCGTGGCCGCGGCCGCGTCCGTGGGGCGTCTGCGGCGGCCGGTGAGTTCGAGCAGGTGAGGCCGGCCGTCGGCGCCCTGGAGGCGCAGTCTGCGGGTGACCGGCCGGTCCGACTCGGCCGACCGGCGGGCCAGGGCCCACAGCCCGTAGGCGTCCTCCGGTTCGATCCGCGCGGCCACCGCCTCCGCGGTGAGCGGGAGCCTGGCGGGATCGGTGCCGAGGATGGCGCACCAGCCCTCGTCGCCTGTCACGGTGCCCGCCTCGAGGTTCCAGTCGAAAGCGCCGATCCGCAGGGGCGGCGCGGTGAGCGACTGGAGGGTCACGGCCAGCGGTTCGGCGTCCCACTCGATGCGCGGCCGGTCGGCCGCCATGGCGGCCAGCGTCGCGCCGAGCCGGTCACCGACCTCGTGGATGCGCCGCCGGTCGGCCTCGGCGACCGGCTGCCCGGGAGTGGCCGGACGCAGCACGGCGAGGACGCCGAAGCACTCGCGGTCGTGCGAGATCGGCACGTACAGCGATCCGAAGGGGAACGGCAGGCCCGCCATGAGCTGGGGGTAGCGGCGCATGGCCTCTTCCGTGTCGCCGAGGTAGACGGGCTGGCCGGTGCGGTAGACGTCCGAGTGGGGGAACGGACGGTTCACATGCATGCCCCACCAGTGCCGGAAGAGCTTCGAGGGCAGTCCGGCGATCACCGCCAGGCGCAGCAGTTCGGGTGCGGCGGACCGTAGGTAGAGGCCGCCCGCGAAGCCGCCCACGGCCTCGATGGCGCTCACCTCGGCCTGGGCGAGGACCATGACCAGTTCGTCCGCCTGCGGATCGCGACCGTGCGTGTGCACGGGGTCCGGGCCGTCCTCGGCGGGGGCCTCGGGCACGTCGTCGCCGTACCGGGTCACCCTGCCAGCATGCTCCCGGCCGTGCGGGCGGCGCATCTCCTCGTTCCGGGGCCGGCGGCGGGCCGGCGCCCGCGTGGACGAGCACCCTGACCGGCGCGGCCGGTGGGCTATGTTGAGCAGCAGTTGGACATAGAAGGGGGCACACCGGTGCCATCAGGGCAGCAGGAACGTGCGCAGGCCGCCGCGATCACCCCGGGCGGGCCGCCCGAGGAGCAGCAGCCCGCTCCGGCCGAGCGGGTGCTCGCACTGCTCGGCGGCCACCGCCTCTCCCCCGGTCAGCGGCGCATCGCCCAGTACATCATCGACCACCTCACCGAGGCCGCGTTCCTGTCGATCACCGACCTCGCGGAGCGGGTCGGGGTCAGCCAGCCGTCGGTGACCCGGTTCGCGACGTCCCTCGGCTACAGCGGCTACCCGGCGCTGCGGGAGGCGTTGCAGCCGATCGCGCTGAGCGCGGTGGCCGGTTCGCCGGAGACCCGTGCGGAGATCCGCCGCAACGAGCTGCAGGCGGCCGTCGACGCCGAGATCCAGAACCTGGAGAACCTGCGGCGGGTGCTGGCCGACACCGACCGGGTGCTCGGCATCGGCCGGGAGCTGGCCCTCTCGATGCCCCTGACGGTTCTCGGGCTGCGGATCTCCGTCTCGCTCGCGGAGTACTTCGCGTACGCGGCCCGCCGTATCCATCCGGATGTGCGGCTGGTGACCCGTGGCGGCAGCGTGGCCTACGACGCGCTGCTTCAGTCCCGGGAGGCGGGCGGGACCTGGGTGCTGGCCTTCGCGATGCCCCGGCACGCCAACGAGACGCTGGCGGCGCTGCGGGCGGCCCGCCGCACCGGCCTGCGGGTCGCGCTGATCACCGACCTGACGCTGGGGCCGCTGGTCGAGGAGGCCGATGTGACGCTCACGGCGGGGACGGGGTCGCGGCTGGTGTTCGACTCGTACGCGGCGCCCGGGGTGCTGTCCGCCGCGGTGCTGCAGGCGATGGCGGACGCCGACCCGGAGCGGACGCAGGTGCGGCTGGAGGGCTACGAGCAGGTCGCGGATCAGCACGACTTCTTCCTCGACGACTGAACCGCCTGGCTTTCGGTGCTCGAACCGGTCTCTTACCGGTATTTTTCATGCCCAGCGGTGCATGAAATTTTTCATACCCTTGCGTACTCGACGGTATATATATTTACTGCTCCTGGCGCCGGTGTCCTCCGTTGCCATGAGGGCCGCACCCGAGCCCTCCCCAACCGAACACCCGGGGTACGGCGCTCCCTCCTCGCGCCGCCCTCCGGTGTTCAATCCGGGCTCCGCATTCCGCCGCGGACGCCCTCGGCGGTCCCGGTCAACCCCTGGGCCGGGACCGCCGCACATCTCTCGATCAGAGTTCATCGGCACCACCCGGAGCGACGACGAATGTCCCGAACCCTCTCCCCGGTCGATCCGGACTGGCCCTGCCAGGTGAAGGCCCCCGGCAGCCACGACTGGGAGCGGACCGCCGCCCGTTGGCTGCGCGATCTGCTGCCGGCCCGTTACGCCGGCTACTCCACGCTCAACCGGCATCCCGTATTGCTCGCCCGGCACGCACAGCTCCAGATACAGCACGAGATGCGGGCGGTACGGGCCGCCCTGCAGACCTCCCGGTGCGAACTGCCGCCGCTGGGCGTGGCGGAGACCGTCATCGAGAACACGATCCGGCTGTACGCGGTCGAGCTCGAGCAGCTCGGCCGGCTGGCCCGCGGGGTCAGGCTCGTCGGCGACGCCCTCGTCACGGGCGGCGGCACGCACCGCCGGCGGTAGCCCACCGGGCCGCGGGCCCGCCCGCCCCCGCTCACGCCAGTTGCCGCCGTACCAGTCCGTGGAGCCGGCCGCCCGCGTCGGCGAGCAGGTCGGCGGGCCGGCCCTCCTCGACGACCCGGCCCTCCTCCATCACGATCACCCGGTCCGCGTCCATCACGGTGGACAGCCGGTGGGCGATGACGATCCTGGTGGCGTCCAGCCGGCGGGTGCTCTCGATGACGACGCGCTGCGTCTCGTTGTCGAGCGCGCTGGTGGCCTCGTCGAAGAAGAGGATGCGCGGCCGCCGCACCAGGGCCTGGGCGATCATCAGCCGTTGCCGCTGGCCGCCGGATATGGCGCCGCCGGACGAGATCAGTGTGTGCAGGCCCATCGGCATCCGCTTGATGTCCTCCGCCAGCCCCGCCATCTCCGCGGCCTCCCAGACCTCGTCCTGCGAGAAGGTCTCCGCGCCGCAGATGCAGTCGAGGATCGAGCCGGTGAGCGGCTGGGCGTTCTGGAGCACCACACCGCACTGCCGGCGCACGGCGGCGGGGTCCAGCGCGGCCAGGTCCTGGCCGTCGTAGAGGACCGTGCCCGAGGCGGGCCGGTCGAAGCCGATGAGCAGCCGCAGCAGGGTCGACTTGCCGCATCCGCTCGGGCCGACGATCGCCACGAACTCGCCCTGCCGGACCTGGAGCGACACGTCGTCGAGGACCGGGGGGCCGTCGTCGGCGTACCGGAAGGTGAGCTTCCTTGCCTCGATCGCACCGGAGAGGGTGCCGGGCTGCGCGCTCGCTCCGCGTACTTCGGTGGCCTCGTCGAGGATGGGGCGCACCTGCTCGAACATGGGCAGGGCGGCGGCGGCCGACACCAGCACGCCGGTGACCTGGGTGACGGAGGTCAGCAGCATGGTGACGGCGGTGCTGAAGGTGAGGAACTCGGCCGCCGACATGGAGCCGCGGGCCGGCCCCGCCAGCAGCATGAACATGATGAGCGAGCAGAGCGGCAGATAGACCGCGTCCAGTACCGTGGTCAGGTTCCTGATCCGGCCCACCCGCTGCTGGAGTTCACGGGAGCGGGCGAACTGCCGCGCCCAGGCCGCGTACGCGAAGCTCTCCGCCGCGGCGACCCGCAGCTTGGGCAGACCCCGCAGGGTCTGGAACGCCTGGTTGTTGAGCTTGTTGGAGAGTTCCACCAGCCTGCGCTGCCAGCGGACCTGCCACAGCCCCATGCCGAGGAACACCGCGCCGATGACGAGCAGCATGCCGATGGCCGCGAGCGCCAGCGGAACGCTGAACCAGAGGAGCAGTACGACGTTCATCGCACCCACCGTGGTGGACTGCAGGGCCACGGGGCCGATGCCCGAAAGAACGCGGCGCATCGAGCTGATCCCCATGGCGGCGCTCGCCAGCTCTCCGGTCGACCGCTCGGCGAAGAACTTGGTCGGCAGCCGCAGGAGCCGGTCCCAGACGGCGGGTTGGAGGGTGCTCTCGATCCGGCCCTCCATCCGCAGGACGGTGAGGTTCTGCAGCAGCATGAAGGCGGCGGAGACGATGCTCGTGACCATCAGGGCGAGCGAGACCTGCACGATCAGGCCGCTCTCCGCCTTCGGCACGTACACACCGAGGATCTGTCCGGTCGCGATCGGCACGAGTGCGCCGAGCGCGACGGTGACGAGTCCCGCGACGGCCAGGTTCCGCAGGTCCTTGCGGGTGCCGCGGAGGCTGAAGCGGGCCAGCCGCCAGAGGGTGGCGGGCCGCTCGGGCAGCGGCCGGTAGAACATGACGGCGCGTTCGTCGAACTCGTCGGCGTTGTCGCTGCCGACGCGGGTGCGGGAGCCGGTGAGCGGGTTGACCGCCTCGTAGCGTCCACGGCGCCAGATCAGTGCGACGGGGGCGCCGGAGGCGGCACGACGGCCCACCAGCGGGCCGGCGTCGGTGCGCCACCAGCGGCCCTGGAGACGGACGGGCCGGGTACGGACGCGGGACGCGACGGCGATGCGTTCGACGGGATCGACGCGGTCGTCCGCCGCGCCGCTCCTCGGGGGTTCGGTGAGCGTCGTCCCGGCGGCGGCCGCGACGTGCCGGCACACCGCCAGCAGGGTGTCGTCGCCGTCCGCGCCGCCGGCGCCGCGTCCGGCGCGGTCCGGCCCGCCGATGGAGGCGAGGAGCGCCTCGTCGGCCCGGGCGCGCACATCGGCACCGGCCTTCATGCCGGCGGCCGTCCGGTCCTCGTGGGCCCGTTCCAGCTCCTCGATCCAGCCGTCGACCGCGGAGAGCAGCCGGTACTGCTGGTTCACCATGCTCTGCCACATCGCGCCCTCGACGAGCAGGTCGCCCGCCGCCTCCGCGCTGTAGGAGGCCCCGTACTGCACGCTGCCCGGCTCGACCTGCATCCACAGGACGTCGTCGTCGGCCATCGCCTCCTCTCCGGCCGGGCGGCCCTCGAGCGGCGCCTCGAAGAGCACCCCCAGACCGCGGCCGACGCCGAGCCCGAAGGCGTACTCGAGCTGGGTGGCCGCCGTCCGCCCGTACGGGTCCTGGTAGGCGGGCGGGTACGCGTGGTCCGGTACGTACAGCTCCCGCAGCGGGATCCGGCGCAGCAGGCAGTCCTGCGAGGGCCGGCCCGTCAGGGTGTGCCGCGGGCCCTCGACCGGGCCGAGGAGGAGCGTGCCCGGTTCGAGCCGGCCCAGGAAGTGCCAGTGGCCCTCCTCCGCCGCGTCCACGGCGAAAAGGTCCAGGGCGCCGCCCACGACGAGCCACATCACCTGCGGCCCTTCCAGGTGCAGGCTGCGCAGGCCGGTGGTGTCGACGGGCGCGCCGAGGCCGCCGAGCGCGTGGAGCACCGCGTCGGACTGCTCGTGGGCCTGGTGGAACGCGGTGGTCGTGGGGGGTACGGATGACACGTCAGTGCTCCTTGACGAGTTCGGCGTACGGTCCCTGGGCGGCCACCAGTTCCTCGTGGCGGCCCCGTTCGACGACGGTGCCGTGGTCCAGCACCACGATCTCGTCGCTGTCGCGCACGGTGCTCAGCCGGTGGGCGATGACCACGCACGCGCAGCCCCTGCGGCGGAGGTTGTCGATGATGACGCGTTCGGTCTCCGCGTCCAGGGCGCTGGTGACCTCGTCGAGCACCAGGATGCTGGGGCGGCGCACCAGGGCGCGGGCGATCTCGAGGCGCTGGCGCTGTCCGCCCGAGAAGTTGCGGCCGTCCTGTTCGACGCGGCTGTGGATGCCCTCGGGACGGCGCATGATCACGTCGAGCACCGCGGCGTCCCGGAGAGCGTTCTCCACGGCCTCGTCGGAGATGGAGGGGTCCCACAGGGTCACGTTGTCGCGGACGGTGCCCTCGAAGAGGAAGATGTCCTGGTCGACGAAGGAGACGGAGGCGGCGAGCGCCCCGCGGGGAATGTCCGCGAGCAGCCGGCCGTCGATCCGGATGGTGCCCTCCCACGGGCTGTAGAGGCCCGATATCAGCCGGGAGACGGTGGACTTGCCGCTCCCTGAGCCGCCGACGAGGGCGACCTGCCGGCCCGGGCCGACGGTCAGCGAGAAGCCGCTCAGCAGCGGCGCGTCCAGCGGGCTGTAACCGAAGGTGATGTTCTCGAGCGTCACATGTCCCTTGAGCCGGCGGCTGCTCGGGTCCGGTTCCTCGCGGGAGTAGAGGGGATCGACGGGGAAGCTCTCGACGTCCTTGAGCCTCGCGACGTCCGCGGCGAAGTCCTGGATGCGGCCGGCCACGCCGTTGAGCCGGGTGATCGGTGCGGTGAAGCGGGCCACCAGCGCCTGGAAGGCGACAAGGAGACCGATCGATATATGGCCTTCCACAGCACGCAGACCGCCGATCCACAGGATCAGGGCGCTGTTGAGCGTGGCGAGGGTCGGGGCGACGACGGCCAGGACCGCACTCGGCACGCCGAGGCGCTGCTGGACGTCCAGGGTGGTGGCGTGCTGGCCGGCCCACCTGCGGAAGAAGCCGTTCTCCCCGCCGGTCGCCTTCATCGTCTCGATCAGCTGAAGGCCGGTGTACGAGGTGTTGGTGAGCCGGGCGCTGTCGGCGCGCAGCTTCTGGGTGTGGGTGGAGCGGAGTCTGATGACGATGCGCATCGCCACGACGTTGAGCAGGGCGATCAGCACGCCGACGACGGTGAGCTGGGGGTCGTAGCTCCACAGGAGCGCGGCGTAGAGGATCACCACCACGCCGTCGACGGCGGCCGCGGCGAGGTCACGCGCGAGGGTCTCCGCCACGGCGTCGTTGGACTGGAGCCGTTGCACCAGGTCGGCCGGACTGCGCTGGGCGAAGAACGTGACGGGAAGCCGCAGGAGATGGCGCAGGAAGCGGGCGCTGCTCAGGGTGGAGGAGATGATGCGCCCGCGCAGCAGGTTCGCCTGCTGGAGTCCGGTGAGCACGGCGGTCAGGGCCACCGTCGCCGCCATGGCGGCGAACAGGGTGCCGAGCAGCGAGGTCTGCCCGCCGATCAGGAACATGTCGATGTACGTGCGGCTGAGCGCCGGCACGGCCGCGCCCACCGCGACGAGCAGGAGGCTCGCGAGGAAGGCGGCGAACAGGGTGCCCGCGGTGCCGCGCAGCCTGGCGGGGACCGCCGCCAGCACGCCCGGCTTGCGGCCGCCCTTGCGGAAGCCGCGGTCCGGCTCGAAGACCAGGGCCACGCCGGTGAAGCTGGTGTCGAAGTCCTCCGCGGGGACGAAACGGCGTCCCTTGTCGGGGTCGTTGATGTGCACCCCGCGGCGGCCGAACCTGCGTCCCGTGCCCTCGTAGACGACGTAGTGGTTGAACTCCCAGAACAGGATGGCGGGCGGCTGCACCTCGGCGAGCGCGGTCGCCTCCATCTGCATGCCCTTGGCGGTGAGGCCGTAACTGCGGGCCGCCTTCAGCACGTTGCTGGCCCGGGAGCCGTCGCGGGAGACGCCGCAGGCGATGCGGAGCTCCTCCAGCGGCACATGGCGGCCGTAGTGGGAGAGGACCATCGCGAGGGCGGCCGCCCCGCACTCCACGGCCTCCATCTGGAGCACGGTGGGGGTGCGCACGGAACGGGGCCTGCTGCCGCGCCGCTGCTGCTTGCGGCGGGGCGGCGGCGCGGCGCGACGGGTCCCGCGGCGTCCGCTCGGCGCCGCCGCCTCCGGCCGGTGCCTGCCGCGGCCGGCCGGCGGCAACTGCTGCTGGGGCTGGGGGGCGTTGTGCTCGGTCCGGGTCACGGCAGCAGCCAATCGATCGGGCGCTGCTCGGCAAGGTGGACGGCGCCGCCGGTCAGGGTCATGGATTCGAGCGCGTACGGCGGCCCGTCGGACGACGACCACCGGTACCCGGACTCGGTGTCCGAGGCGGTGTCCAGTTCGACCAGCACGGAGACCGGCTGACCGGAACGGGAGAAGTGCTCGCCCAGCTGGCTGCTGCCGAGGAAGGCGGTGATCCGCTGGCTGCTCTGGGCGGTCCTGCCGACCGTCTTGACCCGGCCGCGCAGCACGCCGTACTTCTGTGTGGCCACGGACTGGACGCTGAGGTCGACCTTGGCGCCGACGGGCACGCTGGAGCCGTTCTCCGCGGGCAGGTACAGCACGGCCATCAGGGGGTCGTCCGGTTTCTCGACGCGTTCGACGGCCGCGACGTCCGCGCCGGGGGTGACCACGGATCCGATCGAGGTGACGAGTGTGGTCAGCCGGCCGGCGGCGATGGCGCGGACGACGGTGTCGCCCTGCGGGGTGCTGACCTTCAGCAGGGGCGCGTCGGCGCGGAGCCTGTCGCCCTCCTGGGCGAGGACCTCCGTGACCTGGCCGGCGACCGGGCTCTGCAGCACGTAACTGCCCTGGGCGTGGGTGAGGATGCCCGGTGCGTCCACTGTGGAGGACACCTTTCCGGTCACCGCCCACACACCCGCGGCGATCATGACCACGACGGTGACGGTGAGGACGAGCAGCCCCTGCGGCCGGGCGAAACGGACCGGGAGGTCTATCTCTTCCGGTGACTGCAGTTTGGAAAGGGCCTGTTGGCGGAACTGCACGATGCTCTTCCCTCAACTGCCTCGGATTACGGGGGAACTGGATACCGCCTCGACCGCACTCCGTGCGGGAGGGGCCGGCGCGCGGGGCGATGGCGCCCGAACCACGCGCGGCCGTGTGCCCCGGAACCTGGCCGGCTCCGGGGCACACGGCTCGGCAATGCCGGCAGAGGGGTGCCGGCGAGCCGCGGGTCTTACAGGCCGGCGACGAGACCGGTGACCGGGCCGGTGATGGCCGCGGTGTTGATGCCGGTGGCACCCTCGACGACGCCCGTCACGGTGGCGACGGTGCCGGAGACCGGGGCGATGCTGTCAAGAGCGGCGGTGGCGTTGCTCACCGTGGCGCTGTGGAGACCGCCGGCGATGTTGTCCAGCTCGGAGTCGGCGATCTCCTGGGTGGGGACGAAGCTCATGAGAAGTTCCCTTCGGATGGATATTTCGATATTGCAGCGCCCGGCACGAAAAGAGCGGTACCGGCCGCCTGGCGGGCGTGGGGGGATTCCCGGATCCGGGAACCCTTCTTCGAATCCCGCGGTGCGAAGGATCAAAGCACGTAAGGCCGTTGAGCAGCCAATCACGGCAAGCGGATTCTCAGCGGGAAAGGCACCCGATTACCGTCGCGTGGACGCCCCTACATGAATCGACGCCATCTCCTTCACGGAATCACCGAATTCGCGCGCCGGGCGATCGGCGGGTCATCCCGCAGAGAACTGGACATTCCCACACAGACACCGATAGCCGCAGGTCAGGCGGGCGGCGGGGCGGAGGTCCGGAGTTGGGAGACGGTGTGCCGCCTGAGCATTCGGTGTGCAGATTCATTGAAGGCGGAGGTTTTTTGACGGCACCTCACAAAGCCTTCACACCAGGGCGGGGCGGCGCCCTGAAACACCCCACCTCACCCCGCCGTCGAGTCACCGCGCAATTGCGGAGAGTTGCGTCCGGTGGCGTTCAGGCGGTGTCCGGAACCGTTTTGGGAGCAGGGGCGGTGATTTGTGCGTGCAGCGCCGCGGCATAGGCCTCGTCCGGGTCGAGCCTGCGCAGTTCCTCCGCGATGAGCTCCGCGGTGCTGCGCACTTTCAGGGCGAGGACGCGGGAGGGCTGCCCGGGGATGCTGAGCCGGGCGACGGGCCCTTCCGGCCGGTCGATGTGGATCTCGCCGTCGGCGGTGCGGAGCCGGACCGCGGTGACGACGGGCCCCTCGGTGACGACCTGCTCGACCGGCACCTTCAGCCGGTCGGCGAACCAGCGGGCGAGCAGTTCGGCGCTGGGATTGTCGGCCTCGCTCTCGACCACCGCGGAGACGATCTCGGCACGGGCCTGGTCCAGCGCGGCGGCCAGCATGGAGCGCCACGGCGTGAGCCTGGTCCAGGCGAGGTCGGTGTCGCCCGGCTCGTACCCCGAGGCGCGGGCGTCGAGTTCCTCGATCGGCCGCTCCACCGCGTACGCGTCGGTGATGCGCCGCTGCGCGAGGGCCCCCAGCGGATCCTTGGCGGGGACGGGCGGGGCGTCCACCGGCCACCAGACGACGACGGGGGCGTCGGGCAGCAGCAGCGGCAGCACCACCGAGTCGGCCCGGTGGGTCAGTTCGCCGTGCAGCCGCAGCAGCACCGTCTCGCCGGCGCCGGCGTCGCTGCCGAGGCGCACCTCGGCGTCGAGGCGGGGGTCGTGGCGGTCGCGCGGCGAGCGGGCGTGGCGCTTGATGACGACGAGGGTGCGGGAGGGGTGTTCGCGGGAGGCGTCGCCCGCCGCCTTGATGGCGTCGTAGGCGTTCTCCTCGTCGGTGACGATGACCAGGGTGAGCACCATGCCGACGGCCGGGGTGCCGATCGCGCGGCGGCCCCGGACGAGCGCCTTGTTGATCTTGCTGGCCGTGGTGTCGGTGAGGTCGATCTTCATGGCCTTCGCCAGCTCCGTCCGTCTCGTGCGAGCATGTCGTCCGCTTCGGCGGGCCCCCAGGTGCCGGCCGGGTACTGCGCCGGCTTTCCGCTGCGGTCCCAGAACTCCTCGACGGGGTCGAGGATCCGCCAGGACTCCTCCACCTCCTCGGTCCGCGGGAAGAGGTTGGCGTCCCCCAGCAGCACGTCGAGGATGAGGCGTTCGTACGCCTCGGGGCTGGACTCCGTGAAGGACTCCCCGTAGGCGAAGTCCATCGTCACGTCGCGCAGCTCCATCGATGTACCCGGCACCTTGGAGCCGAACCGCACGGTCACGCCCTCGTCCGGCTGGACGCGGATGACCAGCGCGTTCTGGCCGAGCTCCTCCGTCGCCATGGAGTCGAACGGCGAGTGCGGGGCGCGCTGGAAGACGACCGCGATCTCGGTGACGCGCCGGCCGATCCGCTTGCCCGTGCGCAGGTAGAAGGGAACGCCGGCCCACCTGCGGTTGTCGATCTCCAGCTTGATCGCGGCGTACGTGTCGGTCCTGGAGTCGGGAGCGATGCCCTCCTCCTGGAGGTAGCCGACGGCCTTCTCACCGCCCTGCCAGCCCGCCGTGTACTGCGCGCGCACGGTCGAGCGGGCCAGGTCGGCCGGCAGCTTGACGGCCTTGAACACCTTGAGCTTCTCGGTGACGAGGGACGCGGCGTCGAAGGAGGCGGGCTCCTCCATCGCGGTCAGCGCCAGCAGTTGGAGGAGGTGGTTCTGGATCACGTCACGGGCGGCGCCGATGCCGTCGTAGTAGCCGGCCCGGCCGCCGATGCCGATGTCCTCGGCCATCGTGATCTGCACATGGTCGACGTACGACCGGTTCCAGATCGGCTCGAACAGGGAGTTGGCGAACCGCAGCGCCAGGATGTTCTGGACGGTCTCCTTGCCCAGGTAGTGGTCGATGCGGAAGACCTCGTCGGGCGCGAACACCTCGTGCACGATCTCGTTGAGGTCGCAGGCGCTCGCCAGGTCGTGGCCGAACGGCTTCTCGATGACCGCGCGCCGCCAGGAGCCCTCGGGCGCGTCGGACAGGCCGTGGTCCTTCAGCTGCTGGACGACCTCGGGGAAGAACTTCGGCGGCACGGAGAGGTAGAAGGCGAAGTTGCCGCCGGTGCCCTGGGCCCTGTCGAGGTCCTCGACGGTCGACTTGAGCTGCTCGAACGCGGTGTCGTCGCCGAAGTCGCCCTGGACGAACCGCATCCCCTCCGAGAGCTGCCGCCACACCTCCTCACGGAACGGCGTGCGGGCATGGTCCCTGACGGCCTGGTGGACCACCTCCGCGAAGTCCTGGTCCTGCCATTCCCGGCGGGCGAAGCCGACGAGCGAGAAGCCCGGTGGCAGCAGTCCACGGTTGGCCAGGTCGTACACGGCCGGCATCAGCTTCCTGCGCGACAGGTCCCCGGTGACACCGAAGATGACCAGCCCGGAGGGGCCGGCGATACGGGGCAGCCGCCTGTCCAGCGGGTCCCTCAGCGGATTGGCCCAGCCGCTGCCCGGCGGCGTCCGCCGGGCCCGCTGCCGCGAGCTCTCCTGCGACCTGTTCTGTGACATGGAGTCAGGCCTCCCTGCGCCGACGGCGTTCGGATGCGTCGCTTCCGAGCATCGCATCTCCCGCTGATCTTGCCCGGGCTCACACACCCGGCGGTGCGACTTCCGTGCAGGGGGATTGACCCACCGATTTGCCAGGCCCTAGGTTCCACAGAAAATTGCGGAGCAACTTTCGAAAGTTTCGAAGACCGGAGTCCTCCTGGGCCTTCCGGAAGGCTCCGCCCCACCGAAGGGGAACATCCGTGCTCAAGGTGACCCGTGCCCTGGCGATCAGCGCCGCAACGGCAGGACTTCTCGCCACCTTCACGCTGCCCGCCGCCTCCGCGGCCGCCCCGGCCGGTGCCGCCGGCGCCGGAGGGGAGAGCGTGGCGCCCTCCCGGGACGCCGCGGACGCCGCCACCCTCGGCGCGCTCGGCAGAAAGGCCGGGCTGCGGATCGGCACGGCCGTCGACACCACCGCCCTCGCCGGCGACAGCACCTACCGCGAGACGGTGGCCCGCGAGTTCTCCTCGGTCACCGCGGAGAACGTGATGAAGTGGCAGCTCACCGAGCCCGAGCGCGGCAAGCACGACTGGGCCGCCGCGGACGGACTCGTCGACTTCGCCCGCTCCCACAAGCAACTGGTGCGCGGCCACACGCTCGTCTGGCACAGCCAGCTCCCCGCCTGGGTGACCGAGGGCTCCTTCACGCCGGAGGAGCTCAGGGAGATCCTGCGCCGCCACGTCACCGAGGAGGTACGCCACTTCAAGGGCAGGATCTGGCAGTGGGACGTCGTCAACGAGGCGTTCAACGACGACGGGACCCTGCGCGACAGCATCTGGCTGCGCAACCTGGGCCCCGGATACATCGCCGACGCCTTCCGCTGGGCCCACCGGGCCGACCCGGGCGCGAAGCTCTACATCAACGACTACAACATCGAAGGCGTCAACGCGAAGAGCACCGCCCTGTACGAGCTGGTGAAGCAGCTGCGCCGGGAGGGCGTGCCGGTCCACGGCGTCGGCCTCCAGGGCCACTTCGCCGTCCAGTACGGCTTCCCCGGTGACGTGGCGGCCAACCTGAAGCGGTTCGACGACCTCGGCATGGAGAGCGCGATCACCGAGGCCGACGTCCGGATGCCGATGCCCGCCGACAACATCAAGCTCCAGGCACAGGCGCGCGGTTACAGCGTGCTGCTGGGCGCCTGCCTCGTCACCAGGCGGTGCACCGATTTCACCGTCTGGGGCTTCACCGACAAGTACTCGTGGGTGCCCGACACCTTCGAGGGCGAGGGCGCGGCCAACGTCCTCGACGAGAACTACGCGGCGAAGCCGGCGTTCGACGCCCTCCGCCAGGACCTGACCCTCGCCGGCCGCCGTCGCTGAGCCTCGGTGCGCGAAGACATTCGTCAAGGAAAGGGCACCATGGAACGGCATTCTCCGGGCGGCGCCAGCCGCAGAACGGTACTGGGGCTCGGCCTCGGACTGACCGCCCTGGCCACTCCCCTCGGATCGGCCCTGCTGACCCCCGGCGCGGCATGGGCCGCGCCGGGCGGCGGCACGAGCCGGGCGACGGACCCGGGCTCGTACATCTCCTTCGCACCGGAACCGGGCTGCTTCCCCCTCGTCCGTGCGGGCAGAGCGGTCCCCATCGTGGTGAGTTCCGCAGACCACGAGGGCGTCGTCCGCGTGGCGGGCGATCTGCGGGACGACATCGAACGGGTCACCGGCGTACGACCGGTGCTGCTCCAGGACGGCGTCCCGCGACAGCGCGAGGTCGCGATCGTCGGCACCATCGGCCGCAGTCCGCTGATCGACGGGCTGATCAAGGCGGGCAAGCTCGATGTGCGCGGGATCGAAGGCACGTGGGAGACGTCGCTGCAGACGGTCGTCGAGCACCCGGCGCCCGGCGTCGACCGTGCCTTCGTGATCGCGGGCAGCGACCAGCGGGGCACGATCTTCGGCGCGTACGACGTCTCCCGCGGCATCGGCGTCTCCCCCTGGTACTGGTGGGACGACGTCGTGCCGCGCCACCGCGACGCGCTCTACGTCCGGCGCGGCCGGCACACCCAGGGCACCCCGGCGGTGAAGTACCGGGGCATCTTCATCAACGACGAGAACCCTGCGCTGGGCACCTGGGCCCCGGCCTTCTTCGGCCCGGGCAAGGCCCCCGGCTTCGAGGGCGGATTCAACGCGGCCTTCTACGCCAAGGTCTTCGAGGTGATGCTCCGGCTCAAGGCCAACTACCTGTGGCCGGCGGTCTGGGGCCGGGCGTTCGCGGAGGACGACCCGCTGAACCATGCCACGGCCAAGGCGTACGGCATTGTCATGGGCACCTCCCACGAGGCGCCGATGATGCGCGGCATCGAGGAGTGGAACCGGCACGCGGTCCCCGCGGTGCGCGACCAGGACGGCAACATCACGACGCCCGGCCACGACCCCTACGGCGGCACCGGTGAGTGGTCCTTCCGCCGCAACAAGGAGGCCGTCAAGGCGTACTGGGCGGACGGTGTCCGCCGGATGACGGACGAGGACTTCGAGGGCGTCATCACCCTCGGCATGCGCGGCAACGGTGACACGAGCCTGCCGGACGGCGACGCCATCGACCTGATGAGCGAGATCATCGCCACCCAGCGCGCGATCATCTCCGAGATCACCGGCAAGGACCCGGCGGCCCTGCCCCAGGTGTGGACCCTCTACAAGGAGGTGCAGCGCTACTGGGACCGCGGGCTGCGGGTCCCCGACGACGTGACCGTCGTGCTCACCGACGACAACTGGGGCAACGTCCGCAAGGTGCCCTCGCTCTCCACGGACGCCCGTGCCGGCGGCTACGGCCTCTACTACCACTTCGACTATGTGGGCGTGGGCCGCAACTACAAGTGGGTCGACACCACCACGCTGCCGAACATGTGGGACCAGCTCAGCCAGTCCTTCGCCTACGGCAACGACCGGCTGTGGGTCACCAACGTCGGGGATCTGAAGGGCAACGAACTGCCCACACAGTTCTTCATGGACTACGCGTGGAACCCTCGCCGCTGGGAGCTGGACCGGCTCCCCGAGTGGGAACTGGGCTACGCCCGGCAGAACTTCGGCGAACGCGAGGCCGCCGCGATCGCCGCCGTACTGGACCGGTACGCCCGGCTCCAGTCCCGGCGCAAGCCCGAACTGCTCAACCGCAGAATCACCCTGGACCCGGCGAAGGACCTCGCCACGGACGACAGCGCCGTCGTACACGACGACGAGGCCACCCCCTTCAGCCTCACCGACTACCGGGAACTGGAACGCGTCACGGAGGACTGGCGGCAGCTGGCCCAGGATGCACGGGAGATCGGCCGCCGGATACCGGCCGCCGGCCAGGACGCCTGGTACCAGCTCGTCGGGTACGAGGTCGAGGCCACCGCCAACGTGTACGCGCTGCGCGAGGCGGAGTTCACCAACCTCCACTACGCGGCGCAGGGGCGGGCCCTCACCAACGAGCTGGCGGCCCGGGCGGAAGCCCGGCTCGCCGACGACTTCGCGCTCTCGGACAAGTTCAACAACGAGGTCGCGGGCGGCAAGTGGCGCGGCTTCCAGACCCAGCCGCACATCGGCTACGGCGACGTCGCACGCTACGGGCCCAACGCGCCGTGGCAGCAGCCCGAACTCAACCACGTCGCGCTGCCCGACGAGATCTTCCCCGCCGTCAAGCGCATCGAGCTGCCCGAGCGGCCGGAGATGGGCGTGGCGGTCGACGGCAGCGCCGCATGGTGGCCGAACGAGAAGGCCCCGGCCACGCTGCCCGTCTTCAGCCCGTACCAGAGCCAGCCGGCCCAGTACATCGAGGTCTTCAACCGCGGCGGCGGTTCCTTCGGCTACGAGGTCCGCACCGGTGCCTCGTGGCTGAGCGCCGACCGGCCGCGCGGCCGGGTCGTGACACAGCAGCGGGTGACCCTGCGCGTCGACTGGTCCCGGGCGCCCGGGGGCATCACCCGGCTGCCGGTGGAGGTCCACGGTCCGGACGGCCGCACGGTGCGCGTCGAAGCGGTGATCGACAATCCGTGGGTGTCCCGTGCGCGGCTGTCGGGATTCATCGAGGCGAACGGCTACGTCTCCATCGAGGCCGAGCACTACGCGAAGGCCGTGGGCAGCAGTTCGGTGACCTGGCAGCGCATACCCGGCATCGGGCGCACCGGCGGCGGCATGGAGCCGTTCCCGGTGACGGCGGCCCGCCGCACCCCGGGGGACGGTCCCCATCTCCAGTACGAACTGACCCTGTTCACCGCCGGCCGGGTCACCGTGTGGGCGTATCTGTCGCCGCGGAACAACGTGCTGGCGAGCGACGGGCTGAAGTACGCGGTGTCCTTCGACGACGACCGGCCGCAGACGGTGAACATCACACAGGCCACCGGGTCCGACGACGGCACCATGAACCGCCGGTGGGCGCGCACCACCTCCGACAACGTCAACCTCACCGGCACCGAGCACCGGATCGGCCGCGCGGGCCGGCACGTGCTCCGGTTCTGGATGGTCGACCCGACGGTGGTGCTGCAGAAGCTGGTCGTCGACACCGGCGGTCTGCGGCCCAGCTACCTGGGGCCGCCGGAGAGCATGCGGCTGCGCTGAGAAGCGCGAGATCCCCGGGAGCGATCCGCTCCCGGGGATTTCGTGTCCCGTGCGCCGGGGTCAGCCGGCGACCGGTTCGACGACGGTGGCGCAGTGCAGCGTGCGGTCGTGGCCGACCGTCCGCTCCGGGCCGGTCAGGCGCAGCCGTACGGTGTGCCGGACGTCGCCGGGCGCGCTGGACGTCGCGAACCGCAGCTCGAGGTCGCCCGGTTCGACGATCCGGCGCCCGCCGACGCCCGTGAAGGACGCCAGGTCGGCGTGGAAACGGAAGCGGACCTCCGCCGCCCGGCCCGCCGCGAGCTCCACCCTGGCGTAGCCGATCAGCCGGACGTCCGGCCGGGTGGTCTGGGCGACCGGGTCGTGCAGGTAGAGCTGGACGACCTCGGCGCCGTCGCGGTCGCCGGTGTTGCGCACGACCACACCGATGTCCGCGGACCCGTCGGTGGGGAGCTCCGCGGGAGCGGTCGGGCCGGGCTCCCACGCGAACGTCGTGTAGGAGAGCCCGTGCCCGAAGGGGAAGAGCGGGGTGGGATCGAGGTTGCTCACCCCGCCCGCCAGTCCGAGCGGCGGCTGGAGGTACGTCCAGGGCTGGCCGCCCGGCCCGTACGGCACACCGACCGGCAGCCGGCCGGACGGGTTGACCCGCCCGGACAGCACCCCGGCCAGGGCGGGGCCGCCCTCCTCGCCGGGGAAGAACGCCTGCACCACGGCCGCGAGCCGGTCCGCCCAGCGGCCGAGCGCGTACGGACGGCCCGTCACCAGCACGGCCACCACGGGGACGCCGGTGGCCACCAGGGCGTCCAGCAGCTCCCCCTGGACACCGGGCAGCGAGAGGTCCGCCGCGTCGCAGCCTTCACCGGAGGTGCCGCGGCCGAAGAGTCCGGCCCGGTCGCCCAGCACCGCCACGCACACGTCGGCGTCCTGCGCGAGACGCACCGCTTGGGCGATGCCCGAGGTGTCGGGACCGTCGACGTCGCAGCCGGCGGCGTGGCGGACCGCGGCGCCGGGGAACTCCTCGGTCAGCGCGGCCAGCACGGTCGGGATGTCCACGCCGAGGGGGACACCGGGGTGCGAGACGCCGACGTGGCTGGGGAAGGAGTAGCAGCCGAGCATGGCCAGCGGATCGTCGGCCCGGGGTCCGACGACCGCGATCCGCGCGGTGTCGCGGAGCGGCAGCACGCCGCCGTCGTTGGCGAGCAGCACGCAGGACCGCTCGGCGACGAGCCTGGCGGTCTCCCGGTTGGCGGGTCCGTCGAGGTCGACGGTTCCGCGCACGCTGTCCGCCTCGCCGTCCGATCCCCGGAGCACCGGGGGCAGCGGGGACCAGTCGGGGTCGAGCAGGCCCAGTTCGCACTTCTGGATCAGGACCCTGCGCAGCGCGCGGTCGACGAGCGCCTCGGGGACCAGGCCGTCACGTACCGCTTCGACGAGCGCGTCGCCGTAGCAGCGGACGGTCGGCAGTTCGACGTCGACACCGGCGGTCAGGGCGAGCCTGGCGGCATCGCCGCGCCCGGCGGCGACCTTGTGCAGGGTCTCGAGGAAGCCGATGCCGAAGTAGTCGGCGACGACCGTGCCGTCGAAGCCCCAGATCTCCCGCAGGAGTTCGGTCAGCAGCCGGGTGTCCGCCGCGGCGGGGACTCCGTCGATCTCGGCGTAGGAGTGCATCACCGAGCGGGCTCCGCCTTCCCGCAGCGCCATCTCGAACGGCGGGAGGATGACGTCCGCGAGCTCGCGTCCGCCGGCGCGGACCGGGGCGAGGTTGCGGGCGCCGGCGGACGCCGAGTAGCCGGCGAAGTGCTTGAGGGTGGCGATGATCCCGGTGGACTCAAGGCCCTCCACATAGGCGGTGCCGACGGTGCCGACGAGGTACGGGTCCTCGCCGATCGTCTCCTCCACCCGGCCCCACCGCAGGTCGCGGACGACGTCGAGGACGGGGGCGAGCCCCTGGTGCACACCGACGGCGCGCATGTCCGCGCCGATGCGGCGGGCCATGTCGGCGACCAGGCCGGGATCGAAGGTGGCGCCCCAGGCGAGCGGTACGGGGTAGGCGGTGGCGGACCAGGCGGTGAAACCGGCCAGGCACTCCTCGTGGGCGAGCGCCGGGATGCCGAAGCGGTTGGCGTCGGCGATCTCCCGCTGGGCGCGGGCCAGCGCCACCGCGCCGGTCGCCGGGTCCACGGGAGCGGTGCCGAAGGGCCTGGTGAGCTGGCCGAGGCCGCGGGTGATGAGGCTGTCCCAGTCGACCGCGTCGACCATGTCGTTCTGGTGGGGCGCCACACCGTCGCCGTCGCCGTCGGCGCCCACCCACACGCCGTAGAGCTGGGCCGTCTTCTCTTCGAGGGTCATTCTGCCCATGAGGTCGTCGACCCGTTCTGCGGCACTGAGCGAGGGGTCGCGCCAGGGGCCTTCGGCGTCGGGGGCCGCGGCGGGCGCGTCCGGGGCATGCGGAATTGCCATCGGGCAGGGATTCCTCTCGGTGGTGGCAAATGTGCGGGCTCGGCGGCGGGCTACTTGCCGCCGACGCCCATCAGGCCGTTGACCAGGGCGCGCCTGGCGAAGAGATAGACCGTGAAGATGGGGATCACGGACAGCACGACGGCCGCGAGCAGGGCGGGGACGTTGAGCCCGAACTGGCCCATGAAGTTGAACAGGCCCAGGGTCAGCACACGCTGCTCCTCCGACTGGGTGAGGATCAGCGGGAACAGGAAGCCGTTCCACGCCTGCAGTGCGGAGAAGATCGCGACGGTGCTGATGCCCGCCCGCGACATCGGCACCGCGAGCTGCCACAGCATGCGCAGCGGTGTGGCGCCGTCCAGGCCCATCGCCTCGTACAGCTCCTCCGAGATGTCACGGAGGGTGGAGGTGAGCACGAGCACGGCGACCGGCATCGAGAACGCGGCCGTCGGCAGGATCACCGCTGCCAGCGAGTCGTACAGGCCCATCTCGGCGATGAGCAGGTACAGCGGCACGACGACGGCCTGGGCGGGGATGGCGACGCCCAGCAGGAAGGTCCGGAAGGCCATCGACGACAGCCGGCTCCTGGTGCGCACGGCCACGTAGGCGAGCGGGACGGAGAGCGCGAGCACGATGGCGACCGTGGCGACGGCCACGACGGCGGTGTTGAACAGCAGGGTGAAGAAGCCGCTGCTGAGGACGGTGTTGTAATTCTCGAGCGTGGGATCGGTGGGGAAGGCCAGCGGGTTGCCGCTGAGCGCCTGCTCCTGCCGGGTCAGCGAGGAGGAGAGCAGGGTGTAGAGCGGCACCAGCACGATGACGAGCCAGGCCAGTGCTCCCAGACCGACGAGCGGGTTGCCCTTCGGCCGGCGCCGGCGGGTCCTCCGCACGGGCCTTGCGGTGTTCAGCTGTGCGGACACTCCGGTCACATCCCTTCCCTGGTGGAGCGCATGGACCCGAATCCGCTGAACTTCACCATCAGCAGGGACAGGGCGGTCGCCACCACGACGAGCGCCGTGGCGATGGCGCTGGCATAGCCGAGGTCGTAGCTCTGGAAACCGGTGCGGTACATCAGGTAGGGCACGATCGTGGTGTCGGTACCGGGTCCGCCCTTGGTCATGATGAGCACGGTGTCGAAGTACGTCAGCGAGCCGACGATCATCAGCACCGACGAGGTGGTGATGGTGTTGCGCAGTTGCGGCAGGGTGATCGAGAAGAACTGCCGGACCGGTCCCGCCCCGTCGATCGCGGCCGCCTGGTAGAGCACCTGCGGGATCTGCCGGGTGCCGCCTTGGTAGATCAGGGTGTGGAACGGCATGAACTGCCAGCCGCCGACGAAGGCCACGGTGAGCAGGGCGCCGGTGGAGGAGCCCAGGATGTTGGGGTCGATCCCGAACCAGGGCCCGATCTCCTTGATCACACCGAAGTTGGGGTCGAGGAGCGAGTGGAAGAGCACCGCGATCGCCGTGGTGGACAGCAGCAGGGGGACGAAGAAGATCGCGGAGAGCACGGCACGGTTGCGCTGCCGGCCGGCCGCCCATACGCCCAGCATCAGCGCGATGGGTGTCTGGAAGGCCCAGCTGATGACGGTCAGCAGCAGGCTGAGCCAGCCGGCCTGGCGGAACTCCGGGTCCTTGAACAGCCGCGTCCAGTTGTCGAGGCCGACGAGTGTCGGCGAGGTGAGGCCGTCCCAGGAGCAGAAGGACAGATAGACGGCCAGTGCCATCGGCACGATCGCGAAGAGCCCGAAGAAGATGATGCCGGGCAGCGCCCAGGTGACGGAGGGACGGCCGAAGCCCTGTCCCGCCGCAGTGCGGCGGCCGCGCTTCGTGGCGGCCGCCGCCCTGCTCCGCTGCTTCTCGAGCGGTGTGGAAACTTCTGTCATGGTTACTTGAGCGCCTTCAGGGCCTCGACGAACTGCTCGGGCGTGGACTTGCCCGCGAACAGCTTGTTGATCTCGGTGAGCATCGGGGTGGCCTTGCTCGCCTCCAGCGCCTGGTCCCAGGAGAGCGTGAAGCTCGGGGCCAGCTGGACCATCTTGTACTGGAACTCGGCGAACCCGGGGTTGGGCGAGGTCTGGAGCAGCTGGGAGGCGTTGGCCGTGGTGGGGATGTCGCCGTTGTCGACGAGGGCCTTCGAGTACTCCTTGGACGCCATCGACTTCAGGAAGTCGATCGCGGCGTCCTTGTGCTTGGTGCGTGCGTTGACCGACCAGTAGTTGGTGGGGTTGCCCACCACGTTGCCCGGGTCACCGGTGCCGCCGGCCACGGTCGGGAACGCGGTCCAGGCGAGGTCCTTCTTGGCGAAGTCGGGGGCCTTGCCCAGCTGGGTCGAGTACTCCCACGAGCCCATCAGGTGCATCGCGGCCTTGCCCTGGGCGAAGAGTGCGGGGGCGCCTCCCTTGGAGTAGGAGACCGAGTTGAAGTTCTTGCCGAAGGCTCCGTCGTCGATCAGCTGCCGGGTCGTCTGGGCGGCCTTGAGGACCGCCGGGTCGCCCCAGGCGGAGGAGTCACCGTTCTGGATCTTCTTGAAGACCTCGGGGCCGCCGATGCGGTCGAGCAGGTACTCGAGCCACATGAGCTGGGTCCAGGCGTCGGTGCCGCCGAGCGCGAACGGGGTGATCTTCTTCGCCTTGAAGGTGCTGATGGCCTTCTGCAGGTCGTCCCAGGTCTTCGGCGGCTGGAGGTTGTTCTCGGCGAACAGGGACTTGTTGTAGAAGAGCATCACCGGCTGCATGCCGCGCATGGG